>JANXUE010000107.1 GCA_025352005.1 Frankiales bacterium
CTCCGTGACCCTCGCCCCGGGCAGGCTCAGCAGGCGGTTGAATGCAGTCGTGACGCGCACAGGTGTCCCTTGTCTGGATTGGTGTAGGAACCTCCAAACCTAGGTCCACGCCTGTGTGCGTCACCCAACCCTCAGCACGCCACCCTGATCGCCTGCCCAGCAGGGCAATCCGTGGCCATCAGGCCCGGAATCGACCCACATCGATGCCCGGAGAGCCAACAATCCACGGTTCCCGTGGGAGCCCTCCACCACCATGCTGACCTACAGGCTCACAGGCACTACAGAGGCTTCGGTGTCCGACCGGGACGGACCAACCCATCGTCCTCAGCCAAGACCGCTACCGCCAGAGGCACAGCGAAACCGCAGCCCGCACCGAATCTTCGCGAGCCACGGCGAGCTCGAAGAGCTCTACGGTGCTGACCTGCGGTTATGCGTTTCCCGAGGGTGTCCGTCGTTGACGGACCAATACCCCCTGTGGCCGATCTCTCACGGCCCACAGACGGCCCAGGATTTGTGAACGACGGTTTCGTCGGCGCAGCCGGGTACCGATATGCGGTCAGCGGTCGAGGACCCGTTGCGCGTCGCCAACCAGGCGCTTCGCCCAGCCCAGCATGTCGCGCGCTTCCTTCTCGCTGGTGCTGATCACGCAGTAGTGCGCGTTGTCCTTGCGCTCCAGCAACCGCTTGAGGTCCTTGGCCATCTGCGGGCCATTCGGCAGCACCGTAGCGACCAGCTGCTCCGCTTGCCGATGGTCTTGGCCTCGAGACCGCTCACCCGGGGCGCTGCAGCAGGCAGCATCGGCCGCAGCGATCCCGGCCAGAACGGACAGCGGCAGCGGCGACTGCGGGAAGGTCTAGACCGGTCTCCTCGCCGAGCTCGAGGACCAGCTCGGCGCCGGTGGCGAAGGACTGTGCCTTGCGCTGCCGGGCGCGGGCGTCGGCAGTCGTGCAGGGAGTGACACGCCCGCCTGCTCGGGAGGTCACACCCGCTCCTCCGCCACAGCCTCGAGAAGGACCTCATCGAGGGTGGCCGACCCTGCCAGGACCAGGCAGTCGGCCCGCCAGCTGTCCAGGATGGGGTCGGCCGCCTGCACCCGACGCCGGAGCTTGCCGAGGTCTTCGTCGAGAACCTGCACGTGGTTGCCGGTCGCGCGCTGGACCCGTTCCTGGAGCTCGACGACCTGGTGCTCCCACCGTTGCTCCCACCGTTGCTGCCAGCCCTGTGCTGCCCCGGCGCCTGACGGCACGATCGGCTGGACGAGCAGCAGGTCGATGTCGCTGCTGTCGTCGCCGTCAGCACGGGCGAAGGACCCGAACAACAGCGCGGTCCGGGGCGCGATCGGCCAGGAGCCGATGCTGTCGCGCATCAGGTCCAGCGCAGCACCCCGCAGCCGGGTGAGGGTATCGATCGCCGGCCAGGCGAGGTGGTCGCGGTTGGCGACGTACAGCACCGACGGTCCCTGTGGTGTCGCTGTCACGATCCCCGCCTCCGTCAGTCGCGCCAGGACGGCCCCAACTGCTGGATGGCTGGCGCCCGCGAGGGCTGCGATGCGTCGACCGGACAGGGGCCCCGTGGTCCCGGCCAAGACCGTCAGGACTGGGGCGTCGATGGTCGGGATGATCGAGCGCAAGGGCAATCCGGCATGCATGGCGGCTCCCTTCGTACGGTAAGTAGACCTACCACTCGGCAGGTATACCTTCCACATCGTCGAGGCCCCTGCGGGCATATAGGCCCTCGGGGCTTCGACTACCAAGGCCGGGACGATCAGGGCCGTCACCTACGTTGCCCAGGAGCCTCCCGGAGGTGAGAACGGGTTGTTATCCGCGCCGCCGGGCTTGCCAAACTGAGATGAGGTAGCGGAGCCCCTACTAACGGCTTGGGCGAGGAG
The DNA here is from genome assembly GCA_025352005.1 of Frankiales bacterium. Classification (GTDB taxonomy): domain Bacteria; phylum Actinomycetota; class Actinomycetes; order Mycobacteriales; family SCTD01; genus RYN-111. Next base: position 1,889 of record JANXUE010000107.1, read on the forward strand.
CCGAGAGTGAGCAGTTCGAACGAGATACGAACGGCGTCTCGGCCTGACGATGTGGCCCTCTCCCTCCCAAACGCGAGGGTGGCGGGCTCGCCAGTCCTCGACGGAGGTAAAGCCTTCTCCCTCTGCCTCGGCAAAGTCCCATGGGACCTCATTGAAGCCACACTCGATGACGCCAGTGACGAGTAGCCGACCGATCTCCTGACGGCCACTGTCGAGGAGGACGAGCACCTCGCCAACGCGCTCGACGGACTCACCCTCGTCCTCGTACTCCGCCCGGATGCCGGCTGCCGCACGCTTAGTGCCGTCCAGCACCAGGCCGTTGAGTCGGCGACTCTGCTCTCCAGGGGCCCCGAGCTCCAGAGACCGGTAACCGTCCACCCTTGGCCACATAGTGCGCAAGGCTGCCGGCTCTCACAGCAGCTCAACGGCACCACACCCGCTTCCGAGGGCTCGCTCGCTAGCCGCTGCCGAAACCAGACTTCCCGAAGCCCAATGACACAATTCCGATGAGCAGGCCTAAGGCCAGCAGAGCCAGCAGAAACAAGATTCCAACCACCTTCAATGCGCGCTTCACGGTCCCCCTCGTCCAGAGCCACCGGCAGGATGTCACCTGTCGCCCCGAGTGTCCCGGCCGGTGAATCGCTGCCGGCTCCTGATCAAGGCCGGACGCCGGAACGACCGACGTAGTCCGTAACTACTCACCTGAGCGGACGGGACCGCCAGGCGCACTGTTTGCGCTTCCTCGTGCCGGAAGGGTGTTACGGAGGGAGCGTCTCTGGCGCGGTCTCGGTTTGACAATGACGACTGGGCGCAACGGCGCTATCATAAGATATCAAA
>JANXUE010000112.1 GCA_025352005.1 Frankiales bacterium
GTCTGACAACCCCGGCGCAACAGCGGGCAGGACGCTCCGCTAGGCTGTGATCGATGTCCACAGACCCGCTGGGCGGCTCTCCGGAGCCCTCTGCCGTTCGTGGACATCGCGCAGAAATGGCACCGGGCTACCCCCCTGACCGCGAGCGCGAACGAGCCGAAGACCGCAAGGCCCACAACGATGCCTGGGCAGCCTCCGGGCTGCTGATGTCCGGCGTCATCGTCTGGGGCGGAGCGGGCTACCTCGTGAGCCAGTGGTTGGACAACCAGCTGTTCGTCATGCTGGGGCTGCTGCTCGGGACCGTCACGGCGCTGTACAGCATCTGGTTTCGCTATGGTAAGCCGTGACCGCCGCTGGGTCGGCTGCCTGTCTGCAGGCGCCACAAACTCCGGGGATCGCCCCCACCCGACCTGAAGGGACGTCGTGAGCACCCTGCTCGTCGCCTCCTCGACTGCCACTGTGCTCGGTCGCCTTACGGAGGGCACCACCGAGGGCGGCAAGAAGACCTTCGAGAGCCCGACCAAGAACGATTTCGACTTCCCGGGCCTGTTCAGCCACGACGGCTGGTTCACCAAGCCGATCCTCATCGTCATCTTGATGACGACCCTGGTCGCGGTGTTCTACGTGCTGGCCTCGCGCAACGCCAAGGTCGTGCCCAGCAAGCTGCAGTTTGCCGGTGAGTCCGTGTACGGCTACATCCGCAACGACGTCGCGCTCGACGCCATCGGCCATGAGGGCCTGCGCTTTGCGCCGTATCTCGCGACGTTGTTCAGTTTCATCGCCGTCAACAACATCGCCGGCATCATCCCGATCCTGCAGATCCCCTCCACGTCGCACATCGCGTTCCCGCTGGTGCTGGCGATCTTGTCGTGGGTCATCTTCCTGGCGATCGGCATCAAGAAGAACGGTGTCTTCAAGTACTTCAAGGACATGATGTTCCCCCCGGGCATACCGATCCCGGTTTACTTGCTGCTGGCGCCGATCGAGTTCTTCTCGACCGTCATCGTCAGGCCGTTGACGCTGATGCTGCGTCTCACGTTCAACATGTTCGCCGGTCACCTCGTGCTGCTGCTGTTCGTGTCTGGTGGGGAGTACCTACTGCTGCACTACAGCAACCACGTCGTTGGCATCCCGGTCGGCATCCTGTCGTTCTTCATGAGCCTCGTCCTGAGCTTGTTCGAGGGCGGCATCCAGCTGCTCCAGGCTTACGTCTTCACCCTCCTCACCGCCCTCTACATCGGCGGCGCGCTCGCCGACGAGCACTAGCCGGACGAGCACCAGCCGGACGCGAACTGGCCGCACGGGCACCTGCCTGCACGGCTCTGGGATCTCACCGCACCACCCGAACCCTGAAGGGGACCACCAATGAATGGGACGATCAACGGCAGCCTGAACATGATCGGTTACGGCCTCGCCGCCATCGGTCCGGGCGTCGGCATCGGTCTGATCTTCGCCGCGTATATCAGCGGTGTCGCTCGTCAGCCGGAGTCGCGCGGCATGCTGCAGAGCATCGCCATCCTCGGCTTCGCCCTCGCCGAGGCCCTTGCCATCATCGGCATCGGTCTCGCCTTCGCCCTCAAGTAAGTCGTGGCCTCCACCGCGGCTGTCCTGGTGGCAGCGGGAGACTTCAACCCGCTGCTGCCCAAGACGGCAGAGATTATCGTCGGGATCGTGGCCTTCGGGCTGCTGTACTACCTGCTCAGCAAATTCGTCTTCCCGATGTTTGAAAAAGCCTATGCCGAGCGCACCGCGGCCATCGAGGGTGGCATCGCCAAGGCGGAGGCCGCCCAGGCCGAGGCCAACGCGGCTCTGGAGCAGTACAAGGCGCAGCTCGCGGAGGCACGGGCCGAGGCTGCGCATATCCGGGACGAGGCCCGCGAGCAGGGCAAGGCGATCGTCGACGAGCTGACTGCGGAGGCGCGGGACACCGCGGCCCGCATCACCGCTCACGGTGAGGAGCAGCTCGTCGCCGAGCGGCAACAGGTCGTCACCCAGCTGCGCGGGGAGATCGGCCGCCTCGCGGTGGAGCTCGCCGAGCGTGTCGTCGGCGAGTCCCTCGCCGACGAGGAGCGCCAGCGTCGGGTCGTCGACCGCTTCCTCGCCGAGCTCGAGCAGTCCCAGAACGGGACGTCGGCCTGATGCAAGGGGCGAGCCGCGAGGCACTCACCGCGGTCCGTGCGCGCCTGAAGGCGCTCTCGGCCGAGGTCCCCGACGCCGCTGGTCTCAGCGGTGTCGCGGAGGGTCTGCTGTCGGTCGTGCGCCTGCTTGACCGCGAGGGCAACCTGCGCCGCACCGTCGGCGACCCGGCGCTGCCGCCGGCCGCCAAGCAGGAGCTCGTCGACGGGCTGTTCGGCAGCCAGCTCGAAGCGCTCCCGCTCGGGCTGCTCAAGGACGCCGTCGCCCAGCGCTGGAGCTCCCCGCGCGACCTGG
>JANXUE010000115.1 GCA_025352005.1 Frankiales bacterium
CACCCGGAGGGGCACAGCACCCCCCTTCTGCACGGGAGCACTCCGTATGCGTTGTCGCCCCATCCTGTTGACCCTGGCCGCCACCTCCTTGGCCCTGCCGGCCTTGGTGAACACCGCCGTCGCCGCCCCTCCGGACACCACGCCTGGCGACAAGCGGGTCTGTGCCGACGTCGCCGCCGGCTATGCCCACTGCGACGCCCACGTCCGCACCAGGGGCGCCCGACCCGACGCGACCACCAGCTATTCCAACGGCTACGCCCCCGCCCAGCTCAAGAAGGCCTACGGGCTCACCGGCACCGGCACCACGACGATCGCCATCGTCGACGCCTACGCGCACCCGACCGCCGCCGCCGACCTGGCCGTCTACCGCACCCAGTTCAAGCTGGGCACCGCCAACCTGACGCCGTACAACCAGACCGGCGGGACGACCCTCCCAGCGGGCAACACCGGCTGGGGCCAGGAGGAGATGCTCGACCTCGAGATGGTCTCCGCGATCTGCCCGAGCTGCCCGATCATCTACGTCGGCGCCAACTCCGCCTCGTTCACCGACCTCGGCACGGCGGTCAAGACGGCCGCCGCCAAGGGCGCCAAGGTCATCTCGAACTCCTACGGCGGGTCGGAGTCCTCCAGCGAGACGAGCATCCAGAACACCTACTACACGATCCCGGGCGTCGCGATCACCGTCTCCTCCGGCGACAGCGGCTACGGCGCCCAGTCGCCGGCCGCCTTCAACACGGTCACGGCCGTCGGTGGCACAAACCTGGTGCTCAACGCAGATGGCACCCGCCAGGCCGAGACGGTCTGGAGCGGCGCCGGCAGCGGCTGCTCGGCGTACATCAGCAAGCCGTCCTGGCAGCACGACACCGGCTGCGCCAGGCGCACCATCGCTGACGTCGCGGCCGTCGCCGACCCCGCCACCGGCGTGGCCGTCTACGACAGCTACGGCTCCACCGGTGGTGCCAACTGGTACGTCTTCGGCGGCACGTCGGTCGCCGCGCCGATCATCGGTGGCGTCTACGGCCTGTCGGGCAAGACGGCCGGCACACCCGCGGCGTTGCTGTACGCCTCCCCGCTCACCCTGTTCGACGTCACCAGCGGGAGCAACGGCCGCTGCGTGAAGGGCCGTACCACCACTGGCGCCTACCTCTGCACCGGCGGTGCGGGCTTCGACGGCCCGACCGGCAACGGCACGCCCAACGGCAGCCTGGCTGGCTTCTAGACGGCTCCAGCTATGACGACGAGGGCGCCCCGGCATGATCGGGGCGCCTTCGCTGTTGGCCCAGCATGACTACGGTGGTGCTGCTGCACGGCCAGCCGGGAGCGGCCGCCGACTGGGACCCGGTCCTGCCGTTGCTCGCCGGGCTCGACGTCGTCACCCCCACCCGCCCCGGGTACGACGGGACGCCGGCCGGCGGCTTCGGCGTCAACGCCGCGGCGGTCCTTCGCTGCCTGGACGAGCGGGGCACCGCACGGGCTGTGCTGGTTGGGCACTCCTGGGGTGGCGGGGTGGCACTGCGCCTTGCCCTCGACGCCCCAGACCGGGTCTCGGCGCTGGCCCTGATCGGCTCGATCGGAAGCCGCAAGGCACTGACACTCACCGAACGGCTGCTCGCCGCGCCGCTGCTTCGCGGCGGGAGCGCCCGGGCCGCCGACCGGCTCGGGGCCCGAATCGCCCGGGTGGCCGAGAGCGCCAGTGGGAGCCGGTTGCAGCCGCAGGCGAGGGCAGCGCTGCGGCAGCGCCTCCGCGAGCTCGACCGAGCCTCCTGGACGGCCTACGCGGTCGAGCAACGGGCCTTCGTGCACGAGGGCGCGGCCCTTGCCCGCCAGCTGGGGGAGATCGCCGTACCGGCTGTGGTGGCCATCGGCAGACGGGACATCACCGTGTCGGCGCGGGCGCAACGTGACCTGGCTGAGCAGCTGCCGGGGTGCGAGCGGGTCGAGCACCGCGGCGGGCACCTGGTGCAGTTGGAGAACCCGGACCTGGTGGCGCGGACCGTGCTGCGGGCGGTCGAGCTCAGCCGACGGGGTAGCGCCCGGACCTGACGCAGGCGGTGATCTTGCGCTCTGCGACGAACGACAGGAACGGGATCGTTCCGGCGAGCGCGACGGCTACCACCATCGTGAGCGGGAAGCGCAGCCGCCGCCACAGGTCGGCGATGCTCAGCAGCAGCACGACGTACAGGTAGCCGTGCGCAACGCCCAGGACGGTGGTGAGGGTCGGGGCGTCGGCGGCGTACTTCAGGGGAACCGCGACGCACACCAGCACCACGAGCAGGGTCCCGACGAGGTAGGCCATGACGCGATAGCGCAGCAGCGCCCCGGTCGGGATCGCCGGTGCCACCGGGGCAGGGTCGGTCACAGGGTCGGTGCTGGCGGTCATCTTGCCTTCTTGTCGAGGTGGGCGAGATAGCGGTTGTAGGCAGCCAGCTCGGAATCTTCTTCGTCGGTGACGGGCTGGGCAACCGGCTGGTAGACCCGGGCCGGAGCGGCCCGCACCGGCTCGACCGGACCGCCGCGAAGGTCATCGCGCAGGAACCACGCCCAGCACAGCACCGCGAACAACCCGAACAGCGTCCACTCGACCGTGTACGACCAGTTCAGGATCGAGTGCCGCTGTACGGCGCGCCCGTACTGCCAGCGGCCGAAGCCGAAGCAGGCACCGACCGCCACGACGAGCAGGACGTGCCGCAGCAGCCAGTGTGGGGTGGCGAGCAGGCGCACGACCGGAGGCACACCCTGACTTTAGTCGTCGAGGTAGTCGCGCAGCGACGCGGAGCGACTGGGGTGCCGCAGCTTGGACAGCGTCTTGCCCTCGATCTGACGGATCCGCTCACGGGTCAGGTTGAAGTCCTTGCCGATGTCGTCCAGCGTGCGCGGCTGTCCGTCGACCAGCCCGTAGCGCATCTCCATGACCCGCCGCTCCCGGTCGGTGAGGCTGGCCAGGACGGCGCTGAGCTCTTCGCGCATGAGCAGGAAGGCGGCAGCCTCGCCGGGCATCACGGCGTGCTCGTCCTCGATGAAGTCACCGAGGGAGGCATCGCTGTCCTCACCGATCAACGCGTCCAGGGACGCAGGGTCGCGGTTGTAGGAGCGGATCTCCTCTACGCGCTCGGGCGTCAGGTCGACCTCGACGGCGATCTCGGCCGCGGTGGGCTTGCGACCCAGCTGGACGACCAGGTCACGCTCGACGCGACGGATCTTGTTGACCTGCTCGACCATGTGCACAGGCAGGCGGATGGTGCGGGCCTGGTCGGCCATCGCGCGGGTGAGCGCCTGGCGGATCCACCAGGTGGCGTAGGTGGAGAACTTGAAGCCCTTGGTGTAGTCGAACTTCTCGACGGCCCGGATCAGACCCAGGTTGCCCTCCTGGATGAGGTCGGTCAGCCCCATGCCGCGCCCGGCGTACTTCTTGGCCACCGACACGACCAGGCGCAGGTTGGCCTCGAGCATGTGCTGCTTGGCCCGCTCGCCGTCGCGGACGATGTGCTGCAGGTCGGCGCGAAGCTGGGGGGCGATCTTGCCACCGGCCGCGAGGCGCTCGGCGCCGAACAGGCCCGCCTCCATGGCCCGCGCGAGCTCGACCTCCTGCTCCGCCGTGAGCAGCGGCACGCGGCCGATCTGGTTGAGGTAGAGCCGCAGGACGTCGACGCTCAGCGTGGCGCCGGCCTCGATCTCCTCCTGCTCCTCTTTCTCCGCCTCGGCCGCGAGCTCCTCCGGGGTGGGCTCCTCGGCCGTCACCTCGGTGACGGCCGCGCCTACTGCGCCTACCGCACCTACCGCCACCACGGCACCGCCGACGGGGACGCCAGCCGGGATGGCCGGGCTGGCCGGGCTGGCCGGGCTGGCATTGACGGCTTTGCCAACGGTTTTTGCAGACGGCTTCGCCGCCGTCCTGGCGGGCGACTTCCTGGCCGGGGCCTTGCCGGCGGCCTTCGACGCAGGGCTTCCGGGGGCAGACCTTGCGGGGGACGACACGGGGGCCTCCTCAGGCGCCGCGGGAACGCTTCCGGCAGCCTTCGTGGCGGCTCGGGCACGCGTGGCCTGGGGCTGCTCGGGTGCGGCAGCGCTCATGCTCGGGTGTCTCCTAGTGCGTGTGACCGCCATGGCGGTGGGTCGCTCGGGCTCTCGCGTCAAGTGTCGCACCGTCGGCGCTCGGCCGTGGAACGCGTCACTGTGGCCGGCCCAGGTGTCACGGCGTACGAGGGTGGGGTAGGTCCGCTACACGACGCCCCTGCCCTTGGTAGGACACCATGAGCGACCGCCCCGAGACCACGCTCAAGACCACCCCCTCGACCACCCCCGCGACAGCCGCCGGCCACACCGCCGAGGCCGGTGAGGGCGTCGACGACGCCGAGGCTGCCGACGGTCCGGCCTGACGTCACCGGTCCCTGACCCGCTGGTTACAGGCCGATCCGCTTGGCGATGACCTCGTTCATGATCTCGTCCGTGCCACCGCCGATCCGCAGGATGCGGCTGTCGCGATAGTGCCGCTCCACCTCGGACTCGCGCATGTAGCCCAGCCCTCCGAACAGCTGCACGGCCTCGTCCACGACGTGGTCGCACACCGCACACGCAGTGTTCTTGGCCATCGACACCTCGGTCACCGCATCACCGGTCTCCAGCCACACCTCGTACGCCGCCCGGGTTGCCGTCTTAGCCACCCACACCTGCCGGGCCATCTCCGCCAGCTTGTGGCGCACGACCTGGCGTGAGGACAGGGGCCGTCCGAAGGTGTCACGGTCCTTGACCCACGCGAGGCTCAGGTCCAGGCACCGCTGGGCCATCGCCCAGGCCTGGGTGGCCATCGCGAGCCGTTCGGACTGGAACTGTTTCATGATCATCAAGAAGCCTGCGCCCTCGTCGCCCACCAGCTGGGAGGTCGGAACGCGGACGTCGGTGAAGGCCAGCTCGGCGGTGTCGGAGCAACGCCATCCCATCTTGTCCAGCGGCTCGCTCACGGCAAACCCTGGCAGTCCCTTGTCGATGACGAGCAGCGAGATCCCGCCGTACCCGGCCTGACCGGTCCGGACCGCCGTGGTGACGAAGTCGGCCCTGATGCCGCTGGTGATGTAGGTCTTCGCGCCGTTGACGACGAAGTGGTCGCCGTCGCGGCGAGCGGTCGTCCGCAGTGCCGCCACGTCGGAGCCGCCGCTCGGCTCCGTCACGGCGAGCGCCCCGATCAGCTCCCCCGAGAGCGTCGGACGCACGTAGCGGTCCACCAGGTCCACCGACCCCCAGGCCGCCACATGCGGTACGGCGATGCCGTGGGTGAACAGGCTCGCGACCAGGCCGCCGGATCCACCGCCGAGCAGGATCTCCTCCGTGACGATCGCAGCGTCGACGCTGTCGCCGCCCGAGCCGCCGACCTCCTCGGGAAAGCCGACACCGAGCAGCCCAGCCTGCGCGAAGGCACGATGCAGCGATCGTGGGAGCTCACCCTGCCGCTCCCATTCGTCGATGTGGGGGGCGACCTCCTTGGCCGTGAGCTCACGCGCGAGCTGGCGCAGGGCCAGCCGCTCCGGTGTGTCCCAGCGACCCATCAGGTCCTCTTCTGCAGGGGCGCACGGCCCTCGGTCGGCAGCCCGGCAAAGCACTGCGCGTGGTCGAGCCAGTCGTCCGACAAGGGCCCGGTGGCGACCAGGTCGGTGTCGTCCCGGTGCCGTCGCTGGGTGACCCGCAGGCAGAAGTCCAGAGCGCTGCCCTCGACCGCATCGGGACCACTGCCCCACTCCCACGTGCTGCCATCCGGTGCCCGTAGGGACACCCGTACCTCGCCGTCGGGGGGAGTCACTGCTCTCACGGCGTAGGAGAACCCGCGGGTGCGCACTCCGAGGTGGGCGACATGGCGCAGCCGGGCTGTGGGGAGGCGGCTGCGCCCGGAGCCGTCGACGACGTCCTGCCCGTGCGCCCAGTACTCCATCAGCCGCGCGGTGGCGCTGGAGGCGGCGCTCATCGGTGGGCCGAACCACGGCACCCTGCGGTCAGCGGGCAACGCCCCGAGCGCCTCGGCCAAGTGCTCGAAGCCTGAGCGCCAGTCGGCCAGCAGGTCCGCCTTGGTCCGGCCGCGACCGACTTCCAGCCAGCCATCCAGAAAGGCGACCGGGTCGGCCAGCACGGCGGGAAGCTCGGCCGCGAACGCCTCGGGGTCGACCGCGGCGAGCCGTGCTTTCGCGTCGCCCACAAGCAGGTGGCTGACGACATCGCGGACGTCCCACGGCTCGCTCGGGACGGGCAGGTCGAGGTCGACCTGCTCCACGATCGCGACCAGGTCGCTGTGCTCGTCCCGCAGGTCCGCGATCAGCTCGGTCAGCATGGTGTGGGCCTCCTCCTGGAAGGGCCGGAATCGATCTGTGAACGCAGGCTAACCTGAGGCCGTGACCATCGCCGCGCCGCGCCGCGAGCTGCTCCTCGAGGCGGCTGCGTCCCTTTTCGCGGCCAGGGGATTCCACGCCGTCGGCATCGACGACATCGGTGCGGCCGCAGGGATCACCGGTCCCGGCGTCTACCGCCACTTCCCCTCCAAGCAAGCCCTTCTGGAGTCCCTGTGCGACCGCACGATGGATCGGATGCTGGCCCTCGCGACCGACAGTGGTGACCTCGACACCCTGGTCGACCTGCACGTCTCGCTGGTCGTCGGGGAGCGCGCCCTCGTCAGCGTCTGGGTGCGCGAGGAACGGGCCCTGGCCGAGGACGTACGGCGCTCCCTGCGCCGCCGGATGCGCAGCTACGAGGTGATCTGGCGGGAGGCGCTGACGCCCTCCCGCCCGGACCTCGACAGCGCCCAGCTCGCGCTGACCGTCGGTGCGGTCCTGGCCATGCTCAACACGACGTCGCTGATCGAGAACCCCCTGCCTGCAGCCGGACGCGCCGTCGTCCTGCGCCGACTTGCCCTGGCAGCCCTGCTCACCTGACCGCGGACCGTCGCCCTTGTCGGCGGCTACGGCACCAGCCGAGGTGGCACGGCTCAGACGCCGAGCGAGCGACCGATGATCTCCTTCATGATCTCGGTCGTCCCCCCGTAGATCGTCTGCACCCTGGAGTCGGCGAAGGCACGCGCGACGGGGTACTCCATCATGTAGCCATAGCCACCGTGCAGCTGTACGCACTGGTCAACGACGCGCTTCTGCAGCTCCGTCGTCCACCACTTGGCCATGGCGGCGTCCTTGATGTCGAAGCGCCCGGCGTTGTGCTCGTTGACGGCGCGGTCGAGGTACTGCTCAGCGATGCACACCTCGGTCTCCATCTCGGCGAGCACGAACCGGGAGTGCTGGAAGGAGCCGATCGCCTTGCCGAAGGCCTTGCGCTCCTTGCAGTACTCGACGGTGAGGTCGAGGACCTTGCGCGAGGCGGCGACGGCGACGACCGCGATCGACAGCCGCTCCTGGGGCAGTGCGTCCATGAGGTGGACGAAGCCGCCGCCCTCCTTGCCGATCAGGTTGTCGGCGGGCACGCGGACGTCGTCGAAAAACAGCTCCGCGGTGTCCTGCGCCTTCATGCCGACCTTGTCGAGGTTGCGGCCGCGCTCGAAGCCCTTCATGCCCCGCTCGACCATGAGCAGGCTGAAGCCGTGCGCGCCGGCGTCGGGGTCGGTGCGGGCCACGACGATCACCAGGTCGGCGTTGATCCCGTTGGTGATGAAGGTCTTGCTGCCGTTGAGGACCCAGTCGTCGCCGTCCCTGCGGGCGTGCGTCTGCAGTCCCTGCAGGTCGCTGCCCGCACC
>JANXUE010000042.1 GCA_025352005.1 Frankiales bacterium
GATCGCCGCGAGGTCGGTGACGTCGCCGTAGGTGAGGGAACGGACCCGGTCGGCAAGGGAGTCGCGCAGGCCCGCCTCCCAGAGCGAGCGCGGCACATAGGCCCGCGACGCCGCGCTGCACTTCTGCCCCTGGTACTCAAAAGCTCCTCGTACGAGGGCGATCTCGAGGGCGGCGACGTCAGCCGAAGGGTGGGCGAGGACGAAATCCTTACCGCCGGTCTCACCCACCAGGCGGGGGTAGGTCCGGTAGCGGCTGATGTGGGTTCCGACCTGCCGCCACAGGTGCTGGAAGGTCGCGGTCGAGCCGGTGAAGTGGATGCCGGCGAGGTCGGGGTGCTCCAGCGCGACGGCCGAGGACGTGCCGAAGCCGGTGACCAGGTTGATGACTCCGGGTGGCATGCCGGCCGCCTCGAGCAGGCGCATCGTGTAGTGGGCGGCGAGCTGCTGGGTCGGCGACGGCTTCCAGACGACGGTGTTGCCCATGAGCGCCGGGGCCAGTGGCAGGTTGCCCGCGATGGCGGTGAAGTTGAACGGCGTGATCGCGAGCACGAAGCCCTCGAGCGGGCGGTGGTCCATCCGGTTCCACACGCCGTCACTGGACACCGGTTGCTCCGCGAGGACCCGCCGCCCGAAACTGACGTTGAAGCGCAGGAAGTCGATCAGCTCGCAGGCACTGTCGATCTCAGCCTGGAAGACGGTCTTGCTCTGGCCGAGCATCGTCGCGCCGTTGAGGGTGTCGCGCCACGGCCCGGCGAGCAGGTCGGCGGCCTTGAGCACCACGGCGGCCCGGTCGTCGTAGGACGTCTCGCGCCACGCGGGTGCTGCCCGCAGTGCGGCGTCGACGGCTGCCTGCCACTGCTCGGGACCGGCCTCGCCCGTCGTACCGAGCAGGGCACTGTGACGGTGCGGCTGGACCACCGCGATCGGCTCGCCCGACGCCTTCTGCTGTACCCCGTCGATCGTGGACGTCAGGTCCACCGGCTCGCTTGCGAGCTCCTTGAGCCGCGCCTCCAGGGAGGCCCGCTCACTGCTGCCGGGAGCATAGGAGCGGATCGGTTCGTTGACGGGTGTCGGGACCACGGTGGTGGCGTCGAGCACTGGGGTCAGCCTCTTCTCGGGTGCGGGCGGTACCGGGTCCTGCCATGCTGCCACGGGCGCCTGAGCTCAGCTGAGCTCGAGCAGCGGCCCGATCTCCTGGGTGGCGTACCACTGCAGCTCGTGTCCCTCGGCCTGCTCGACCCGGAACACCGCGTCCTGCGACCCGAGGTCGGCCTCGACCACCGCGTCCGCGGCCACCGTCACGTCCTTTTCCGCTGACGGGTCGTCGACGTGCACTGCCTGCACGAGCCGTAGTGCCACCGGGTCGGCGACCTTGACGGCTGCGCGGTCGACATGCAGCGCCCACGCGACGACCGCGTCCGGAACGTCGGCGACGATGACGACCCGCCGGCGTACCGCGTCGGGGTCGGCGTCGAGCAGACGCACCGAGGCCTTGGCGGCCAGGGTCAGGGCGACGTACTCGAGCTCCTCGAGGTCTCCTTCGGCGTACCACTCCCGCAGGCTGGGGGTCACTCCGTAGGCCGGGAGCGGGGCCGCACCCACGACGCCGGTGTCGAGCAGGGCACGCAGGGCGGTCAGGGTGGAGGGAAGGTAGACGCGCACCTGACCAGAGTGTCAGGCCGTCGCCGCCAGCCCTTCGCGCAACGCCGCTGCCGAGGTCCGCAGTGAGGACTCCAGCACGTCGGCACGACGCCGGGGATCCATCATGTTCGCGCCGATGATGGCCAGGTCGGGGGCCGTCGGGCCCAGGAAATGGACCTTGGTGCCGGTCGCGGCGACCTTCTTGATCTCACCCACGACCCGCTTGGTCGACAGCCGCCGGAAGCGCCGCTCGATCCGGGCGGCCACGGCGTCGGGGTTGTCATAGGACAGCGAAGTCATCGGGGACAGCACGATGACCTCGTCGAGGCCGAGCCGGGCGAGCAGGTCGACCGACGTCGGCGAGCAGACCCCACCGTCGACGTAGGTGCGGTGGCCGATGCCCACCGGGGAGTACCAGCCGGGGATCGCGCAGGAGGCCATCACCGCGTCCCGCAGCTGCGCCTCGGGTGCGCCCGGCCGACCGAAGACCGTCCGCCGTCCGCTCTGGTAGCTCATCGCCACGACCCACGCGGCCGGGTGCGGGGCCCAACCACCCTCGGGCAGGACGCCGTCGACGAGCCTGCCGACCGGCTCGATCGAGGCCCGGCCCTGCGGCATCGCGGCCGCGAGCGCACCCATGGGGGTGACCCTCCACGGTCGCAGCGCGGAGTGCACCAGACCCCTCGGTGAGCCCACGAACGGCCTCGGCAGCGGTGGGAGGGCACCCCCGCCGTCGGTGTCGGGGTCGAACTCGATCCGCGGGTCGGGCTTGCCCTGCTGGTGGTCGAGCAGCTCCTGCACGCCCACACCGCAGGCCAGCGCCGCAACCAGTACCGACCCGGCGGACGTGCCGATCAGCACCTCCGCCGTACGAGGGTCCCAGCCCAGCTCGTCCTGCACGGCCGACAGCGCGCCGATCGTCCACGCCGCCCCGAGGACGCCGCCTGCACCCAGCACCAGGCCGCGTCTCACCGGGTCGTCCCGACGAGCTCGGCGAGCGACTCCTCGAGGCAGGACGCCAGCACGTCGATGTCGGGCATCGCGTCCCGGTCGGCATTGAGGCCGTAGAAGACCCCGCCGTCGTAAGACGTGAGCCCGATGCTGACGGCCTGGTTCTTGGCCAGCGGCACCACCGGGTACATCGACAGCATGCGCGCCCCGGCGGCGTACAGGGGGAACTGGGGGCCGGGGACGTTGGTCACCACCAGGTTGAACAGCCGGCGGGTCATGACGGACGCCGTGCGCGCTCCCAGGGCGTGAATCGTCGGCGGCGCGAAGCCCGACAGCTGCACGAGCGCGTCCGCACCGACCGCCGCACCGCTCTCCTTGTGCCCGCGCATCGCGAAGCTCACCTGGTGCAGCCGCATCACCGCCGACCCCTCACCCACCGGCAGGTCCACGAAGTAGGACGAGACCCGGTTGCCCAGCTCGCCCTTGTCGGCGTCGCCGCGGACGCTCACCGGCACCATCGCCCGGACTACCGTCGTGGGACTGATCTTCTCGCCGCGGGTCAGCAGCCAGGTCCGGAGCGCCCCGCTGACGGTGGCGAGGACGACGTCGTTGACGGTGCCGCCATGCGCCTTGCGGACCCGCTTGTAGTCCTCGAGCGAGGTATCAGCCATCCCGAACCTGCGCTGCTGTCCGATCGGCACGTTCAACGGCGTCTCGGGCGCCTGCCGGGCCATCAGCTTGGCCTGGGCCATCACCCCGCCCGCGACGGTTACGACCTTCCCGGCGGTCGCCCGTGCGTCGACGACCGCAGTCCGGGCGGTGTCGAGCACGGCGGTCGGACGGGCCACCAGGTCGGTCGCGGCACCGAACACCAGCCTCAGCGCACCCGGCGCAGGCCGAGGCCGCCAGTCGTCCTCGGGAACCTCCCTCGGAGTGGGCTCCAGGTCCAGGATCACCGTTCCGATGTCGACCGCGGACACCCCGTCCACCATCGCGTGGTGGGTCTTGGTGATGATCGCGCTGCGCTCGCCGCCGTCAGGCCCCGCCTCGAGCCCCTCCACCAGGTAGATCTCCCACAGCGGCCGGTTGCGGTCGAGTTGGCGGCTCTGCAGCCGGCCGACGAGCTCCTTGAGCTGCTCACGGTTGCCCGGCTTCGGCAGCGCCGACCGGCGCACGTGGTAAGTGACGTCGAAGTCGCCGTCGTCGACCCACACCGGGTTGGCGAGGCGGCCCGGCACCGTCTTGACCTTCTGCCGGTAGCGCGGCACCAGACCGATCCGCTGCGTGATCAGCTCGACCAGCCGGTCGTAGTCGAAGCCGCCCGCGGGCGGCTCGAAGACGCAGACCCCGCCGACGTGCATGGCGGTGGTGGGCGTCTCCATGTAGAGGAAGGAGACGTCCAGGGGGCTGAGCCGGTCGGTCACGTGCGCTCCTTCAAGACCGTGCACGAATAGGCGTGCATCGAAACACACTCAAGGTCAGCCCGCAGTCAGGCGCCTCCTTCGGCGCCACCCCTCACGGCGCAGGGCTCAACACGCCACAGGCGACGGAACGGGTACGACGGGGCCGGCACCGGCAGGCTGGCGGGCCGCCGCGGCCTCGGCCGGCGTCGCGAGCCTGCGGAAGGTGCTGCCCAGCACGACCTGCACCGTCCCCGGGGCGGCCTTGGGGTTACCGACCAGCCGCGAGCCCAAGACCCAGTGGCTGACGAGGGTCCCAGCCAGCGACCCTCCCGAACCGAAGGTGACCGTCGAGGCGCCCCTGAGGGCAGCCGGGGCGTTGCCCTGGCCCGTGACGACGAAGCCGGCCGCCGCGAGCTGGTCGGCCACCGTCTTGGCGAGCCCGTTGCGGGGGGTGCCGTTGAGCAGCATCAGACGCACCTGCTTCGGCGCGGGGAGGGCCACGGGCTTGGCGGGGGGCTTGTTGGCGGGGGTCTTGGCCGGTACAGCTGTCGTGGGGCAACTCTTCGGCGTGGTCGCCAGCCGCTGCGGGACCTTGCTGTCGTCGCGCTGCAACAGGTAGGCGCCACCGCCCGCAGCCGCGAGCAACAGCACGACAAGCGTGTAGCGCAGGCCGCGGCGCTGCCGGCGCCGGCCGTAGCTGCCGCCGTGCCGACGCCGTCGGGCGGGCGCCAGGTCGCCTCCAGGGATCCTCACGGGAGCCAGCCTAGGGGGCCCGCGGCTCGGCCCAGGGCTGTGACGTGGCAAGGTGCAAGAGGCTGTAACCCGACGGGAAGGTGCGCTTCGTGGACTTCGAGCTCTCGCCCAAGGCCCAGGACTACCTCGGCCGCCTCCAGGATTTCATGGACGAAAAGGTCTACCCGGCCGAGGCGCCCTATGCGGCCTACCGGAACGAGAAGGGCTACCACGACCACACCTGCCCGCCGGTCGTCGAGGAGCTCAAGACCGAGGCTCGCTCCCGTGGCCTGTGGAACCTGTTCCTGCCCGACGTCTCCGGACTGACGAACCTCGAGTACGCCTCGCTTGCCGAGCTGACCGGCCGTTCGATCCACCTGGCGCCGGAGGCCATCAACTGCGCCGCACCCGACACCGGCAACATGGAGGTGCTGCACATGTTCGGCACGGCCGAGCAGAAGGCGCAGTGGCTCCACCCGTTGCTCGAGGGCGAGATCCGGTCGGCCTTCGCGATGACCGAGCCCGACGTCGCCTCCTCCGACGCCACCAACATCGCCACGTCGATCGACCGGGACGGCGACGACTACGTCATCAACGGTCGCAAGTGGTGGATCACCGGGGCGTCCGACCCGCGCTGCAAGATTCTCATCGTGATGGGCAAGACCGACGTCAACGAGAGCGTGCACCGCCAGCAGTCGATGATCCTGGTGCCGCTGGACGCCCCGGGTGTCGAAAATGTGCGGTCGCTCCCCGTCTTCGGCTACCAGGACCAGCACGGTCACTGCGAGTTGCGCTTCACCGATGTCCGCGTCCCCGCGTCGAACCTGATCGGCAACCAGGGCGACGGCTTCATGATCGC
This sequence comes from Frankiales bacterium, assembly GCA_025352005.1. Taxonomy (GTDB): domain Bacteria; phylum Actinomycetota; class Actinomycetes; order Mycobacteriales; family SCTD01; genus RYN-111. The sequence goes on from JANXUE010000042.1 coordinate 5,587, forward strand.
CCAGGCCCGCCTCGGCCCCGGCCGTATCCATCACTGCATGCGCTCGATCGGGATCGCCGAACGGGCGCTGCAGCTGATGTGCCAGCGGGCCGCGTCCCGAGTCGCTTTCGGCATGGAGCTCGCGCGCCAGGGAGTCGTCCAGGAGGCCATCGCGGAGTCGCGGATGGAGATCGAACAGGCCCGGCTGCTCACCCTCAAGGCGGCCTGGATGATCGACAACGTCGGCGCCCGCGGTGCCCGTACCGAGATCGCCGCCATCAAGGTCATCGCCCCCAGGATCGCCCTGCGCGTCCTCGACCGGGCGATCCAGGTGCACGGCGGTGGTGGCGTCTGCGACGACTTCCCGCTCGCCCAGCTGTGGGCCGGGATGAGGACACTGCGCCTCGCCGACGGACCCGACGAGGTCCATGTCCGCACGGTGGCCCGCGTGGAGCTCGGCAAGTACCTCCCGCGGAGCTAGCCCTACAGCGGGGTCAGCCCGCCGGAATGCGCCGCAGAAGGCGGCGCTTGCGGCTCGGTGCCGGAGCACCGACCAGAGAAGCGGCCAGGGCCTGCATAGCCTGGCGCACAGGCGATCCCGCCGCCGACTCGGTCAGCGTGCGGCCGACCGCGACCGCCCCATCCACTGCGCTGACGTCGTGCGGGACGAACGTCACGACCTCGACTCCGGCGTAACGGGACAGGGCAGCGCGCACCTCTGCCTCGGCATTGCCGGGTACGGCGCTGCCACGCAACCGGTTGACCACGACCGTCGGCTGCACGCCCGGAACGGCCTCCTTGAGCTCGGCCAACCCGCGAACGAGGCGCTGCAGACCGACCGGGTCGGCCGTGCCGACCGCCAACACCGTCTCGGCCTGCTCCAGCACGGCGAGGGTCGCGCCGTTGCGGCGCGGGGCCATCGTGTCGTACGCGAGCTCCTCGTCCTGCTCGAGGCAGAAGCCGAGGTCGACGACGGTGACAGCCGCGACCGAGGTGGCCAGCGACAGGACCACCTCCAGCGCGGAGGGCCGCAGCTCGGGCCAGCGGTCGGCCCGGCCGATGCCCGACAGCACCCGTAGCGACGGGTTGACCTGCCGGGCCAGCCCACTGAGGGCGGCGCTGTCGAGGGCTCCGTTGTTGGCCAGCCGGCACGCGGCCGCAAGCCCCGGGGACTCGTCCAGCAGACCGAGGACCTGGGCCACGACCCCGCCGTAGACGTCGGCGTCGATCAGCAGGGTGGGCCAGCCGAGGTCGGCGAGCTCTGCCGCGAGGCCGACAGCGACGGTGCTGCGGCCGGGAGCGCCGGTCGGGCCCCACACCGCGACGACCCGGCCGGTGCCCGGCTGCACCTCAGGCACGTTCGGCAGCTGCGGAAGCGCGGGGGTCAGAGCGGCGCGCGGGTCAGCCAGGTCGGTGCGCAGCGTCGACAGGTCCTCGGGCAGCGACGTCAAGGCGACGACGGCCTCGACGACGGCTGCCGAAATCGTCTCGGCGGAGGCGTCCGAGGGCAGGACGTTGACCACCCCAAGCTGCCTCAGCCGCCGCTCGGCCTCCTCGTCTCCGGGCGGCACGAGACCGACGACGGCCACGCCCGCGACGGCCAGCCGGGTCAGCGCGTCACGGTCCAGGCGGCGCAGGTCGGCCGACAGCAGCGCGGCGCGAGCCTGGCCGGTGGCGGCGGTCGCGAGCAGGTCGGCAAGGTCCACGCACCGGCGTACAACGGTGACGCCGAGGTCGCCGCGCTCGAGGGCCGCGACGAGCTGCGCCTCCCACACGGAGTCGCTGACGGCGGTGAGGACCGGGACGAGCATCAGGGCGCCGGGGTCGACGTCGGGGTCGGTGCCGCCGTGCCCGTCGAGGCGGACGCCGCGGCAGACGTCGAGGCAGCGGGGACGAGCGGGCGCTGCTCGGTGCGCGGCACCCGGACCAGGTCGAGTCGGCCCTGGCTCATCGCCTGGACCAGCGCGAGCACGTCAGCCGGCACAACAGTCAGCACGACCGGTTGGTCCTGCCCGCTGGAGCCCAGGCCGCCGGAGCGGGTGACCCGCTCTACGGTCGCCCCGGACAGGACGAGCCGGGGGGCGTAGGCGTCGACGCCCTTGGCGGTGACGCGCCGGGCCGACTTGTCGTCGGGGGTGACGTAGACATCGACCTGCTGACCGTGGGCCAGGTCGGGAGGCGCGTGCCCGCTGCCGATGGGCAGGGCGATCTCCCGCAGCGACAGCGCCTTGCGCGGGTCGACCAGCGCACTGACGGGCAGCAGCTCACCGGCGGTGATGCCGCGCTGGACGACGTATCCGACAGGCTTAGGCCCTGCGACATACGAGCCGCTGGTGCCGTAGAGCCGGACCCGGCCATTGATGAGGTCGCGGTCGTCGAGCACGGTTCCGGGAGCGAGGTCGTGGCTCGCGACCCAGACCTGCTGGCTTGCATCCGCCCCTGACAGGACCTTCGCGCCGACCAGGACGCTCACCAGCACCAGCAGGACACCCAGCACCAGCCGGCCGTCGAGCCAGCTGGGCGACCCCAATCTGGCCGCCTTCGGCGACCCCGGTGCCTCGCTCACGTGGTGCTCTCCCTGCTCTGCTGCGGTCCCGGTGGTTTCGGTGAGCCCCCATGGTGACGTACCAGCGGCCGTCCGCGCGCCCACCTGTGGACAGTGCTGCTGTTCGGGCGCCACCAGTGCCAGACTGAGGCAGCCACACGCAACTGCTCACGGACGAAGGAGCCGCGCATGCCCGAGCCGAGGTTCCTGCAGCTCTCTGACGTCGCGGACGTCCTGAACATCTCCGCCTCCCAGACGTATGCGCTGGTCCGCAGCGGCGAGCTGCCCGCCATCAAGATCGGCGGCCGCGGCCAATGGCGGGTGGAGCGGGACGCCCTCGAGGCCTACATCACCCGCTGCTACGCCGAGACGAAGGCCTTCGTCAGCGCCCACCCACTCGGCGGCGACGCCGAGCAGTGAGGCCCGTTCACGACCCGAGGCTGCGCACCGCGCTGAGCGCAGTCAGCGGGACGAGCCGGACCTGACGGACAGCTGAGGCCCGGCGGGCCTCGCCCACCGGGTGCTCGGCCACGTCGACGTGATCGGCACCAACCCGGTCGAGGGTGCCGGCGAGCACCGTGGAGTCCACCAACACGACCTGCACGCCCGCGCGACTGCGGGTGATGCCTCGCAACGCCCACCTCAGGTCGAGCTTGCGCCCTACCTCACCCGCACCGCCCGGTACGTCGCTGCGCGGACCCACGCCGGTGATCGCGAGCACGGCGGCAGTGCGCAGCAGCAGCTCACGCTGGCCGGTCTCCTGCAGCAGCAGCCAGTCGACCCCCACGTCGAGCAGCGTCCCATGGACCGTCCCGAGCCCGCTGCTGGTGACCCCGAGCGGGCTGCTCGTCGCAGCCCGCAGCCGGTCGGCCAGCCCGAGCAGCCCCACTTCGCGACGGGTCCGGTCAGCGACCTCACCCGCCAGCTCCGCCGCCTCCGCGGCATCGAGCTGGGCGGCGAGATCGGCGAACAGGTCGTCCCAGCGCATGCGCGCAGCCTGCCCTGCCGACGGGTTCACCCGCAACACCACTTGACCACACGTGGTTTACCGCATACAAAGGCAATCACAAGTAAACGTAAGTATTGGAGCTTCTCGTGACCCAGGCACCTGTCGTCAGCCCTCGCCGTGGGTCCCCTGTGGACCGGTTCCACGCGCTGGTGGTGCTCGCGATCGCACCCGTCGTGACCCTGGTGTCTGCAGCGCCGTCCACTGCGGCGCGTGCCTTGACCACCGCCCCGGGCCCTGCCGACCCCACGGCACCGCTCCTGGCGGCCCTCGCCCTGGTCGCCTGGGCCTGCACCGGCTGGCTGCTGCTGGTCGTCGTCACCACCTGGGGCTGCCACCTGCCGGGAGTCGCCGGCCGGCGCGCGCGCAGCACCGCAGAGTGGCTCGCCCCCGCTTCCCTACGGGCCCTCGTCCGGGTCGCCGTCGGGCTGTCGGTCGCCACCGGTGTTGTCGGCGCACCCTCGGCGGCCTGTGCGGCCCCGGTGCCGCCGGCACCGCACGCGGTCCTCTTCGACTGGCCCGGTACGGCAGCTGCCCCCGTCGCCGTGGCGTTCGGCCCCAACGTCGCCCCCGGACAGCCCGCAGCTCACCCGACCCCGACCCCCGGGCGGTCGTCCGCAGCGCCCGCCCACGCAGCGCCCGCCCACGTCACCTCCCGTGCCCCACAGGGAGCTGCCGGCAGCTCCTCGGTGCCGTCTCCGGCGGCCACCCTCTCCCCGACCGGGCACCCAAGCGCCGGTCCCGTCACTGGCGTGACCGCTCGCGACGTAGTCGTCCACAGCGGGGACTCGCTGTGGTCCCTCGCCCAGGCCCAGCTCGGGCCTACCGCCACGCCGGCCCGGGTCGCGCAGGCCTGGCCGACCTGGTGGAGCGCCAACCGGTCCGTCATCGGTGACGACCCCGGCCTGATCCATCCCGGTACGCACCTGCTCCCTCCGGCTCGCTAACCCCACACCCACCCAAACCCGACCCGTACCCAGGAGCCCGCCATGACCGCCATGCCCGCCGAGCAGGCGACCGCCGTCGCTGTCCGCCCCACCCTCCGCCTGGTCGCCGCGCCCGCATCCGCGCCGCCGTACGACGACGAGCCCGGACCCCGCACACCGCTACGCCTGGTCACCCCCCTCGTGGGCTTCCCGGAGGCCCTGCCCTACGACGACGACGCCTGGCTCGCTGCCTCCCGTACCCCCACGGCGGAGCTTCCGGCGGCGCAGGACTTCGCCCGTGTTCTGCTGCAGGGTGTCGTCGAGGTCCTGGCCGGAGTGCGCCCTCTCAAGCAGCTCCAGCGGGACACGACGCTGGAGCTCTACGCACGCCTGAGCGAGGCACTGTCCACACGGCCGGTCCCTCGGGGCAACCGGCCCGCCTTGCAGGCCGTCCGTTCGCTGCACGTACAGGCCCGCCCGGAGGGCGTTGCCGAGGTCTGCGCCACCATCCGGCGGGGCTCGCGGCTCGTCGCCCTCGCCCTGCGACTGGAGGGCCAGGACGGCCGTTGGCGCTGCACCGACCTGGTCGGCGTCTGACCCACCCGGGAGCGGTCAACCAGCGGGCACGTCGACGTTGACGACGACGGGACCATGGCCGCGGCGTACCAGGACGACCTCAGCCACCTCAGCGCTCGGGTTGCTCTCGCGGTGGACGGTGTGCGCTGGGACGTGCAGGAAGTCACCCGGACCGCCCTGGACCAGCCCGTCGGCGGTCTCCACGCGAAACGCCCCCCGCACGACATAGGCGACGGTGTCGTGGTCGCCGTGGTGGTGCCAGCCACTGGTGGCCCCCGGCTCGGTCCGCACGCGCCCGGACCACACGTCCCCGAACACCACAGCGGCCGCACGCACCATGCCCGGCGTCGGGTGTCCCGGCGTCAGCGCCTCCGCAGCGATCTTCGTGACCGGTGTCTGCGCCATCCACTCACGGTAGGCCCAACCGGTCCTGCCTTGTCCTGATCGGGCGAGGTGCGTGCCCCGCGAGCAGGGGCGCGGGTCAGCTGGCGCCTCCCGGAGCGCCGTGGCAGCGCTTGTACTTGCGTCCCGAACCGCAGGGGCACGCAGCGTTGCGCGACGGGCCGTCACTGGTCACCTGCCCCGTCAACGGGTCGACGACGGGTGGCCCGCTCTTGGCTGCGGCGCCCTGCTCGTCGGGCGCCGAGTAGCTCAGGGTCGACGGCCGACCCTGGCGGCCGAAGATCTCGGGCAGGACCGCACGGGTCTGCGACGGCGACGCTGGGCCCTCGACGGGCTGCGGCGCGGTGGGAGGCAGTGGGAGACCGCCGGCCTCCAGCCCCAGGGCCACCTCGACGGCCGATGCGGACAGCTCCGGATCAGCGGCCTGGTCCCGCTCCGACGGGTTGGCGGCGGGTGCAGCATCGGCCGGTTTCGCCAGATCCACGGCCGGAGCTGCAGGATCGGAGCTCTCCACCTCGCCGGGCTCGGCGAGCAGATGCTCGCTCATGACCTCGCCCTGCACCTCGCCCGGGCCGCTGGCGATCAGGTCGCCGAGCTCCGGAGCCTGCTGCTCCTCGACCTGGACCTCGACGTTGAACAAGAAGCCAACGGACTCCTCCTTGATCGCGTCCATCATGGCGGAGAACATGTCGAAGCCCTCACGCTGGTACTCCACGAGCGGGTCGCGCTGACCCATGGCGCGCAGCCCGATCCCCTCCTGCAGGTAGTCCATCTCGTACAGGTGCTCGCGCCACTTGCGGTCCATGACGGACATCAGGACGCGCCGCTCGAGCTCACGCATGACGGGTTCGTCGGTCGGGGAGATGCCGAGGCCCCCCTCGCGCTTGTCATAGGCAGCCTGCGCGTCGGTCTTGAGCTCGTCGACGAGATACTCCGCGGTGAGCCCCTCACGCTCGGACTCGACGGCCTCGAGCGGGATCCCGACGGGGTAGAGCGTCTTGAGAGCCGTCCACAGTTTCGGCAGGTCCCAGTCCTCCGGGTAGCCCTCGCCGCACTCGGCGAAGACGTAGGACGCGACGGTTTCGTCGACCATCGCGCGGACCTGCTCGTGAAGGTCCTCGCCGTTGAGCACCTTGCGGCGCTCGTCATAGATGACGGTGCGCTGGCGGTTGAGGACCTCGTCATACTTCAGGACGTTCTTGCGGATCTCGAAGTTCTGCGCCTCGACCTGGGTCTGGGCGGAGCGGATGGCGCGGGACACCATCTTGGACTCGATGGGGACGTCCTCGGGGATGTTGAGGCGGGTCATGATCGACTCGACGGCGCCGGCGTTGAACAGCCGCATCAGGTCATCGCCGAGGGATAGGTAGAAGCGCGACAGGCCGGGGTCGCCCTGCCGCCCGGAACGACCGCGGAGCTGGTTGTCGATGCGGCGCGACTCGTGCCGTTCGGTGCCCAGGACGTAGAGACCGCCGGACTCCACGACCTCCTCGTGCTCGGCGCGGACAGCGGCCTTGGCCTTCTCGAGGGCGGCGGGCCAGGCGGCCTCGTAGTCCTCGGGGGTGTCGACCGGGGACAGCCCGCGGCCACGGAGCTCGCGCTCGGCGAGGAACTCGGGGTTGCCGCCGAGCATGATGTCGGTGCCGCGGCCGGCCATGTTGGTGGCGACGGTGACGGCGCCCTTGCGGCCGGCCTCGGCGACGATCGTGGCCTCACGCTCGTGCTGCTTGGCGTTGAGGACCTCGTGCGTGATGCCGCGCTTGCGCAGCAGCCCGGACAGCAGCTCGGACTTCTCGACCGACACGGTGCCGACGAGGACCGGCTGGCCCTTCCCGACCTTCTCGGCGATGTCCTCGACGACCGCGTCGTACTTCGCGCTCTCGGTCTTGAAGACGACGTCGGGGTCGTCCTCCCGGCACATCGGCCGGTTCGTCGGGATCTGGACGACGCCGAGCTTGTAGGTCTGGTCGAACTCGGCGGCCTCGGTGGTCGCCGTACCGGTCATGCCGGAGAGCTTCTTGTACAGGCGGAAGTAGTTCTGCAGGGTGATCGTGGCAAGGGTCTGATTCTCGTCCTTGATCGCCACGCCCTCCTTCGCCTCGATCGACTGGTGCATGCCCTCGTTGTAGCGGCGACCGGCCAAGATGCGGCCGGTGAACTCATCGACGATCAGGACCTCGCCGTCGCTGACGACATAGTCCTTGTCCTTCTTGTAGAGCGTTTGCGCCTTGAGGGCGTTGTTGAGGTAGCCGACCAGCGGCGTGTTGACGGCCTCGTAGAGGTTCTCGATGCCGAGCTGGTCCTCGACCTTCTCGACGCCGCTCTCGCTGACGCCGACAGTGCGCTTCTTCTCGTCGACCTCGTAGTCGACGTCACGGACCAGGCGAGGCACGATCCGGGCGAACTCCTGGTACCACTTGGTCGCCATGTCGGCGGGGCCGCTGATGATCAGCGGCGTGCGGGCCTCGTCGATGAGGATCGAGTCGACCTCGTCGACGACGGCGAAGTGGTGGCCGCGCTGGACGAGCTCCTCGTTGCTCCACGCCATGTTGTCGCGCAGGTAATCGAAGCCGAACTCGTTGTTGGTGCCGTAGGTGATGTCCCGGGCGTACTGCTCCCGGCGGTGCTGCGGGTTCTCGTTGGCAAGGATGACGCCGACCTCGAGGCCGAGGAAGCGGTGCACCCGGCCCATCGTCTCGGAGTCGCGCTGAGCCAGATAGTCGTTGACCGTGACGACGTGCACGCCCTTGCCGCCGAGCGCGTTGAGGTAGGCCGGCAGCACGCAGGTCAGCGTCTTTCCCTCACCGGTCTTCATCTCGGCGATGTTGCCCAGGTGCAGAGCGGCACCCCCCATGACCTGTACGTCGAAGTGCCGCTGGCCGAGGGTGCGCCAGGCCGCCTCGCGGGCGACAGCGAAGGCCTCGATCCAGAGGTCGTCGACCTCCTCGCCACCGGCGAGCCGTGCCTTGAACGTGTCGGTCTCCTGCCGGAGCTCGGCGTCCGTCAACTTCTTGATCTCGTCCTCGAGGTCGTTGACGGCGTCGGCGATGCCCTTGAGCCGGCGCAGCGTCTTTCCCTCACCGGCACGGAGGATCTTGGAAAACACCACGCGAGCAGACTCCCTCATAGACAGATGGGCATAATCCTAGGCGGCTAACGGGTCGCGTCCCACGACCGTGCCCTGCAAGGCTGGCCCGATGCAGCCAGGTCCTCTCCCCCAGACCGACATCACCTGCGCCAGCCTGATGCTGCGCCCTCTGAGCCCGTACGACGAGGACGCCGTCCTCGAGGCCCGCAACGACCCCGAGGTGCGGCGCTGGACAGGTGTGCCGGTGCCCTTCACCCGCGACGCCCACCGGCTGGTGTGCGAGACGGCCCCGGCTGGCTGGCGGGACGGCACCTCCGCCGGCTTCGGGGTGTTCGACGCGACCACCGCGCAGCTGCTGGGCCTGGTCTGGCTGCACCGGATCGGCGGCGGCGAGGCCACCGTCGCATACCTCACGACGCCCACGGGGCGTGGCCGGGGCGTGGCCACCGAGGCCGTCTCGGCACTGTGCCGGTGGGGCTTCGGTGCGCTTGGCCTGGAGCGGATCGGCTGGCAGTGCATGGTCGGCAACTGGACCTCCCGGGCAGTGGCCCAGAAGGTCGGCTTCACCGTCGAGGGCGTGGCCCGCCGGGCCTACGACCAGCGGGGCACCCGGGTCGACGACTGGTTCGGGTCGCTGCTCGCGACCGACCCGATGACCGACACCCGGGCGCTGCCCTCGCCCCCCGTCCTGACCGACGGGGTCGTGACCCTGAGGGGCTGGTCCCCAGCCGACGCCGCCGACTGCGCGCGTACGTGCGACGACCCCCTGACGGCACGCTGGCTGCCGGTGCCCACGCCGTACACGCTGGATGACGCGGTGAGCTACGTCAGCAGCTACATCCCGGGGGCCTGGGCCGACGGGACCGCCGCCGAGCTCGCCGTCACTGACGCCGAGACCGGCGAGCTGCTCGGGGCGATGGGCCTCAAGCTCGGCAACCGCCGGTTCGGGTACGGCGAGATCGGCTACTGGACCGCTCCGTGGGCCCGCGGTCGTGGGGTCGCCGGCCGCGGGGCGGCCCTGAGCACGCACTGGGGGCTGGAGGTCCTAGGCCTGTGCCGGGTCGAGCTGCTCGCCGAGGTGGACAACCTTGCCTCGCAGCGGGTGGCAGACAAGGCCGGCTTCGTCCGCGAGGGCGTGGCCCGCGCCGCCCGGCTCGACCGCGACGGCGGGGCACAGGACTTCGTGCTCTTCAGTCGGGTGCGGGACGACTGACACCCTCCGCCGTGAGCGGACCCGACTTGAGGGGTGGTGCCGCGCCGGGGTGATGGCCCCCCTCGTCTCTTTGGCGCAAATCCACACGGCCCTAGCCGTGTGGATTTGCGCC
>JANXUE010000133.1 GCA_025352005.1 Frankiales bacterium
GGCGCGAAGAACCCAGCGAAGGCCCATTGCACCCGGTAGGCGAGGCCGGCGGTCGAGCTATTGCCGGCGATGTCGGTCAGTGTGAACGCCTGGGTGGCGGGCCCGGGCTTGCTGGTGTCCACCGTTCCGGTCGCAGGGCAGCCGCTGGCGACGCCGCTGCCGATCGGTCCGTCGGAGCACACCGCCGTGAACGACCCGGAGCTGCCGACCAGGAAGGTGCCATTCGCGGGGGTGACGAAGGCCGCAGTCGGCGCGAGGGTGTCGATCTTGATCGTGCCCAGCTGGTTGGAGGACCCGTCGCTTCCGTCCACACGCACGATGTGCGTCCCCTCGGCCGAAATCACGGCAGGAACCGGGCCGAGCGTCACGCCGTCAACGACGACGGTGTAACGCGCGGCCGGACCCGAAGCGTCCACGGCAACGCGCGAGGTGAACCACCCGGCCTGCCCCGCTGTGCCTGTCGTCGAAGAGCTGAACGAGGACGCCGCACCGAACAGGTCCCCCTTGTTGGTGGTCGTCGCGGTGTTTCCGAACGAGTCCTGCGCCTGCGCCAGCCACTCCACCGAGCCGGCCGTCACCGTAGCGGTCGCGCTGAAGGTCGACCCGGTCGTGGGGGGGCTCAGCGCGAGCGGGGTCCACGACGAGGCACCAGGGGTGTGGAACAGCACGAGGACGCGGGAGATGCTCGCCCCGCCCTGGGCGGTCGCGTCGACGGTGAAGGTGACACTCCCGGACCCGTGGGCGGCGGCCGCGTTCGTCAGGATCGGCGGCGCGTACGACGAGCTGGCGGAATACAGGACCCGCGCCTGCATCGAGGTGAACAGCCGCTGCGTGCCGGCGCTCCCGACCGAGTTGGCGATGAACTGGCCAGGCAGCAGCACCAGCCGGTTTGCCAGGCCGACCGGCGTCGCGAACGACGTGAGCGCGGAGAACTGCGCGGGGAAGGTGGCGTCGCCGAGCGACGCCTCCGGCTCGTGTGCCGACAGGTCGACGGTGGGCCGCGCGAAGACCGGGTCCACGCCGGTCACCTCCTGCGAGGTCAGCCCCGTGAGCAGCGCGCCGTGCGCCGTCTGCCCGGTCGGTGGGCTCACGCCCACCGACGTGCGGGGCTGGATCGGCCGGTAGTGCGTCACCTGGGTCTCACCACCGACGCTCCAGAAGGTGCCGCGGTCGGTGGTTGTCGAAGCGAAGGTCGGGGCGACGTTCACGTCAGTGGCGCTCAGGCCGGACCCGTCCACGGCGGGAGTGGTCGTGGCGTTCGCCGCTGTCGGGTCGACTTGGGCCAGGGGGTTCACCAGCGGAGCGGGCACCGGTGGGTTCGAGGTGCTCGAGGGGTCCCACTTGACTCCTCCGACCCGCCACATCGGCAGCCCGTAGTAGACCGCCTCCTCGAGCGCCTTCTCGTCGTACACGCCGTACGCCCCGAGCGACCCGAAGTAGGCCTGCTTGGCGTACTGCAGCGCCTGTCCGGCGGACATCGAGCCGTCCAGCCGCAGGGCGAGCAGCCTCATCAGCTCCTCCGACAGGGCGACGCTCGAGGTGTCACCGAGGCCGAAGCCGGTGTTTGCCACCCAGATCGCGTTCTGATTGGCGAAGGTCTGCGCCCAGTCCTTGGACACAACCGCATCCCCACCGACGTAGCGGTCGGGGACGTTGAGGCCGGCGTGGCAGCCCATGCTGAACAGCAGCCTGCCCGCAAGCCGGCCAGGGTTGGCGGTGATGTCGCCGACGGTGAACAGGTCGGACTGTGAACCACTGATGTTGCCGGCTGACGGCAGTGCCCGGTTGTGGTCGAAGTGGGCGTTGACGCTGGCCAGGTATGGCGACTGGGCACCGCCGGCCGGGAACAGCGCGGCGCTCAGCTGTCCGCGCGTCCAGCCGCCCGTCGAGCCCGGATCGTCGATCAGTGTCGAGTGCGGGCCCGTGCCGACAGCCCTGGTGAGCGCACCGTCGACGGCACGCGCACCGTCGGCTAGGAAGTCGTATCCGGTCGTCAGGGCAGAGGTGGGGGTGAGGGCTCCTCCAGCCGTGACGAACTGGTCGAGTTGCGCCGTGATCTCAGCCGGGGTTTCCACGAGCCGGCCCACTGCGAGGTCGGGCAGATACAGCCGACGGTCGAGAAAGCCGACCGGCGCCAGGGAGCCGTAGGCGTCGTCGGTGAGCAGGTCGCCGTGCCGCTGTGCCGCGGACAGCGGGTTGTCACCGCCGGCCGGGGGCGCATCGGTCTCGGCATAGCCGCTCTCGTTGCTGCTCAAGGTCAGGTCCGGCGTGCGGTACATCGGCAGCTGGGCGTCCGCGCCAACCAGCGTGACCGATGTCAGCCCCGGCGCTGAACCGACCTTGTACCCGCGCACGATCGCGTTGACCGCGTTCACCACGTCGTTCGCGGCCGTCGTGCTGCACGGATCACGGTTCCAGGCGCTGTACGCCCCCACCGTGCTCGCGTCGGCGTCCACCGGCACGACGAGCCCGGCCACGTCCGCCCGGGCCGCGAAGCTGCCAAGCTTGGTGAGCAGGGCGGTTGCGGCGGCCGGGGTGTTCTCGGCCGCAAGCTGCTGGGTGTTGACCAACAGCAGGGCCCGCGTGGCCGCGGTCCCGGTCGGCAAGGACCCGGTCACGTTCTGCGCGCCCAGGCCCAGGGCGGGGCAGGTCGTCGCCACGGGGTTGTCCTCGACGACCCTGAGCAGGTAAGGCGAGTTCGACCACGCCCCGTTGTACCCGCTGACCTGAATGGTGAGGTAGCCCGGCCCGCCCGTGGACAGGGTGCCGACCTCCTCGTCGGCGGTCCCGTGGTGCGCGGACTGGCCCTGCAGCGCGAGGTCGGTGCGCAACGGCACGTCGTTGAGCAGCTGCGGAGTCGCTGCGGGGCCGGTTGCGGCGGTGCCGATGCCCTCATCGAGCAGCGGGACGCTCCGCAGCGGCACGCTGCGCAGCGGCGCGGCGGCGGGGGCGCCCGGGTCGGCGGGGGCGCCGTAGACGACGAGGTCGTCGTCGCTGGCCAGATGGCTGAGCAGGACGTGGACGTGCGTGCCGGCCGACGGAACGGGCAGTCGGTAGTAGTCGATGTCCCCAGGTTTGGAGATGTGGCCCAGGACGAGGTGGTCGGGCGCGATGACCGCCCCGGTCGACGGGCTGTTGTTGTAGGCCTCTGCGGTGTCGCCGATGCTGACGCCGCCGTCGGTCTCGCTGGTGCTGACGTCAGCGGTTCCGTGCAAGACCGACGTCAGGTGCAGCGACAGGGCGGGCACGGCAAACGGGCCCAGCGCGAGTCCGGGGTTGACGACCAGGTGCACGACGTGGGTCGCCGGCACCGCCCGGTTGGCCAGGTGGAGGATGACGTCCTGCCCCACGGCTTTCGCGGTCTCGCCATTGCGCAGGTCGTTCTGCCCGGTGTAGCGGAATCCCGCGGGCAGGGTGAGGACTGCGTCGCCGCTGGCAGTGTCGCTGGACCCCCGCAGCTCCATGCTTATCGCATAGGTGATCTTTGGGGCGTTCTGGCTGTCGTACTGCGACAGCTGCAGCGGGTCGAGGGCAACCTGCTCCCAGGGCACCGCCGAGCTCGGCACGAGGGCGAGCAACGCATCGCCGAGCGTGAGGGTGTAGGCCAGGTCGATGGCATCGGCCAGGTCGCCTAATGTCGCACTGCCCAGGGCGTTGCCGAGATCACCGAGGGTCTGGTCACCGAGCAGGCTCTTGATGAGCCCGAGGGTGGCCGTTGGGCTCACGTGACCCGACGCCAAGGCGTCGCCGAGTGTGGGGCAGACGGAGTCGCCGGCCACGCAACCGGTGAGCAGGCCGGCCGGCACCGTCGTGGCTGTGAGCACGATGTTGCCCAAAGTCGAGGTGGGCGAGATAGTCGTCAACGGAATGGCCCCGAGCGCGTTGTCCGTGCCCCCCACGGTCAGGGTCAGCCGGAGGAGTGGGACCGAGCGCAGCGGAGAGTTGGCGATGGTCACCGAGCGCAGCGGTACCGAGCGCAGCGGGGCACCGACCGGCACTGACCGCAGCGGCACCGAGCGGAGCGGTACCGAGCGCAGCGGGACCCCGGCCAGGTCGGCGGCCAGCACCGGGCTGCTGCCGGTCAGGCCCAGGGCGCTGCAGCTGTAACCGAGATTCGTCAGCCAGGCGCACCAGTTGCCGTACGCCGACCCGTCCGTCGTGGCCCCCGTGGGGGCCGGGATCGGCAGGCTGCCGATGCCCGAGCTACCGAGAAAGATCGACGCAACCGACAGGTTGCTGAGCGGGGTGCCGGTGAGATCGACCTGGTCGAGCGTGGGTCCGGGCCGACGAGCCGCGTCGAGGGCGGCGAGTGCGGCGTCCAGCGTGACCGTCTCGAGCGGCGTGCTGGCCAGCGACGTGTCGGTCAGGACCTGCTGCCAGGTGTTACCCGTCAGCGGGATCTGGCTCAGCAGCACCGACGCCAGGGGCACTGAACGCAGCGGCACCGAACGCAGGGGCACCGAACGCAGTGGGACCGACCTGAGCGGGACCGACCTGAGCGGGGCGCTCGCGACGGCGTCGGTGGCTGTCGCCGGCAGCATGTAGGACGGGATCGCGCTTACCGGGACGTCGCGGGCACCGGGGCCGTACGACGGGGTGCCGCACTCGCCGCAGGCGCCGGCGGTCGTGACCGACAGGTTGGCCACCGTGAAGGGTGTGTTGGTGAGCTGGCCGCAGCGCAGACTGAAGCCGTCCAGGTCGTCACCGCTCATGGCGTCCACGCCGATGGCGAAGGAACCGGTCGGGCACGCGTCGGGGCCGAAGGATGAGCCGCCGCTCGGATCGTTGGGTGAGAATGCCGGCAATCCGGACGAAGCCCCCGACAGGATGCCGCCGGCGAGCCCGGTGCAGTTGACCTGCACGGCGTCGATGAGCGCTCCGGACCGTCCCTGGTCGCCAGTTACGACGCTGCCGGACGGGCACGACGTCGGGAAACGCCCAGAGCTCCCCGCGAGGAAGTTATTGCCCAACACGAGGTCCGCCAAGGCCTCCACGCCGTTGACCGATCCCGTCGCATCGATCGGGGTGCAGTACACCTCGAGGCCGGCGCCGTAGCCATTGGCGGTGTGAGTGCTGCCGTCGGTAATGAGGGTGAGTGAGGTCAGCGCGCTGCCAGCGCCGCACAGAATCTGCTTCGCTGATCCACCAACGCCGCCGTTGAACGCCGTGCTGCCGACGTAGGTGATGGTCGGCGTTCCGACGGCACCCGGCGAGGGCGAAGGCGAAGTGTCAGCGTGGGCGATGGTGGTCAGC
>JANXUE010000136.1 GCA_025352005.1 Frankiales bacterium
CGGTGAGTCTGAAGACATCGGCCTGGACTGGCAGGACCCCGCAGCGCTGACCGAGTACGGCGATCGCGAGCCGACCGAGCCCTGGACCTGGGCCGGGCCTGCACGGTCAGTGACCGGACCCACCTGGGGTGGCTGCGCCGAAGTGGTGCAGTGGATGCTGACGGCCGGGCGGTTCCCGGCGGACCCGGCTGTGCTCAACGGCGGAGTCCTGCTCCTGGAGACCTCCGAGGAGCTCATCCCGGCTCGCGAGCTCGGCTGGATCATGCGGGCGCTCGGCGAGCGTGGACTGCTGGCGGCAGTAGACGCCGTTCTGGTGGCGCGTCCGCCTACCTCCAGCTTCGACGTCCGGCCCACCCCGGACGAGCGCGCCGCTCGCCGCGCTGAGCAGCGCGAGGTAGCGATCGAAACCGTCCACCGGTACAACCCGGATGCCGTCATCGTCGTCGGTGTGCCCTTCGGGCACACCCGTCCCCAGTGGATCCTCCCGTACGGAGGAGACATCACGGTCGACGGCGCGTCGCAGACAGTGTGGGCGGACTACTCCTGAAGACGTCGCGCCGACGCGACAGAGATCGGTGTGCCGCGCGACGCAGAGTCGCTCGTCGACATCGTTGACCCTCACGTCTAGGGAAGCGGTCGGTACAGCACGTGCAGTCCTACCCGGCCCTTCGTCGGGGAGTTGAAGGCACCCGGAACGGTGCCGATCGTGACGAAGCCCAGGTCGGCGGACAGCTTCTCGACTGCCATGTCGCGCAGGATCGGCCAGATTTGTGCCCAGTCCGGGTTGTCGAACGCTCTCATCTGCAGCATCCAGGGGCAGCGGCTCAGCGCAGCAGTGGGGCCACCTCACCAGCGAAGGCCATGAACGCGGCCGGGTCCGGGTCGTCGTCGGTCGGCTGTAGCGCGATGGCGTCAGCGCCAGCCCGGGCCCAGCCGCGCAGGGATTGCGCTACCTGCTCGGCGTCGCCGGCCGCACCCCAGCCCTCGCCGTCAAAGCCCCATCTGGCCTGGCAGGCGTCCAACCGCCCTTGCGCGCCCGGACCGGTGGCGACCGGGACGAAGACGGTGATGTCGTGATGGTCCGTGCGCCCGGCCTGCTCCCGCCCGATATCGATCTGTTCGCGGGCCCCGCGCAACCGGTCCACAGTGGTGCCAGCCGGTAGAAGGGTGCCATCGGCCAGCGCACCGGAAAGTTGCAACGACTTTGGCCCCTCCGCCCCGGCCAGTATCGGTACGCGCTGTCGCGGCGGCCAGTCCAGGGCGACATCGTCGAGGTGGACGTAGCGACCCTGCGTGCTGACCCGCTGTCCGTCCAGCAGAGCGCGCAGCGCGGTGAGCTGCTCACGCAGCAGTGTCAGCGGGGAGGCCGCCCGCACACCGGCCTGCTCCATCCACGACTGCACGCCGTGGCCGATCCCTGGCCGGAAGCGGCAGGGAACATCCGCTCCAGGGTGGCGATCTCCATGGCGGTCAGGGCCACGTTGCGCAGCGGGGCCGGCATCAGACCAAGGCCAATCGTCATCCGCGCGGTGGCCGCAAGGCATGCGCTGGCCGCCGCTACCCCGGACTGCTTAAAGCAGTCCTCCCACACCCACAGCTCGTCCACCCCTGCCTCGTCGGCAGCGTGGGCCAGCGGGAGCAAGGCCTCAGGAGCCCAGGTCGGCAAGAAAATCGCTCCGATGCGCGTCACGGCGCTGAGGATAAACCCGGGGCGAGTTCGCCATCACGGCCACGGCAGACCCCAAGTCCGTCGGCCTGCAAGGTGCCGAGCACCGCGAGTCAGCTCACGCAGACCTCAGGCGACGGTGAGGGTGATCTCGATGTTGCCGCGGGTGGCGCGGGAGTAGGGGCACACCTGGTGGGAGGGTCAGCGGTGGGTTCGGGGTCAGCAGTCGGTGGGGGTCAGCATTCGGCGCGGCAGGGCGGCGTATCGCCCTGCATGCGGTGTGCGGCCGACACCGCGGGCGCGGGGGAGGCGTTACCGCCGGCCCGCCAGCTGTCTAGGTAGGACCACGGGTAGACCTCCCCGCGGCGCACCCACCAGACGCCCGCCTTCGTCGGCCAGGACAACCCGAAGTGGACGTGGGTCGCGATGCCCTTGGAGTCGCCGGTGTTGCCGACCGCGCCGATGACCTGACCCACCGTGACCCGCTGGCCGACCCGGATCGACACGGCCGACAGGTGCGAGCCGTAGTAGCGCACGCCGTCGTTGCCGACGATCGAGAAGAACAGGCCGCCGCGCTGGCTGCCGTAGTTGGTCGAGCTGCTCCATGAGTCAACCGTCGAGACCTCGTCGACGCGGCCGGTGACGGGAGCGACGACCGTGCAGCCCCGTGCGGCGAAGATGTCCGTTGCGGGGTAGTCGTGGTGGCTGTGGGCGTAGCTCACGCTGCACCCGCGGATGGGGAAGGCGTGCTGGCCGCCCGCAGCGACCACGGTCGGCGGGCGGACAGCGGCGGGCGTCACCGGCTCCGGTACCGGCTTCGGGGCGGGGGAGGGGGTACTGCGGGGAGGGGGCGTCGCCTTGGGGGTGGGCGCCTTCGTGGCGGTGCGGGTGGTCGTCGGGGTGGGCTCGGGGGCTGTCGCGGTCGCCTCAGGCGTGGCCGTCACGATCGGCGAGGGGGCGCCCGACAGCGACGCGGGCGCAGCTTTCGTCGTACCGGAGGAGCAGCCGCCGACGAGCAGGGCCGGGAGCAGCAGCAGGGCGAGGGGTCGGGCGGTCACCCGCGCAGCCTGTCATGCCTGACCTCCAGGAAGACGACATACGGTGACGTGGTGCGCCTGCTACCCCTTGCCCTTGTCCTCCTGCTTGCCGGTTGCGGTGGGAGCAGTAGCTCCCCGAAGGCCGCCCCGAGCCCCGCGATCAACGGGGTGGTCGTGTTCACCCGGCTCAGCCACAACCACCTGTCGAAGGGGCAGTACCCGCAGAGCTACCCACAGTCGCCTCCTGTCGGGGGGGCGCACAGTCCGGCGTGGCTGAAGTGTCAGGTCTACACCGAGCAGGTGCCCAAGGAGAACGCCGTGCACTCCGAGGAGCACGGCGGCATCTGGATCACCTACCAGCCGACCCTGCCGGCCGCTGACATCGCGACTCTCGCGACGCTTGCGCAAACGAACCGCGAGTTCGTGATGGTGTCGCCCTACGCCGGTCAGGACGCATCGGTCATTGCCTCGACGTGGGGGCTGCAGCTGAAGGTGCCCACCGCGACCGATCCGCGGCTGCTGGAGTTCGTCCGGACCTACGCCGGGGGCGCCCAGGGCGGCGAGAAGGGCGTCGGTTGCGCAAGCACCGGCGTCACGCTGCAGAAGGCACTGGAGTTTGACGCCTCCCAGAAGTAGACCGCCGCTCTAGGCGACGGGTTGGCTCGCCGGGTCGCGAAGGCTCGACATCCACTCGTGCAGCAGTGCCGCCAGCCGGGCTGGCTCGGTCAGGTGCGGAAAGTGGCCGGACTGGGCGAAGACCTCGACGCGGGCGGTCGGGACGGCCTCGCCCACGGCCAGGCCGTGCTGGACCGGGATGATCGCGTCCTTGGCGCCCCAGACGACCAGGAGCGGCAGGTCGGCGGCCAGGTAGAGGCGGTCGCGGCCGTCGACCCGCTGGCCGCGGACGTCGATGACGGAGCGGGCCGTGTGGATGAAGGCGTCTCGGGTGGGGCCGTCGCCGAGCGAGCCGAAGCCGACGAGGGCCGCGCGCATCCCGGCAGGCACGACCGGGGCCAGGACGCGATCGATGGCCCGGGCAGCGGCGCGCACCCACGAACCGGCGATGATCGGCAGGACGATCTCGGACCCGGGCAGGGTTGCGGCCCGCAGGAAGCCCGAGACCTCGGGGCCGAGGCCGCCGGCGCTGACGAGGGCCAGGCACTCGATCCGCTCGGGGAACTGGTAGGCGAACTGCATGGCGATGCCGCCGCCGAGACTGTGTCCGACGAGGGACACCTTGTCGTGACCGAGGGCTGCGAGCAGGTCGCGGATACCGCAGGCTTGGGCACCGAGGGAGTAGTCGCCGCGGGGCTTGGCCGACAGGCCGTGGCCGAGCAGGTCCGGTGCGATCACCTGGTAGTGGTCCCCGAGGGTCGACATCACCCGCTCCCACTGCGCTGCGCGGGAGGCCATGCCGTGGATCAGGACTACCACCGGACCTGTCGTCCCGGCGTGGGCGTAGCGCACCAGGTTGCCGTGGACGCTGCGCTCGTCAACCCTGACGGTGGCCATGACTCCAGGCTGTTACCGTCGGTAACAGATGTCAAGGTGACGCTTGACACCACGGCGGGGGCACGACACTGTTACCGGCGGTAACACCCACCCCTCGAGGAGTCTGCGGTGACCCTGACTGACCTGCGTGACGCCGGGACCGGCGTCGGCACCCGCCTGGACGCCTTCGACGCCGTCGACAAGGACGCGTCCTACGGCATGCAGTTGCGCCAGGTCCGCGAGGCGGCCGAGGTGTTCCGCCGCGACCTGCTGGCCACCGGCGCGCCGTCGAGCGTGACCACCAAGGACCTCGTCACCCTGCCCTACCCGGTGCGGTTCGGGCTGTGGCGGGCGGCGCTCACGCCCTCGCCGTACCTGTCGATCACGAATCGGATGCTCGTCATCCGCTGGGTCGACGCGGGCCGCACCAGGACGCTGGTCTTCGAGCCGAGCGACCACGAACGGGGGGAGTACACGCCCTACTTCGCGCGGATGAACGCCCACACTCCCGCCCGGCTGCAGAGCCGAGTCGTGACCCGACACGCAACCGTGCTCGAGAACCTCGGTGGCCTCGGCATCGCGCCGGAGGAGGTCGACTACCTCGCCTTCGACCACCTCCACACCCAGGATGTCCGCCGCTGGGTCGGCACCTCCACCACCGAGGCTGCCTTCCCCAACGCCAAGCTCCTGGTGCAGCGCAAGGAGCTCGAGGCGATGGCGGACCTGCACCCGCTGCAGCGCCAGTGGTACCAGCCGGACACCTACACCGACCTGATAGTGGACCGGCTGATCGCGCTCGACGGCGACGTGCTGATCGGTCCGGGCGTGGCCCTGGTCGCCACCCCCGGACATGCGCTCGGCAACCAGTCCCTGATCCTCCACACCTCCGACGGCATCTGGGCCGTCAGCGAGAACGCCCTAGCCGCCGAGTGCCTCGTCCCCGAGCACTCGCGGATCCCGGGGGTCGCCAAGAGCGCCCGCACCTGGGAGCGCGAGGTCGTCCTCAACAGCAACACTCCCGAGGCCCTGGCCGACCAGTACAACTCCCTCGTCAAGGAGAAGGCGCTCGCCGACAGGTCCCAGAGGGACTCCCGCTTCCCGCAGTTCCTCCCCTCGTCCGAGCTCACCCCGTCCCCCTATTTCCCCGGTACGAAGCCGACCTTCGTCCAGGGATCGATCACGCACAGGAGCGGATGACCATGGCCGGCTTCACCCTCGAACTCACCGAGGACCAGCAGACGCTCCAGAAGTGGCTGCACGAGTTCTCCACCGATGTCATCCGCCCCGCCGCGAGCGAGTGGGACGAGCGTGAGGAGACCCCCTGGCCGGTCATCCAGGAGGCGGCGCGGGCGGGCATCTACTCGCTGGACTTCTTCGCCAGCATTTGGGGCGACGAGTCGGGCATCAGCCTCCCGGTCGCCATGGAGGAGATCTTCTGGGGTGACGCCGGCATCGGGCTCGCCATCGTCGGGTCGACACTGGGCCTGGCGGGGATCCTCGGCAACGGCACCCCCGAGCAGCTCGGGGAGTGGGCGCCCCAGTGCTTCGGCACGCCCGACGACGTCAAGCTGTGCGCGCTCGCCGTCTCCGAGCCGGGCGCCGGCTCCGACGTGTCCTCGATGAAGACCACCGCCGTCTACGACCAGAAGACCGATGAGTGGGTGCTCAACGGCGTCAAGACCTGGATCACCAACGGCGGGATCGCCGAGGTGCACGTGGTCGTCGCCTCCGTGGACGCCGCACTCAAGGCCCGTGGCCAAGCCTCCTTCGTGCTCGGCCCGGACTCCAAGGGTCGCGGCCTGTCCCAGGGCCAGAAGTTCAAAAAACACGGCATCCGGGCCTCACACACCTCCGAGGTCATTCTCGACAACTGCCGCATTCCCGGCAGCCAGCTGCTCGGTGGCAAGGACAAGCTTGATGCGCGCCTGGCGAAAGCACGAGAGCGGCAGGCGGCGCTCCAGCGCGGCGAGTCGCCGTCGAGCGGCCGCGAGAAAGGCGGCCAGGCGGCGATGGCGACCTTCGAGGCGTCCCGGCCCTCGGTCGGGGCCCAGGCGGTCGGCATCGCCCGCGCGGCCTACGAGTACTCCCTGGACTACGCCAAGACCCGCGAGCAGTTCGGCCGCCCGATCGTCCAGAACCAGGGCATCGCGTTCATGCTCGCCGACATGAAGACCAAGATCGACGCGTCCCGCCTGCTGGTCTGGCGCGCGGCCTGGATGGGTCGCAACGGTGTCCCGTTCACCTCCGGCGAGGGCTCGATGTCCAAGCTGTACGCCGGTGAGACCGCCGTCGATGTCACCGAGAAGGCCATCCAGATCCTCGGCGGCAACGGCTACACCCGCGAGTACCCGGTGGAGCGCTGGCACCGCGACGCGAAGATCTACACGATCTTCGAGGGCACCAGCGAGATCCAGCGCCTGATCATCAGCCGGGCCATCTCGGGGCATCAGATCCCGTGACGCTCCTGCAGGACCGGGACGCGCGGCGGGAGAGCCTTCTTGCGGCGGCGGACCTGGTCGTGCAGCGGGACGGGGCCTCGGCGTCGATGGCGAGCATCGCTGCAGAGGCCGGCATCACCAAGCCGATCCTGTACCGCCACTTCGGGGACAAGAGCGGCCTGTACGCCGCGCTCGCGGGACGGCACACCGACCGGCTGCTCGATGCCCTGGTGGAGGCCCTTACCGGCGGAGGGGTGCCGCGTGTGCGGGTGCTGCGGACCATCGACGCCTACCTGGCGGTGATCGGAGCAGAACCGCAGGTCTACCGTTTCCTGGTGCAGTCCGAGGAGGCCGCCCACGTCCACGGGCAGGTCCGCGGCTTCGTCCGTCGGCTGCAGGAGCTGCTCGCCGTCGGTATCACGCACGAGCTGCGGCTGGCCGCAGACGACCTCCGGGCACCGGTCTGGGCGGCTGCCATCGTGGGCCTCGTGCAAGCGGCCGGCGAGCGTTGGCTCGAGGAGCAGGACACCGACCGAAGCGTGCTCAGCGAGCTGCTGACGGAGCTGATCTGGGGCGCGTACGGCCAGCTGGCCGACGTACAGGCAATCCGCAGGTGATTGGGACCCGAATGGGTAGGGCAGGGGGCCCAGGAGGCACTACCCTCTGCCGCTCCACCTACAAGATCTTCTGCCCTCGGGCACAGAACGACGCCGTTGCGCGTTGTCCCCGCGCCGGACGCAAAAGAAAGAGAGCCCGACCACCATGGCTACCGATTACGACACCCCCCGCCGCTCCGAAGCGGACGACCTCGGCGAGGACAGCCTCGAGGAGCTGAAGGCCCGCCGGGCCGAGGCCCAGTCCAGCAGCGTTGACGTCGACGAGACCGACCTTGCTGAGGCACTCGAGCTGCCCGGAGCTGACCTGTCCGGTGAGGAGCTCACCGTCAAGGTCCTGCCGAAGCAGAGCGATGAGTTCACCTGCTCGTCGTGCTTCCTGGTCCACCACCGCAGCCAGCTCGCCTCCGACAAGGGCGGCCGCCTCGTCTGCCGAGAGTGCGCCGCCTGAGGTGAGGGAGGGGACGACCGGGGCGCCGGCCGCACCCGACCCGTCGCTGTCACCCGTCGACGTGGTGACGGCGCAG
>JANXUE010000145.1 GCA_025352005.1 Frankiales bacterium
ATCGTCAGGCGCTCGAGGTCCTGGTTGGTGATCTGCGCGATCAGCTCGAAGTCCTTGTCGACGTGGAGCACGGTGAGCCCGGCGAGCTCTGCAGTGGCGGCGACGATCAGGTCCGGGACGGACGGTGCTCGATAGTGGCCCAGGTCTGCCAGTCGCATCTGGACTTCAAGGGCACGATCTTCGATGGGGGGCGTTTGGTACTCCAGCGGCATCGCTGCCAAGGGCGGGCGTTGGGCGGCCTTGCGCAGGTCGGGACCTGAACGGGCGGAGTAGCCCACCTCCAGGCGGGTCACGCTTGCGATGCGTACGAGCCCTCGTTCGATCCGCTCGGCCCACACTGCAGCGTTCCGACACGATCCGAGCCGGGCTAGGGCGGAAGTGTCGATGAGCCAGTCCGTCACTCCCAGGCGCCCCTCATGACCTCAGGGTCGCCGAGGTCGGAGAAGGTGTCGGCGAACATGGCCAGATCAGCCGGGGTAACGCTGCCCGCATGGGCCACGGCTTCCTGAGCAAGGCGGCGCCGGAGGAACTCGCTCCTGGATAAGCCGAGTCGGGCCGCACGCGCTTCTAGCGCCGCGACCACGTCTTCGGGAACGTCCCGCACAAGTACGTCGGTCAATGACACCACCACCTTTGATATCTTATGATAGCGCTATTGCGCCCAGCCGTCATTGTCGAACCGAGACCGCGCCAGAGAAGCTCCCTCCGTAACACCCTTCCAGCACGAGGAAGCGCAAACAGGTGCGCCTGGCGGTCCCGTCCGCTCAGGTGAGTAGTTACGGACTACGTCGGTCGTTCCGGCGTCCGGCCTTGATCAGGAGCCGGCCTTATCCGCTGGGTCTCTGCGAAGTTGTGCGGCACCCTGACTGAGTGCCAACCACCCGGACCAAAGCCACGCTGCGTGTCTCATCCGAGCAAGGAAGTGCTGGGGCGGTGACCGAAGCCCTGGGCGTGCAACCGACCGGGTCGCATGAGGCGGACGAGCCGCGCAGCGCCCGAGATGCGAGAGCCTGGGGAGCCGCCATGTGGTCCCTCGAAAGTCCGCTGCCTGACACGGTGCCGCTCGACGGGCACCTGGCCTGGCTCTGTGGGCAGGTTGAGAGCAAGGCGGACGTTCTGGCCGGGCTACAAGCCAACGGCTATCAAGTGGACTGTTTCTGCTTCGTCGAGGTCCTCAGCGGTCAAGGCGGAGTCAGCGTCAGTCCGCTGGTCTTGTCCACGCTGGGACGGCTTTCCGTCGAACTCGACCTCGACATCTACGCCAGCGGCGACGACGAGTAGGTGCCGCCTACCTCCTCTCGGGATGGGTCTTGCCGGACATGAAGTAACGGCACTGGTATGGAACGGCCCTGTCAATAGGTGCTGCGTGTTTTTGTTGTGATGCGGCGGAGGCGGAGCCTTCGCCTGGCCAGCCGGGAGCAGGCGTCGGGGCCCTGGGGTCAAGACGGAGCGCCCGGAGCGAAGCGAGGACGAACGGTCTTGAGGCCGGGGTGGCGGCTGCTACCTGAACGAGCCTGCGGCGAGTTGGGGGTGGACGTGCGGTGTAGGCACGACGTGCCGGGAGGGCGTGGATCAGTGCGCCGCCAGACTGGTATGCGCGGGTCGGAACCGCAAGTAGGGAATCCGCAGGTAGTTGCCCCATACTTATCGCGCCCATCCCGACTAAGTCGGTGGGCGAAGTGCCGCCGGGGATCGGTCCTGCGACGGCGGTCTCCCGGCACGTCGTGGTCCTTCTCGGGCGGCGGTCACTGATGAGCCGCGGCCCGACATTCGGGTGCATCTCCCTGTCTGTCAGGCGATCAGGCGGGTGAGGTCATCTCGGCCCACATGAACCCAGCGAGCTCTCGGGCGATGGCCACGTTGATGACGTTGGGCGGCAGCCCTCGGGCGGTGAGCCTGCGGTAGCGGCCGGCGAGTCGTTGGTGCGCCACGCTGGCACGCGCGACGGTGGCGGGCCCGACGTGGCTTTGGCGTTCCTGCAGGGTCTTGCCCGCCACCGGGCGTCCGCGGAAGTGCCAGGCGGACTCGATCAGCTGAGTCCGGATCACGACATTCCCGCTCTTGGTGATCGAGCCCTGCCTGCGCCTGTCGCCACTGGAGTGCTCTGACGGGACCAGGCCCGTGAAGGCCATGAACGACCGTGCTTGCGCGAACCGTTCCCACTCGTTGGCGACCTCAGCGGCGATCGTGAGACCGCCGAGGTAACCGACCGCGTGATGGGCAGCCAACCGATGAGACGCCTGCCCGATCGGAGGCTTATCGAGCCACGCCCGCAGGTCGGTGCTGATCGAGGCGAGCTGCTGCTCCCTGATCGCCATCACCGACCGGTAGTACTCGAACGTCTGACGTTCGGCGGGCTCACTGAAGCACAGCGCGTCCAGCCACTGGTGATGAGCCTGCGTCCAGGTGGTCCCGGCGCGATAGACGTGACCGTGGCGCAGCAGCAGCGCCAGCAGCCGGCGACGGACCCGATTGAGATCATCGTCGAGATCATGCCGAGCTCGGGCCAGGTCGCGGACTGCCTCGATCTCTGGCGCCGGGATGTGGATGGCGGTCAGCAACCCGGCCCGATGCAGGACTGCCAACGAAGCGGCATCCCGCTTGTCGGTCTTGACTCGATCGCCTGACTCCTTGGGGATCCGGGACGGCGCGACCACGTCACAGGCAACACCCCAGGACTATAGAGTGCGAGCCAACGTGAAGCCCGTCGGGCCAGCTTCGTAGCAGGCCTTCAACCGGCTCGGATTCCCACACTTGCTGATCAGCTGGCGGACCGCGGCGTCATCGGAACCGATGCGCTGCACGACCGGGGTGGTCGCATTCGCCTCCAACACCCCGGCTGTGATCGACAGCTTGTGTACGTCCAACCCCACGTGGATTGGACCTCGAGACTGCACGAGACTCTTCATGAACGGTCGGCTCCTTCCTCCGCTTTGGCTCCGTCCACTTCAGAGTGGATGACCCACGACAAGACGCAAGTCGCGGACCGGAGCCGGCCGTTCCATGCCTACTTATCTTGGTGATCCTCCGTTCGAGCTGCTGGGCGACAAGCCCGAAAGGATGACGGGCACGGCGGTACCTTCGGTCAGTCCACTGATGGCCGCCCCGACGCAACACGGGCCGGTACCGCGTCACCAGCCGACGACGCGGCCGTCGACGGTCCAGGCACGGCCGCCTGCCGCAGGTGGTGTCGGCGGCCCGGCTGCGAGCGGCTGGCGTCGGCCCCTGGACACCGGGGGTGCGGTTCAGCCGAGGGCGGCTACGGCGACGCGCAACTCGTCGAGGGCGACGAGGGTGCGGCGGGCGAGCGCGTCTCCGCTGTCTTCATCGCTCGTCGACCACTCCGCGAACCCGCGGGAGAACGCGAGCAACCCCATCTCCGCCGCAAGGCGGGCGGTCGAGTCCGGGATGCCCCTACCGATCAACGCGTCGGTCATCGCGCCGGCGAGGCCGACGCTTTTCAGCAGGCTGCGTTCCTGCAGCTCCTTGCTGGAAGCGACTACTGCCGTCAACCGAGGGCCGAGTGCGTGATTCACCGGACCCATCTGCTCCGACGCCCGGGCGAGGCCCAATGCCACCGACTCGAGCGGGCTCGACCCGGGCGGCGCTGAGGTGATGCCCTCGGCCAGCAGATGGCTAAGGGTCGCCTGCCCCGCGACGAGCAGCTCGCGCTTGTCCGAGAAGTGGCGGAAGAAGGTGCTGCGGGTCACCCCGGCGCGCTCGGAGATCTGAGCAACCGTCGTCTCGTCGTAGCCCTGCTCGCTGAACAGGTCCACGGCCGCGACGACGAGCCGCTCGCGCGCGCCCGGCTGCCAACGTCCCATGAGGACAGCGTAGTGATGGGATATCAGTACCGTCACTGCGCTATCGTGATGCGACAGAAGTCCCATCACTCGGAGGATCCCCATGCATGTGTTCGTCACCGGCGGCACCGGCCTCATCGGTTCTGTGGTCGTTGCCGAACTGCTTGGCGCAGGACACACGGTGCTCGCGCTCGCCCGCTCCGTCGACTCCGCGGCCGTCGCGGCGCAGGCTGGCGCCACGCCGCTGCGCGGGGCACTCGGTGACCTCAAGGTCCTGCGCGCCGGCGCTGAGGAGTCCGACGGGGCGATCCACCTCGCGTTCGCGAACGACTTCTCGAGCCAGGAGGCGGTGGGCCGTTCGATTGCGGAGGAGACCGCCGCAATCACAACGATCGGCGAGACCTTCGTTGACAGCGGTCGCCCGTTCGCCGTCGTTTCCGGCACGCCCTGGATACCCGGCCGCACGTCCACGGAAGAGGACCCTCTGCCGACCGACGGGGTCGTCGGCGGCCGGGGGCGAACCGTGACGGCCACACTCGCGCTCTCCGAGCGCGGGGTTCGGACGTCCGCCATCCGGCTGCCCCGCACCGTGCACAAGGACGGTGCCGGTGGCTTCGCGGGCCTGCTGACGCAGGTGGCACGCAGCGCGGGGGTCTCCGGCTACCCGGGCGACGGTGCGCAGCGCTGGCCCGCCGTCCACGCGCTCGACGCAGCTGTGCTGTTTCGCCTGGCATTGGAGTGCGCTCCCGCCGGCAGCTCGTGGCACGCGGTCGCCGACGAGGGCGACGCGGTACGCGACATCGCCGCAGTGATCGGCCGCAAGCTCGGCCTGCCCTCGCAGCAGGTACCGGAGGTGGCGTTCGGCCCCCTCGGCGCCATTTTCGCCACCGACCAGCCGGCCTCGAGTGCGCGCACGCGCGCGGAACTAGGTTGGGAGCCGACGCAGCTGAGCCTGCTCGCGGACCTCGAGCAGAACCTCACCGCCTGAGCTTCGACACCCCCGTCTGCCCGCAGGCCCGTCTCGGTCCATCACCCGCACGTTGCGCGACTGCGAGCTCCGTTGCGCCAGGCCGGACTTGAGCGCGAGCAGCGGGTGACGTCCCGCGCAGGGCCACAAACGTGCCATGGACGACGGGCAGTCCGGCATGACATCTGCGCCAACCGCTGTCAGGAGGGCAGCGACATCGGCCCTCGGAATGGGAGCGCGTCGCCCGACCTAGCGTCTTTCTCTGGGGCGTAGAGGGTGTCGACAAGCGAACGAACCAACGTCCGCTTCTGCCGCAGGTCGCGTATGTCCCGCTCAGGCAGATGGAGAGCTGGCGCAACCTGCTTGTCGCGTCCGCCCGAACGACAGCAAGAAGCGGCACATCCTGATCAGGGAACCGGCCCCGGATCGCAGGCTCGTGGCGAGGTTGACGAATCCTTGCCCTGCCATAATAGTTAGGTAGATGCCTAAGTTTTACGACGAGCTCGACGCCGTGCTCCGCGCTCTCGCGGATCCGACGCGTCGGGCCGTCGTGGAACGGTTGGCGCAGTCCCCTGCCGTCGTGTCCGAGCTGGCAGGGCCGTTCTCGATGGCGCTGCCGTCTCTCATGCAGCACCTGCGGGTCCTCGAGGACGCGGGGGTGGTCACGTCCGAGAAGCACGGACGGGTCCGCACTGTGACCCTGCGACCCGGCGCCCTCGACGTCCTGCACCTGTGGCTCGCTCAGCAGCGCACCCCTGCAGAGCACCAGGCCGACCGGCTCGGCATCCACCTCACCCGGCACTACCCGAAGAGTTCCTGACATGACCCGCGTACGCCTCGACCTGTTCAGCTCGCTGGACGGCCGCACCTCGACGGCCGGCACATCCCCCGAGAGCCCCATGGGCCAGGACTGGGGGTCCCTCACGGCGGGCCACGTCACGACGCGTACGTTCCGCGAGCGCGTCTTCGGCGACCCCACGAGCGGCACGACCGGCGTCGACGACTCCTACGCAGCCGCGCACTTCGTAGGCGTCGGCGCCGAGATCATGGGCGCGGCCATGTTCGGCTTGCACGCGTTCCCCGACGACCCCGACTGGAAGGGCTGGTGGGGTGACCAACCACCGTTCGGCACCCCGGTCTATGTCCTCACGCACGCCGCATCGCGCCCGCCGATCCCGATGGCGGGCGGCACGACGTTCCACTTCCGCAGCACGTCGGTCCAGGACGTGCTGGCTGAGGCGACCGAGGCTGCCGGCGGCCTCGACGTGCGCGTCGGGGGTGGCATCAGCACGGCGCGCGCTTTTCTGCGCGCCGGCCTGGTCGATGACCTGCACGTGATGATCGCCCCGGTCGTGCTCGACCGGGGCACGCGGCTCTGGCAGGACCTGCGCGGGCTCGAGCTCACCCACGCGGTGACGACCGAGGTCTCCGACAGCGGCACGATCCACGTCACCTTCACGCGGCAGTCGGCCGCATGACCCTCCAGCGCCGGCTCGCACGGGCCGGGTTCTCTCTGACCCGCGACTACCTTGCTCCCGTCGAACGCGTCTGGGACGCGTTCGCCGAGGAGGACCAGAAGCTGGCCTGGTGGGGTGCCGGTGACGCCGCCGAGCCGGGCGAGTGGGCGTTCGATTTCCGCGTCGGCGGACGCGATGTCGCTGAGGGGACCTTCCATGACGGGCCGGTCTCGCGGTACGAGGCCACCTACACCGACATCGTCGAGCACAACCGCATCGTCACGAGCTACGACATGTGGCTCGACGGCGTGCACATGTCGACGTCGGTCGCGTCGCTGGAGTTCGAGCCGATCGACGAGGGCACCCGGTTCACGCACGTCGAGCACGGCGTCTTCTACGACCAGTTCTGGGCCGACGGGCCGAACCGCGAGACAGGCACTCGCGGCTTGCTCGACGCCCTGAGCAAGCACCTCGCCTAACGCACCTCGCGCGATTGGGCGGTGGCTGAGGTACCACTCCGAGCAGGTTTCGTCGCCGACCGTTCCACACATCGCGGGCGATCTTGTCAATCTTCCCGGCCTCAACCGAACCGGTGAACGCACTCATCTGCCGCGAAGCGAGCGTCGGCGCCAGTGCATAGGTATGCAGTTGCCCCCGGTCCTCTGGTGCTGCATGGCGTGTCGGCTTGGCTGAGTTCGGGGACACCGTCCCGCGGCCAGGTCAGCACGGCCTGGGCGAAGGCGTCCTGGGCGCACTCCTGCGCGAGGTCCAGGTCGCGTGTGACGCGCACCTTCGCGGCGAGCACGAAGGCCCACTCGCGGCGGTTCGCGTCGGCGAGGGTGTCTACCCGAACACCTGGATCGGGCGGATCTCGACCCCTCCGAACGGCATCGGGATGTCCTTGGCGATGGCAATGGCCTCGTCCAGGTCCGCCGCCCCGATGACGTAGTACCCGCCAAGGACCTCCTTGGTCTCGGCGAAGACCCCGTCGGTGACCGTGAACCCGCCGTCCTGCGTGGGGCGCAGGGATGTCGCGGTGTCCGAGCCCTGCAGAGCCTCCCCGCCGCGCAACGCGGCGTCGCGCGCCTGGCCGCAGTCGTTGTGGCCCTTCATCGTCTCGTCCCAGAGGCCCTGACCGCCGGCCCCGATCGCCTTCTCGTCGCCGTAGATGAGCACCAGGTAGTTCGACATCGCTGTCTCCTCGCGTTATGGACCCGCTCTGTCGAGAGCCTCGGTACGTCGACGAACGGGTCGGTCCCAGATCGACAGGCCCGGGTCAGAATCTGTCCCAGGCTCCCGATGCCGGCAAGCACCCGCTGCGAGGTGCCGCTGCTCAACCTGCCGCTCACCACCCTGCGCTCAGCAGGCTTCCCGGCCTGAAGCTCGATCCAGCCCTGCTCGACATCCTGGCCCGCCCGGCCTGCAAGGCCCGGGGTCGATGATGAGGTCGCGCAGGATCTCGCCGGTGGCGGCGTTCACGACGGTGACGTGGAGGTCGTGGACGAGCAGGAGGACGTCGGTTCGGGCGTAGGTTCATCCGACACCGATGTGTCGGAGCTGGCCGGCGACGCGCAGGGTCACGCTGCCGGCCTTACCTCCTTGTCCTGGCGGACGCGGTCGTGGGTGTCGCGGCTCCGGTCGGTGCTGGGGGTGGCCTTGGGCAGGGCCGTGTAGATCGTTGCTGGGGTGGCGCGGTGGGGCAGGCAGCGGTGCGGTCGCTGCTGGTTGTAGATCAGGGTGAACTCATCCAGGAGTGCTTGCAGCTCGGCGAGGGTGGCGGGCTGCCGGGGTTGGGCGCGGAGCCATTCTTTGAGGGTCTGCTGGAACCGTTCGACTTTGCCATGGGTCTGTAGGTGGTTCGGCTTCCCGTTCTTCTGCGTGATGTTGCGCTCGCGGAGCTCGTGCTCGAGGTGGTTGCGACCGGCGGTCCCACCGAACAGGCGGACGGTGAACACGCGGCCGTTGTCGGTGAGTGTGGAGGCCGGGAAGCCATGCGTGGCAGCGGCTCTACCGAACGTGGCGAGCACGATTGGTCCGGTTACGGGGCGGTGGGCGGTGACGGACAGGGCGTAGCGGGAGCAGTCATCGAGCCAGGTCAGGATCTCCACATCGGTGCCTTGCTCGGTGCGGCGGATGCCGCGACACGACAGCCGACCATTGACGTGAGGGCATGTCCCCGGAACAGCAGGACGTCGTGCGCGATCTGGTGCGGGCGATGGTGACGGGGCGTGTCGACCGAGACAGGCTGCCACTTCCGGCAGAGGTCGACCTCATGACCGACCCGGAGCAACTTGCGGCGATCCGAGCGGCGATCCGAGCGGCGATCCGCTGACCGTCGCTCAGCACGCAAGCAGCGCCCCCGCCTCGACAAGAGGTGGGGGCGCTGTGGCCTGTGCTGGCTCGTTGTGCGCTTACAGGCCGCCGACGCAGCCGGGCTGCCCGGAGGAGTTCGGGTAGCCGGTGCCCGTCGTGTAGGCAGCGTTGCTCCACTCGCCCTGGATCTTCCACTGCGACCCGTTGCTGAGGGTGACCAGCGGGCCACCGAAGGTCCAGGCACACTTGTCACCGTTCTCCGCACCGGACCCGTCATACCAGGCTCCTGGGCTGGCCGGGTCGCTCATAGCTTCGCTGAGCTCGTGCCCACTGACGTTCGCGATCGCCGCGAGGCCTTGGCTGTGCAGGCCGCTCGTATCTTGCGGGTCGCAACCACTGTCCCCGTCGAGCTTCCAGAAAAAGGCGAACTGCACACGAACGCCGTTGATCGACCCGGAGGAGTGCCACGCGCAATAGCCCGCATTGCCGCGGGGCAGGTCGGTGTAGACCGGGTAGTAGCCGTTCCCAGTCGGGTCGGGGTTGGTGATGTTCTTGGCTACTTCTGCCAGGATCGCGCTCGTGCTGCCGCCGCCTGAGGCCGCCGAGGTGTCGACGACGTGGCCTGCGTAAGTCAGGCTGTTCCCGACCGATCCGTTGGAGCCGGTGTATTCGGCCGGCGTCTTCGCGTAGTTCGACCCGCCGAAGCCGGCATACCAGGAGTCCATGCCGGTGACCTTGTCGCCGGAGTTGGTACCCCAGCTGGTGCCCCAGAAGATGGCCTGGCTGCTGGCGGACGGCATGATCACACCACCGTGGTAAGTCATGTTCGGCGTTCGTGAGCCGCGCTTACTGGCTGCGTGCGGCCGGACCTGGCCGTGGGCTTCACCGGCGACCAGCCGGGGCCCAGCAGGGGCAGCACCGGCGGTCGCTGCCGTAGGGGCGACCGTCGAGGCCAAGGCCAGGCACGCGACGGCCAGCCCTGCACCGAGGAGGTTGATCCGCTTCATGTTGCACGCTCTTTTCGCTAAAAGGGTGAACAGTCCCTGAGACCCGCTCAACGGCCGTCGTCGCACGCCGACCGGCTGGCGCGAACGGTTACGCGCGGACTACAGCAAATTAGCGCTCTGACGATGAGGCCACCATGGCTCGAAAGGGCCACGGTAGCCACCGCCTTCAGATGCCTTTCCATGATGCGGTATCGACCTTGGCCGGTGCCCGGTGGAAGCTGGTCAGCGGTCAGGCCACGCCGGGTTTGCGCCCAACGAGCTGCACGATTCCGCCGTTGGCGCGCTTGAGGGCAGCCGGTGCAGCAAGCGGCTGGCTTGCTAGCGCTTCGTGGAGCGCCAGAAGGCCCCGGTGCCCGGTACCCGGACTGTCGTCGTGCGGCGTCCTCTGGTGCTCCTGCTGACCCGGAGCGGACCAGCGCCCAGCGAGCCTGTGAGGCCACGCTTGGAGGCGGTCAGCCGCACCGGACCGAGCTTGAGTGACTTGCGGAACCCGAAGCTCATGGGCGAACCGTACGCCCTCGGGGGGCGCTGTCGGGTATGGGACAGCCGATGTCGGCCATGGTTGGTCAGGCACGCTGCCGGTGTTGGTCGCCCTTCCTATTTTGGCACGGGCCGCAGCAGGCGACAAGGTTGCTCGGGTCGAGCCGGGGGCCACCCAAGCTCAGCGGGACGATGTGGTCAGCGATGGTGGCTCGGTGTCCGCAGTACCAGCAGGCCCAGCCGTCGCGAGCGAGCACCTGGAGTCGTACGGCGCGCCAGTCGCTGCCGGTTCTGGCGTAGTCCCCCGGCCTAAAGTCCATCGGGCGGAACCGCCCGTCCCGGTGTTGCGTCGGAGGAGCGTGCGCGCCGTCATGATCGCTCTGGTCGTCGCTGTCTCAGTCTGCGGTGGGGCCACTGCTCCAGGCCGCCAGACCTTGATGCAGCCCTCCTCGGCCCTGGCCGCCCCTGGCTCTGGGACGACGCCCACAATCACTTCGTCGCCCACGACAAGCCTTCCTCACCAGTTCAGACCTTCCCGGAAGCCGCCGCCGGTACGGCCTCCAGCGCGCCAGGCACTCACGTCACTCCACGACGACCTCGGCCGACCGCGAGCGCTACCCGGTCTGCGAGCCCCGCCGGGACCACCACCGTCGCCGACACCGACAGTGGCAAGACAGTCACGCTTCGCAGCGGGCAGCTCCTGAAGGTCCACCTGAGTAACGGGACCTGGGACCCGCCGGTCTCCTCCGCCCCAGGAGTTGTCGGGCGCCAGAGCTTCACCGGTGGCTACCCGACCTCAGCGCCGGTGGATGCTGTCTTCCAAGCAGTAGCGTCCGGTCCCGCAGATCTCACCGCGACGTTCGACGCCGCCTGCTTCCACACCAGCCCGAGGTGCATGTTGGCGACCCGGCTGTGGACCGTGCACCTGCTCGTTCGTTGAGGCCTGCATCATGATCGCGACCCCTTCGCGACTCAACTAGCGCGGTCAGAACGCCGATAGTGTTCTTGCAGGGCTGCTGCGGATTTGTTTCCCACCCCCGTAACCTTCGCAGGGGCTGGAGCGATTACCGAGCAAACGGCCTACACCCAGACACCGGAGCCCTCTGTGATTGAGCTCGTACGCACCACGCTCGCCAACAACGCCAAGCTGGCCGTGGTGGGAGTCGCCGCCTTCGCCTTGGGCGGGGTCGGGACCGCCGCGTCGGTCTCCCTCAGCGGTAGCAGCACCCCGGCGCCTGCCACGACGGCGAGCGTGACCGAGACCCCAGACCCGACCGAGACCGCAGACCCGACCGAGACGTCGGACCCGACTGACACCCCGGACGCCACCGAGACCGCCACGGCGACCCAGGCCGCCACCAGCGCGACCGACAGCGGGGCGCGGCCAACCGACACCCACGGCTACTGCGTCTCGCAGGCCGTTGCCGCCGCGATTGCCGCCGGTAAGACGGGCAAGGACGTGGCTGCAGCTGCTCATAGCTGCGCGAAGCCCGCCAAGAGCACGGCCGCCGACGGCAAGAGCACAGTTGTTCACGGCAAGAGCCCTGCCGTTCATGGCAAGAGCACTGCGACGCACGGCAAGGCCAGCAGCCGCCCGTAACGGTGGCCAAGCCGGTCTCCAAGCCCGGTCAGATCCACAGCGCCCCCACCTCAGAGTGCTAGCGAGGAGGGGGCGGCTGTCTTGCGGGGCGCGCCGCCCCGGTAGTCGCGGCCGGCCGCTACAAGTCCGGTCGATCCCCTCCACGGATAATCGTCGGCTGCGCCGGCTTTAATTCGAGTCTCCGCCCCGGCCACAGCTTGTGTGCCGCTCAGTCCATGGCCATGCCGGCGAGGTAGGCGGCGACGGGGTGGGCCGCGTGTCGGTCGAGGTTGGCGCGGGCCATGTCGTACCGCATGGTGGTGCGGGTGTGGCCGTGCCGCATGGCGTACCGCATGTCTCGCAGATAACCGCGAAGAGGCGGCGTTAGCATCGGCCGCCGAAGCCCGAAGAGGCGGCGTTCTCCTCGCGCCCGCCCGTGCTCGAAGTGGCGGCTGCTGGTAGAGCGTGGTGCTCAGTCAACAGGTTCGTGTGACGCCTCGACGGTGTCCCTGATGGCTAGTCGGCGAGTGAGTCAGCGCCGATGGGGAAAGCGCGGGCGACGGCGGCGGTGCGGCTGGTGACATTGAGCCGGATGAACACGTTCTCGAGGTGCTTGCGGACAGTGCTTACGGAGACGAACAGTTGGCCGGCGATGTCGATGGTGCTCTGTCCAGCTGCTATGAGCCGGAGGAGTTCCCATTGTCGGGGGGTGAGGTCGGGTAGGGCGTCACGAGCGCGTTCACGTTGCTGGTAGAGCTCTTTGAGGTGCGGGCGCAGCAGAGTCAGCAGCAGCCGGTCGCGGTCGTCGAAGTCGCGCCCCGGTCCCCGGAACAGGATCAGCCGCCGGTTGCGGCCGACGGGTGCGGGCAGGCACAGCATGATTTCATGTTCAAATCCCAAGGGGTGAAAGTAGTCCTGGTACATCCCGGTGCCGTGCCACTGCCGGGTCGTCAGGTGGTCAGAGATCCGCAGGACGCTACGTCGGTCGCCGCTGCGGTCGGGGTAGCTGCAGGGCACACAGTCCCAGTAGTGGCGCAGGAACGCCTCCTCATCGACGCCGGTAGCCTTTGCATCCAAGAAGTAGTCCTGGTCGGCGTAGAGATGTCCACGGACAGCGTCGAAGTCGGTGAACGACACGTTGTCGCAACTGATCAGAGCGGCGACGCGTTCCAACACCACATCGGGCAGCGGCTGATCGGCGGGGCTGTCGGGATGGTCGGCGACCACATCGAGCAGCACGCGCAGATCCGATTCCTGTACTAGTTCCATGGAGGCTCCCCGAAGCTCGACACTGAGCCTAACCGTGCCCCTGCCCGCCCACCAGGCCACGCGGGCAAGATTCGCCGAATGCCGTATCGCCAACTCGGCGAACGCCGGCCCATGCTTCACAGCGTTCGGGGCGCACCCGAGCCTTTCTCAATAAGGAGAAGCGAATGAAGCTCACTCGCACCTTGACCCGACTGTCCTGTGCGGTCGCCCTCTCGACGGCCACCATTGGGCTGTCCAGCGGCGCCGCGTTCGCTGACGCGCCGAGCAACGGCTGCCCGGCCGGCTACCAGCTGCTGTCGGTTGCCCCGTTGAGCGCACTCGGCTATCACGTCCCGGGCAAGGTCGACAGCCCCCTCAGTGGGATCCTGTCGTTCGGTCAGCCCGGCAACGGTGATGGCTCTGTGTGTGGGGTTCTGCTGGGCAAGCAGGTGACCTCGTTCGGGTTGCCCATCTACAACTTCATCGACAACCAGCTGCCGGCAAAGTAACCCGAAGGCCAGATTGTTTCATGACCCAGAGCCGGATCGGGGTGCCAGGCCGATTCCGTCGCTGGTACGCCGACCGCAAAGCCGAACGACAGGCCCTCACCG
>JANXUE010000146.1 GCA_025352005.1 Frankiales bacterium
CGGCGCCGAGGTCGACGACCCTGCTGCTCGCGGGAAGCTGCGCTGCCAGGGCGCCTGACTGGCCGTGCGGCAGGGCCAGGAACACGACGTCGGCCTCGGCGAGCGCCTCGGCTGAGGTGGTGTCGAAGACCCGGTGGGACAGCTGTGGCAGGTGCGGATGCAGATCGGTGATGCGTGCCCCAGCGGAGCTGCCGGCGCAGAGTGCACCGAGCTCGAGATCGGGATGGCCGAGCAGCAGGCGCAGCAGCTCACCGCCGGCGTACCCGCTGGCGCCCGCCACTGCCGCCGACATCCCCATGCGCTCACCATACATCAATCTTACAAGATACTGCATGTCTATGCAGAAAAGCACCATTGACTCAGGCTCCGCGCAGGACCGCTCCGTGGTCGGCACCCGCGCGGGCCACGGCGACGTCGCGCGCGGCCAGCACCTCACCGTCGGTCAGAGTTCGGTCCGGTGCGCGGAAGCGAAGGGCGTACGCGAGCGACCGGCGCCCTGGTCCGACCTGCGGCCCGGTGAACACATCGAAAAGCGCCAGCGCCTCCAGCAGCTCCCCCGCGCCGGCCCGTAGCGAGCGCTCGACGTCGCCGGCCAGTACCGCGTCGTCCACGACCAGGGCCACATCCACCGACGAGGGCGGGTACGACGAGACGACGGGAGCCGCGACCGGCCCACGGGCTGTCGCGGCGAGCACCAGAACGTCGAGGTCGACCTCGGCCACGAGGGTGCGGGCCGGCAGCCCGAGGGCAGCGACGACCCGCGGGTGCAGCTCGCCGGCCGTCCCGACCGGGGTGTCGTCCAGCATCAGGGCTGCGGCCCGGCCCGGGTGCAGCGGGGCGTCCTGGGTACGACCGACGGTCAGCGTCAGCCCGAGGGAGGCGGCGAGCGCCATGCAGACCTCGACCGCGTCGCCCACCTCGGCCGCACGGCCTGCCCTTCGGCCGGCCAGGACCACGCCGACGTGCCGGGGCTGCGCCGGCAGAGCCGCGTCGAGGCCGGCGAGCTGTTCGTCTGACGGCCGCTGGCTGGTCTTGGGCACTTCGGGGACCGGAATGCCGCTGCCCCGAAAGACCGCGCCGGTCTCGAACAGCGACACGTCCGTCAGCCCCCGGCCGACGTTGCGGAGCAGGGCGGTGAGCAGGCCGGGGACCAGGGAGGGACGCAACAGCGCCTCGGTCTCCGACAGCGGGTTCAGCAGCCGGGGGGCCGCGAGGTGGGAGTAGCCGAGCGTCTCGAGCAACGACTCCGCGACGAACGGCGGGGTGACGACCTCGACCAGTCCGGAGGCGGACAGCGACCGCGACGCCGTGCGCCGTCGGCGCTGGGGCTCGGTGAGGCCCCGTCCGGCGGGAGCCAAGGGCAAGGCAACCGGGACGGTGTCGTATCCCTCGAGGCGGATGACTTCCTCGACGAGCTCGGCCGCGCCGGTGAGGTCCGGGCGCCAGCCAGGTGGGGTGACGAGCAGAACGCCGTCGCCGTCGCCGTGGGCGGAGACGGTGCAGCCGACGTCGACCAGGCGCTTGCTGACGACGGCGGGGTCGTAGGCGCGACCTGCGACCTGGCCGGGCCGGGTGACCGGCAGCCGAAGCCGAACCCGGGAGGGGCGCTGGTCCACGTCGGTGACCGGGCCGGGGACCGCTCCGCCGAGCTCGACCAGGAGGGCGACAGCTGCGGCCGCGGCGGCCGCCGCCAGGTCGGTGTCGACCCCCCGCTCGAACCGCTTGCTGGCCTCGCTCGGCAGCCGGTGCCGCCGGGCGGTGCGGGTCACCGACGACGCCTCGAAGTGCGCCGACTCGAGCAGGAGGGAGGTGGTGGCGTCGGAGATCTCCGTACTGGCGCCGCCCATCACACCGGCCAGCGCAAGGGGGCCGCTGTCGTCAGTGATGAGCAGGTCGTCGGGGTGCAGCATCCGGTCATGGCCGTCCAGGGTCGTCAGCCGCTCCCCCTCCCGGGCCCTGCGGACCACGACCGGACCACGAAGGGTGGCCAGGTCAAAGGCGTGCAGCGGTTGGCCGAGCTCGAGCATCACGTGGTTGGTGACGTCGACGGCGAGGGAGATGGGTCGCATCCCGGCGAGCACGAGCCGACGCTTGAGCCAGGCCGGCGACGGCGTCATGGGGTCGAAGCCGGTGAGAGTGCAGGCCACGTAGTGGTCACAGCCCGGGTCCGGCAGGACGACGGGGTGCCCACCCCCAGCACGCGCGAAGGGGCGCAGCCCGGGGTCGTCGAAGCCGACTCCAAAGGCGGTGGCCACTTCGCGGGCAACCCCGCGCACGGACAAGGTGTAGCCGCGGTCGGGTGTGACCGCGATGTCGAGGACCTCATCGAGCAGCCCGAGCAGCGCGACGACGTCGACTCCCAGGGCGCTGCCCTGAGGCAGGACGAGGATCCCCGGGGAGGACTCGGCCAGGCCCAGCTCGGCCTCGCTGCAGATCATCCCGTCGCTGGTGCGGCCGTAGGTCTGCCGGGTGGCAATCGCGAAGCCGCCGGGCAGGGACGCGCCCGGCAGGGCGAACGGGACCAGGTCACCGGGCCCGAAGTTGGTCGCGCCGCAGACCACCTCGTGCACGCGGGCGCCGACGTCAACGTGGCAGAAGCGGATCGGCTTCTTGAAGCCCGCCAGCACCTCCACGTCGAGCACCCGCCCGACGACCACGTCGGTGACGTCGTCGCCGTACCGCAGGACCTGCTCGACCTCGAGGCCGGCGCGGATGAGGGCGGTGGCGACCTCCGAGGCGGGCGCGGTCAGGTCCGGGACGAAGGTCCGCAGCCAGGACAGAGGGACGCGCATGTCAGGCCTCTGTTCCGAACGCGCGGGTGAAGCGTTGGTCGCCTTCGTAGAGGTCGCGGATGTCGGTGATGCCATGCCGGAACATCAGGGTGCGGTCCAGGCCCATCCCGAAGGCGAATCCGCTGTACCGCTCCGGGTCGACTCCGCAGGCCACGAGCACCGCCGGGTTGACCATGCCGCAGCCCCCTACCTCGATCCACCCCTCGCTCGAGCAGACCCGGCACTCCCCCACGCCCAGACAGGCGAAGCACGTGATGTCGAGCTCCGCGCTGGGCTCGGTGAACGGGAAGTACGACGGCCGCAGCCGACTGGCCAAGTGGGTGCCGAACATAGCGGCGGCGTAGGCCTCGAGGGTGCCGCGCAGGTGGGCCATGGTGATGCCCTCGTCCACGCAGAGCCCTTCGACCTGGCCGAACACCGGCGAGTGCGTCGCGTCGAGGGCATCGTTGCGAAAGACCCGACCGGGCGCGACGACGTAGCAGGGGAGCCCGCGCGCCAGCAGCGAGCGGATCTGCACCGGCGACGTCTGGGTGCGCAGCACGACCTGCGATCCCTCCGGGGCCAGCCACAGGGTGTCCTGCATCTCGCGGGCCGGGTGGTCGGCGGGCATGTTGAGAGCGTCGAAGTTGAACCACTCGTGCTCGACCTCCGGACCCTCCGCAACCTCCCAGCCCATGGCAACGAACACGTCGGCGATGCGCTCCTGGATCGTCGTCAGCGGGTGCCGGGCGCCCTGCAGGACCGCGCCCGGAACCAACGAGACGTCGACCCGCTCCTCGACCAGCACGCGCGCGTCGCGCTCGCCCTCCAGGACGGCTTTGCGCTCCTCGAAGGCGAGGTCGAGGGCCTTGCGGACCTCGTTGACGCGCTTACCGGCATCCCCTTTGGCCGCGGGCGGCAGGACCCCGATCTCACGGTTGGCCAAGGCGACGTGCGCGCTGCCGCCGAGGTGCGCGGTCCTGGCCAGCGCCAGCAGGTCGAGGCTGGTCGCGGCGGAGAAGGCCGCGAGCCCCGCGTCGCGGGCGGCCGTCAGCTGCGCGGCGTCGAGCAGGCTGACCTGCTTGGGGTCGTAGTCGGGCGCGGACACGTTGCTCCAGTTCGGGGGGTGACGGCGGGAAGAGTCTGCCAGGAGCGCCCACCAGGTCCGTCACACGTCGTATGGCGCGACCCCGGCGGGCAGCACGAATCGAAAGCGCGCGCCGCCACCCGCGGCACGGCCCACCTCGACACTGCCGCCGTGAGCCTCGACGAGGCCCTTCACGATGTACAGCCCCAGGCCGGTCCCCCGCCCGCGATTACCACGCCAGAAGCGGGTGAACACGCGGGCGGCCGTCTCCGACGCGATCCCGTCACCCTCGTCCTCGACGGCCACCTCGGCCCCCGACCCGCAGGGCGCGACAGTGATCGTGACAGTGCCCGCCCCGTGCCGCAGGGCATTCTCGATGAGGTTGCCGACGATCTGGTCGACCTTGTCGGGGTCGGCCCACATCTCGGGCAGACCCTCGGCGACCCGGACGGCGAAGCGGTCCTCGCACTCGCCCGCTGCGATGCACGCCGCGACGGCCTTGCGGACGGCCCTGCCGAGGTCGACGACCTGGCGCCGCATCTCCAACCGGCCGGCATCGATGCGGCTTACGTCGAGCAGCTCGGTG
This sequence comes from Frankiales bacterium, assembly GCA_025352005.1. Classification (GTDB taxonomy): domain Bacteria; phylum Actinomycetota; class Actinomycetes; order Mycobacteriales; family SCTD01; genus RYN-111. The sequence goes on from JANXUE010000146.1 coordinate 4,445, forward strand.
AGCAACCGGGTCACCCGGTCGGCGTCGGCGTTGACGGTCTGCAGCATCAGCTGCTTCTGCTCGTCGTTGAAACGGTCCCTCTTCGCGAGCAGCGTGGCTGTGAAGCCCTTCACGCTGGTGAGCGGGCTGCGGAGCTCGTGCGCGACGGTGCTCACCAGGTCAGCTCGGCTGCGGTCGATCCGCTCCCGGGACCGGTTGTCGCGCAGGACCAGGACCATCCGCTGCAACCGGCGCTGCTCGTCCCGGACGTAGGCAGCGGTGACAAGGAGCTCGCGGCCCTTCATGGGCCCGCTACTGACCTGCAGGCTCCGCTCGGGCTGGCGGGTGCGGGTGTCGAGCCCGTCGAAGGGCTGACTGCACGACCACCAGTCCCGGCCCTGCGCGTCGACCAAGGGGAGCACGTCCGGCAGCGACCGTCCGATGACCGCGTCGGCGGTGGTCGCGAGGATCCGGTTGGCCGAAGGGTTCACCTGCGTCACGGTGCCCGCGGCGTCGACGACGATGACGCCGTCAGGCAGGTCGTCGTACGCGCCCTTGTCCGCTGACACCTCGACCTCCCCTGGCACCACTGTAGGGCCGACCCTAAGGACGTTGTGCCCGCGCCGACGCGTAAAGACAGACCGCGGCAGCGGTGGCGAGGTTGAGGGACTCGGCGCGTCCCCGCAGGGGGATCCGCACCCGCCTGTCGGCCGCTGCCATCGCCGCCTCCGGCAGGCCGTGGGCCTCGGTCCCGAACAGCCACGCCGTCGGCCGGGCCAACTCGGGCCCAGCTAGGTCGAACAGGTCGGCCTCGCCCGCACCACTCGTAGCCAAGACCTGCACCCCGGTACGCCGCAGCTCCAGGACCCCGTCCTCCAGGGAGGTGCCTGTGACGATGGGCAGGTGCCACAGGCTGCCGGCGGATGCCCTGACGCACTTGCCGTTGTGCGGGTCGACGCTCGTGCCGGTGAGCAGCACGGCATCGGCCCCCGCTGCGTCCGCCGTACGGATGACGGTTCCGGCGTTGCCCGGGTCGTTGACCTCGTGCAGCACGGCGACCAGCCGCGGTCCTGCCGGCAGGACTCCCTCCAGCAGGGGCGCGACGCCGACCAGGCCCTGGGGATTGACGGTCTCCCCGAGGGCGGCGAGGACCTGAGCGCTGACCTCGACGACCTCGACCCCCAAGGCAGCCGCCGCGACGGCTAGCGGCCCGGCCGGGTCCGTCGTGTACAGCTCGATCAGCGTGGCAAGCGCTTCCCGCACGGCTTGCGGGCCTTCTACGACGAACCGCCGCTCGGCCACCCGGGCCGAGCGGCGGTGCAGCCGTCGTACCGACTGGACCCGCTCGTTGCGGACCGATGTCAGGACGGTGATGGCGTCAGCCTCAGGCGGGCTGGTTGACGTCCGCCGGGAGGGCCGCCTTGGCGACCGCGACAAGCGCGGCGAAGGCCGGCATGTCGCTGACGGCGAGCTCGGCGAGGTTCTTGCGGTCGACCTCGACCCCGGCCAACTTCAGGCCCTGCATGAGCCGGTTGTAGGTCATGCCGTTCTCGCGCGCGGCGGCGTTGATGCGGGTGATCCACAGCTGCCGGAAGTCGCCCTTGCGCTTCTTGCGGTCGCGGTACTCATACGTGGCGCTGTGGAGCAGCTGCTCCTTGGCCTTGCGATAAAGCCGACTGCGCTGACCCCGGTAGCCGCTTGCCTTCTCGAGGATCTCACGGCGCTTCTTCTGGGCGTTGACTGCCCTCTTGACGCGTGCCATCTCAGTACTTCCTTCGTGTCTCTAGGGTCTCACTGGGGTGGAGGTGGTCTTAGAGACCGAGGAGCTTCTTCATCTTGCCGGTGTCGGACTTGGCCACCTCGACGGTGCCGGTGAGGCGACGGGTCAGCTTGCTGGACTTGCGCTCGAGCAGGTGCCGCTTGCCGGCCTGCTCGCGCAGCAGCTTGCCGCTGCCGGTCACCTTGATGCGCTTCTTGGCGCCGCTGTGCGTCTTCTGCTTGGGCATGTCTGCCGTCGTCCTGTCTTGTTAGGAATTCTCGTGGTCACTGCCCGACGGGGTGCCGCCGGTCGTGTCGCTGGTCGTGTCGCTGGTCGTGTCGCTAGTCGTGTCAGTGGTCGCGTCGCCGGTCGTCTCGGTGGCGGCCTCGCTGGGGGCGTCCGGCTTACCGCTGGCGGCGGCGTTCTTCTGGTCGGCAGCGATCTTCTTGAGGTCCGCGGCGTTCTTATGGGGGGCGAGGACCATGATCATGTTGCGGCCGTCCTGCTTGGGGCTGGACTCCACGAAGCCAAGCTCGCTGACGTCCCCCCCCAGGCGCTGCAGGAGCCGAAAGCCGAGCTCGGGCCGGCTCTGCTCACGACCGCGGAACATGATCGTGATCTTCACCTTGTCACCCGCCTTCAGGAAGCGGACGACGTGACCCTTCTTGGTCTCGTAGTCGTGCGGGTCGATCTTGGGACGGAGCTTCATCTCCTTGATGACCGTGAGCACCTGGTTCTTGCGGCTCTCACGCGCCTTTTGCGCCGTCTCGTACTTGAACTTGCCGTAATCCATGAGCTTGGCCACAGGTGGGCGGGCCATCGGGGCGACCTCGACGAGGTCGAGGTCGCTCTCCTGGGCCATCTGCAGGGCGATGTCGATCTTGACGATGCCGACCTGCTCACCGTTGGGGCCGACCAGTCGCACCTCGGGGACGCGGATCCGGTCGTTGATGCGGGGTTCAGCGCTGATGCTGCCTCCAGAGTCGAGTGTGTCCCGGGACCCCCCATGCAGAAGGGCCCCGCGCGCAGCGCAGGGCCCACATCGGCTGCTTGTCCCGGGTGGGAGACGCAGCCACGACACCAACGAGATCACCCCGTCAGGTCGACCGGACCTGGCAGCCTCGCGGCGGCTCAGGTGGGAGGTGGGGCCTCCGCTTGCTTGACCGTCTGCCTCGAGGGGACGACTGACGGCTAGGTCGCGTCTGACAGGGTAGCAGCATGTCCGCTGACCGCTCGCCCGCTCCTGCCTCTGCTTCTGGACCCGCCGCGCGCGACCTGGCCGACGTCCCCGCCGCCGAGGTCATCTCCGCCGTGGCCGTCCATCTGATGAGCGCGGCGGCCGTCAAGTGCGGGCTCACCGAGCAGGGTACGGCGACCCTCGACCTCGACGAGGCCCGCAAGCTGATCACCGCCCTGGCCGGCCTGGTCACCGCCGCCCGTCCCGACCTCGGCATCCACGCCGCGCCCCTGCGGGACGGACTGCAGGCGCTGCAGCGGGCGTTCCGGGAGGCCTCGCCCTTCCCGGACGGGCCGGGCGAGGGTCCGGGAGAAAAGCTCACCGGGCCGGTCTGAGGCGGCTCAGATCAACGACGACGCAGCCAACGGGTCCGCGTGGCCGTCGGTTGCACGGCAGCGCCGGGCTCGCCCAGCACGTCCTGGCCGGGACCTTCGGGGCCGACCTGGGCGAGGTCCAGCCCGGTCGAGGGCAGCGCAGGACCGAGCCGGGTGACCAGACGCTGCGCGAGGCCGGCCAGGTCTGCGGGCAGCAGCGGCGTTCGGGACGTGACCCCGAGCACCAGCCCGGCCGGCCCCTGGAGCAGCCGTGCGGCCCGCAGCCGCTCCGGGGCCAGAGCCTGCGCCAGGGCCGTGACGAGATCGTCGGGTGCAGGAGCCTCGAGGTCGACGAGGACGGTGTCAGCACGCCGGGCCGAGAGGGCACTGCCGGGGACAGGAACTCGACCCTGGGAAAGGGTTGCCAGCTCGGTCACCGCCACCGCGGCGCCGGCCGGGTCAAGCAGGACTGCGGTGGCACCCTCGTCGCGGGCTGCGGCGCAGGCCTGCGCCCCGGTCAGGGGGACCGGCCGAGCGTCGAGCCGCCACCGGCGCAGGGTACCCAGGTCGCTGAACACAGGCAGGGCACGGCTGCCGTCCGGGGCCTGCAGGAGCACCACGGCCAGCTCCGCGCTGGACTCGGCGCGCAGCCCGGTGCCGGTCTCGAGGTGCTCGGCCGTCGAGGTCGCGGTGATGGCGGCGAAGACCCGCGCGTCGACCAGCGCTGCCAGCAGCTCGGCCCGGTCGGCCGGCGCCCGTAGGGCCGCGGCCAGCCGCTCGTCGGCCAGACCGGTGTCGGGGCCTGCTGGGTCGGTCACGGCGACGACGCTAGCCGCGCTTGCGGACGGTGAGCTGACGTGGGGGCCACCAGGGCGACGGCGTACAGGACGTTCAGGGCTTTGAGGGCGTCCGGTGCCGCTCAGCCGGAGGTGCGAAGCAGGGCCCGCAGGGCTAGGACGTGCTCGATGGCGGCGTCACCGTCGCCTGCCTGGACGGCGAGTAGCGCGACCGTCTCGTCGTCGTGCAACTCCAGCTGCGCCCAGGAGGCACTCGGGGGCAGATCGACGGACACGACGACCCCCCACGGAAAATAACGCTCCCCCAGGACGTTGCGGACCCAGATCCCGGTGGGGTC
>JANXUE010000201.1 GCA_025352005.1 Frankiales bacterium
GGATCGATCGGACGCAACGTCTTCTGGCCCGCACCCAACGTCGACAGCGGCTTGGTGGCCTTCGCCCGCCGCGAGCCGCCGGACGCGGACCGGGTCGCGACCTTCGCCGCCATCGACGCGGCCTTCGCCCAGCGCCGCAAGACCCTGAGGGCAGCCCTGGCCGGCTGGGCCGGCTCGCCCGTCGTGGCCGAGCAGCGCCTGCGGGCCGCGGGCATCGACCCGTCCGCGCGCGGCGAGACGCTCACGGTCCAGGACTTCGCCCGCCTCGCCTCCACGTAGGCTTGCGTGGTGGTGCGCACAGCGGTCGAGTCGGTGACCGTCCGCGCTCCGGCGAAGGTGAACCTGCACCTGTCCGTCGGTCCGCTGCGTGGCGACGGATTTCACGACCTGACGACGGTCTTTTTGGCCGTGTCCCTGTACGACGAGCTCACGCTGACCACCTCCGCCGGCCTGACGGTGACGGTGGAGGGCGAGGGCGCGTCCGACGTACCGCTGGACCACAGCAACCTGGCCGCCCGAGCCGTCTTGGCGCTGGCCGCACGCAGCGGACGAGTGCCGGACGTCGGCGTGCGGATTCGCAAGGGCATCCCGGTCGCTGGTGGCTGCGCCGGTGGATCCGCTGACGCCGCGGCCGCGCTGGTGGCCTGCGATGCCCTGTGGGGGCTCGGGATGTCGCGCGAGGAGCTTGCCGAGGTCGGGGCGGAGCTCGGCAGCGACGTTCCGTTCGCGCTGCACGGTGGCACCGCGCTCGGCACCGGGCGGGGGGAGTGCCTCACCCCCATTCTCGGGGCCGGCACCTACTCGTGGGTCCTCGCGCTGGCTGAGGGTGGCCTGTCGACGTCGACGGTCTACGCCGAGCTCGACCGGCAGCGCGAGCACGGCCCTCTGTCGGTCGTCGGTGACTCCGCCAAGGTCCTCACCGCGCTGCGAAAGGGCTCCGCCGACGCCCTCGGACGTGCTCTGTCAAACGACTTGCAGGCGCCAGCGCTGGCCCTGAAGCCCGACCTGGGACGGTTGCTCACCTGCGGAGCGGACCTGGGCGCCCTCGGGGGCGTCGTGTCCGGCTCCGGTCCGACCGTCGCGTTCCTTGCCCGCGACACCGCTCATGCCACCGGGCTCGCTGCTGCCCTCTCGCGCCACGGCGTCTGCCGCCTCGTGCACGTCGCCGAAAGTCCCGCGCCCGGCGCCCGCCTCCACAGGACGGACTGACCCATCGCCGCGAACTTGATCAACCTCGAAGAGGTGACCGTTGCCCACGGCACCAAGCTGCTGCTCGACAAGGTCTCCCTCGGGGTGTCCGACAGCGACCGGATTGGCGTCGTCGGTCGCAACGGTGGGGGCAAGACGACCTTGTTGAAGACCCTCGTCAAGACCGAGGAGCCGCACTCGGGGCGGGTCACACACGCTGGTGGCCTGCGCATCGGCGTCCTCACCCAGGACGTCCGGCTCGACGTGTCGCTCACCGCGCACCAGGCCATCCTCGGCGACACCGCTGAGCACACCTGGGCCGGTGACGCGAAGGTCCGGGCCGTGCTCGACGGCCTCGGCCTGCACGAGGTCGGCCTCGACGCGGTCGTGGAGAGCATGTCCGGTGGCGAGCGCCGACGGGTTGCCCTCGCCGCCCTGCTCATCGGGGAGTGGGACCTGATCGTGCTCGACGAGCCGACCAACCACCTCGACGTGGAGGGGGTGTCCTGGCTTGCGGCGTTCCTGAACAAGCGCCGCGGAGCGCACCTGGTCGTCACCCACGACCGGTGGTTTCTCGACGAGGTCAACGAGACGACCTGGGAGGTCCACGACGGTGTCGTCGACTCCTACGACGGGGGTTACTCCTCCTACGTGCTGGCCCGCGCCGAGCGGGACCGGATGGCCGGGACTGCAGAGCAAAAACGCTTGCAGCTTGCCAAGAAGGAGCTCGCCTGGCTGCGCCGGGGCCCGCCTGCCCGGACCAGCAAGCCCAAGTTCAGGATCGACGCGGCCAATGCGCTGATCGCCGACGAGCCCCCGGCCAGGGACGAGATCGCCCTGCAGCGCTTCGCGACGGCCCGGCTCGGCAAGCAGGTCTACGACGTCGAGGACGTGTCGCTGTCCTTCGGTGACCGCGTGCTGTTCGACCACGTCACCTGGCGGGTCGGTCCGGGCGACCGGATCGGGATCGTCGGGGTCAACGGCGCCGGCAAGTCGACCCTGCTCAAGATGCTGATGGACGAGGTCCACCCGCCGTCCGGCACGGTCAAGGTCGGCCAGACCGTCAAGGTCGCCTACCTGTCGCAGGAGGTCGCGGAGCTCGACCCGATGCTGCGTGTCCTCGAGGCTGTCGAGCAGGTCGCCAAGCAGGTCGACCTCGGCGGCAAGCCGGTGGGCGCGTCGTCGCTGTGCGACCGGTTCGGCTTCACGGGCAACGCCCAGTGGACTCGGGTCGGCGACCTGTCCGGTGGCGAGCGCCGCCGGCTGCAGCTGCTGCGCCTTCTCATGGGTGAGCCCAACGTGCTGCTGCTCGACGAGCCGACGAACGACCTCGACATCGACACCCTCAACGCCCTTGAGGACGTCCTCGACGGCTGGCCCGGGACGCTGCTGGTCGTCAGTCACGACCGCTACTTCCTCGAGCGGACCACGACCGTCACCTCGTCCCTGATGGGCGACGGCACCATCAAGGCGCTGCCCGGTGGAGTCGACGAATACCTCGAGAAGCGCGTACGGCGCACCCCCTCTCCCTCGGTGGCGACGGCCGCGGGGCAGGCGTCGGTGAACAAGCCCAAGGGGGACTCTCGGGCGGCCCGCAAGGAGCTGCAGAAGCTCGAGCGTCAACTGGTCAACCTCGACAAGCGCGAGGCCGAGCTGCACGCCGCGATGGCCGCCCAGGCCTCCGACCATGACGCGATCTCGGCTCTCAACAAGGAGCTGCACGACGTGAGGGGTCAGAAGGAAACCGTCGAGCTCGCCTGGTTGGAGCTGTCCGAGCAGGTGTGAGAGCGGCGCGGGGTGGACGGGACCTTCAGGACGCGCCGCTGGGTCGCGTCAGCGTCGGCTTGGTCTCCAGGCGGGACAGGCCGTTCCAGGCAAGGTTGACCAGGTGCGCGGCGACCTCGTCGCGCTGGGGCTTGCGGTGGTCCTGCCACCACTGGCCGGTGAGGGCGACCATCCCGACGAGTGCCTGCGAGTAGAGCCCGGCGAGCTTTGTCTCGAAGCCGCGGCCCGTGAACTGCTGGACCAGGATCCGGAACCCGTCACCCTGCTCCTCGACGTAGGCGAGCAGCACCAGGCAGGCCTGCTCGAGCAGCTCCTTGGGGGACTGTCCGGACAGCGCGGTCGAGAAACTGTCCAGCAGGTGCTGGACCTCACGGTCGACGACGACCGCGTACAGCCCTTCTTTGCCACCGCAGTGCTCGTAGACGATGGGCTTGCTGACGCCGGCCCGGGAGGCGATCTCCTTGACCGACGTCCCGTCGTACCCACGCTCGGCGAACAGCGAGCGACCGACGTCCAGCAACGGCGCGCGGCGCTGCGTGCTGGTCATCCGCACGCGTGCCTGCCTGCCTGACGTCGTCGGCCATGCGGTGAACGCTAGGCCCGCGGCAAGGGCTAAGCGGCGCGCCGGGCCGCGAGACGCTCCGGCTTGGGCCAGCGGACGTCCCACGCCCAGCCAGCCTTCTCGAACAGCGCGATCACGCGGGCACTGCTGTCGACCTGGCCCTTGTCGACGCCGTGCCGCGCGCAGGTCGGGTCCGCGTGGTGCAGGTTGTGCCAGCTCTCCCCACCGGAGATGGCCGCGAGCCACCAGACGTTGACCGCCCTGTCCTTGGTCTTGAACGGCCGGCTGCCCCAGGTGTGGCAGATCGAGTTGATCGACCAGGTGATGTGGTGCAGCAGCCCGATCCGGATGACCGAGGCCCAGAAGAACGCGGTCAGGGCGCCCGTCCAGCTCCACGTGATGAGTCCACCGAGCAGGGGCGGGGCGAGCAGGCTCAGCGCGACGTGCGCAGGGAACAGCTTGGTGAGAACCCGGATGTCCTTGTCGGCGAGAAGGTCTGGCACGAAGCGCCTCTGGTCGGTCTGCTCGACGTTGAACAGCCAGCCGATGTGGGCGTGCCACAGTCCCTTCGACAGTGCCTTGAAGCCGGTCCCGTAGCGCCATGGAGAGTGCGGGTCACCGTCTTCGTCGCTGTAGGCGTGGTGCCGACGGTGGTCGGCCACCCAGCGGGTCACCGGACCCTGGATCGCCAGCTGGCCAGCCACCGCGAGCGCGATCCGCAATGCCCGCTTTGCCTTGAACGACCCGTGTGTGAAGTAGCGGTGGAAGCCAACGGTGATGCCGTGCAGCGTGATCACGTAGAACATCGCGCTCAGCGCGATATCGAGCCAGCTCAGGCCGGTGCCCCACAGCACGAAACCGGCCCCGAGCACCCCCAGGAGCGGGACGACGATGAAGACGCCCAGGGCGAACTGCTCCCATTTGGCCTTCGTCTCGGTCGTCGGCAGCTGCTGGAGCGGACGGGAGTCGTCCCCGTCGAACTCGAGGGTCGTGACGGGCGCGTCGAGCATCTCGGTCATGACAGTCCTCGGCAGGCAGACAACGAAGGGCGAAAGCGTAACTTACGCGCTCGTAGCCCGACAGCCGCCGCGGTGGACCCGAGGGCATGGCATCCTGACCTGGCCGTCGGCTGTGGGGTAACGGCAACCTGCTGGCTTTTGGTGCCATGCGATCCTGGTTCGAATCCAGGCAGCCGAGCACGGGTAGTCTGGGCTGCGCCGGACTACCGGTCCTTCCCCGCTCCATCGCCCGCCCGTGACCTTGCTGGGAGCTGTGTCGTGCCGTCCCGTGTGGCAGCCGTGATCGTCCTGGCCGCGGGCGAGGGCAGCCGGATGAAAAGTGCGACCCCCAAGGTCCTGCACTCCCTCGGCGGCCAGACGATGCTCGCGCACGTCCTCGCGTCGGCGGAGGCGCTCGACCCCGAGCACCTGCTGGTGGTCGTCGGCCATGCCCGCGAGCAGGTCACCGCAGCGCTCACTGGCAGGGCGCGGGCGGTCGTGCAGGAGTCACAGGACGGTACCGGTCACGCCGTACGCGTTGCTCTGGAGTCCGTGGGGCCGCTCGAGGGGACCGTCGTGGTTGTCCCCGGCGACGCGCCGCTGCTGACGGCGCGGACCCTCCAGAATCTCGTGGACGCGCACACCGCCGCGACGGCCGCGACGACCCTGCTGACGGCGCGGGTCGAGGACCCGACCGGCTACGGGCGCGTGGTCCGCGACCGTCACGGCGTCGAGAAGGTGGTCGAGGACAAGGATGCCGACGCCGCGACGCTGCTGATCGACGAGGTCGCGACCAGCGTCTACGCCTTCGCTGCCGAGCCGCTGCGCGCCGCCCTCGGCGGTCTCAAGCCTGACAACGCGCAGGGCGAGCTGTACCTGACAGATGTCGTCGCGCTGCACCGGGAGGCCGGCCTGGTCGTCGTTGCGGAGGTCGCCGCCGACGCCGACGAGACCCGCGGCATCAACGACCGCGTTCAGCTCGCCGAGCTCGCCCGCCTGTTGCGCGACCGCATCGTCACCCGGCACCAGCGTGCCGGTGTGGCGTTCCTGGACCCGCAGACCGCCTGGGTGGACGCCGGTGTCGTCCTGGAGCCCGATGTCACGATCGCGCAGAACACCCAGCTCCACGGCCTGACCCTGGTACGTCGGGGAGCAGTGGTCGGCCCGGACTCGACGCTCACCGACTGCGAGGTCGGTGAGGACGCGACGGTGCTGCGCAGCGTGTGCACATCGGCGCTGATCGGGGCCCGGGCAGCCGTCGGGCCGTTCACCTTCCTGCGACCCGGGACGGTCTTGGGCGTCGGTGCCAAAGCTGGCGCCTATGTCGAGGTCAAGAACGCCCAGGTCGGTGACGGCTCGAAGGTTCCGCACCTGTCCTACGTCGGGGACGCCACCATCGGAGCCCGCAGCAACATCGGGGCTGGCACGATCGTCGTCAACTACGACGGCCGCGACAAACACCGTACGTCGGTCGGCGACGACGTCCGCGTGGGCAGCAACAACAGCCTCGTCGCCCCGGTCACGGTCGGGGACGGCGCCTACACGGCGGCCGGCTCTGCCATCACCTCAGACGTCCCGGCCGGCGCCCTTGCCGTGGCCCGGCAGAAGCAGCGCAACATCGAGGGCTGGGTCGCACGCAAGCGCCCTGCCCCGGGGGAGAAGCAGGGATCGCATGGCCAGCCTTGAGATCGACAGTCGCAAGAACCTGATGCTGTTCACCGGCCGGGCCGCTCCCGAGTTGGCGGCGGAGGTCGGCACCTACCTCGGCGTCGACCCGGTCCCCACCGCGGCCTACGACTTCGCCAACGGCGAGATCTTCGTCCGGTTCGAGGAGTCCGTCCGCGGGTGCGACGCGTTTGTCATGCAGAGCCACGCCGCTCCCATCAACACGTGGGTGATGGAGCAGCTGCTCATGGTGGACGCCCTCAAGCGGGCCTCGGCCAAGCGCATCACCGTCGTCATGCCCTTCTACCCCTACGCGCGTCAGGACAAGAAGCACCGTGGCCGCGAGCCGATCAGCGCGCGCCTGATCGCCGACCTGTTCAAGACGGCCGGCGCCGACCGGCTGATGAGCGTCGACCTGCACAC
>JANXUE010000216.1 GCA_025352005.1 Frankiales bacterium
CCTGCATCATCTTCATCGACGAGATCGACGCCGTCGGTCGACACCGCGGCGCAGGCCTCGGCGGCGGGCACGACGAGCGGGAGCAGACCCTCAACCAGATGCTGGTCGAGATGGACGGCTTCGACGTCAAGGGCGGCGTGATCATGATCGCCGCGACCAACCGGCCGGACATCATCGACCCGGCGTTGCTGCGTCCGGGCCGCTTCGACCGGCAGATCGCCGTCGACCGCCCCGACATGCAGGGCCGTCGCCAGATCCTCGAGGTGCACGCCAAGGGCAAGCCGTTCGAGCCCGGTGTCGACCTCCAGGTCATCGCCCGACGCACCCCCGGCTTCACCGGCGCCGACCTTGCCAACGTCGTCAACGAGGCGGCCTTGCTCACGGCCCGCATCGGTGGCAAGCAGATCAGCCTGACGACCCTCGAGGAGTCGATCGACCGCGTCATGGCCGGGCCGCAGCGCAAGACCCGGCTGATGAACGACAAGGAGAAGAAGGTCACGGCCTACCACGAGGCCGGCCACGCTCTTGTCGCCCACGCGCTGCCCAACACCGACCCGGTGCACAAGATCACGATTCTTCCGCGCGGTCGGGCCCTGGGCTACACGATGGTGCTCCCGACGGAGGACAAGTACTCCCAGTCGCGCGCCGAGCTGCTCGACATGCTCGCTTATGCGATGGGTGGCCGCGCCGCCGAGGAGCTCGTTTTCCACGACCCGACGACCGGTGCCAGCAACGACATCGAGAAGGCCACCGCCACTGCGCGGGCCATGGTCACGCAGTACGGCATGAGCGAGCGCCTCGGCGCGGTCAAGTTCGGCCAGGAGTCCGGCGAGGTCTTCATGGGCCGCGACATGGGCCACGGGCGTGACTACTCCGAGGAGATCGCCGCAGTCGTCGACACCGAGGTGCGCAGCCTGATCGAAAATGCCCACCACGAGGCCTGGGAGATCCTGGTCGAGCACCGCGACGTTCTCGACGAGATGGTGCTGCGGCTGCTCGACAAGGAGACCCTCAACAAGGAGGAGGTGGCGGAGGTCTTCGCCTCCGTCCCCAAGCGTCCGGCGCGTGAGCACCCGACCGGCAACGGCCGTCGACCGCTGTCCACCATCCCGCCCGTCCTCACGCCGGCCGAGCTGGCCGTGATGGGCCCCGCCGACTTGGACGAGCTCGCTCGTGGCCGCAAGCCGCGGACCATCAGCACTCGGAAGCCGACCCGTGCGCGGGCCGCAACGGTCAACCGCGAGGCGGTGTCGGAGGAGCCCAAGGCCCGTCAGCCCCGCGCCGCGCGGCGCCGCGCGGCCGGCACCGACCCGGCCAGCTGAACCCGCTCCCTGTCCTGCCGCGGACCCTCGTCCTGGGGGTCGTCAACGTCACCCCGGACAGTTTCAGTGACGGTGGTGAGCACGACACTGTCGAGACCGCGATCGCCTACGGGCGTCGGCTCGCCGGCTTCGGTGCCGACCTGGTCGACGTCGGCGGCGAGTCGACCCGCCCGGGTGCGGTGCGCGTCGGCGAAAGCGTCGAGGCGGCCCGGGTCGTCCCCGTCATCGAAGCGCTGACAGCCGTCGGCGTCCGCTGCTCGGTCGACACGATGCGGTCCGAGATCGCCGTCGCCGCGGTGCGCGCCGGTGCGGTGCTGGTCAACGACGTGAGTGGCGGGCTCGCCGACCCTCAGATGCTCGACGCCGTGGCGGCCACGGGGATGCCGTACGTCGTGATGCACTGGCGCGGTCACAGCAACGACATGCAGTCCCGGGCCGTGTACGACGACGTCGTGGGCGAGGTCTGCGGCGAGCTGGCGGATCGGCTCGCGGCCTGTGCGGCAGCCGGCATCGCGTCGGTCGTGGTCGACCCGGGGATCGGCTTCGCCAAGACCGCCGACCACAACTGGGCCCTGCTGCGGGCCCTGCCCCGGTTGCAGGCGCTCGGTCCGGTGCTGCTGGGATCGTCCCGGAAGGCCTTCCTCGGGACGTTGCTCGACGGCCGTCCACCGCAGGGCCGGGACGCCGCGACCACGGCCCTGAGCCTGTTGGCCGCCGAGCAGGGCGTGTGGGGGGTGCGCGTGCACGACGTCGTCGGTACCTGCGACGCGCTGCGCGTCCTCGCCCGCCTGAGGGTGCCTGACGGTGACCCACGGTGACGGGCGTGCTAGCGGTCGAAGCGGCCAACGCCGCGCTCTACGCTGCGTTCGAGGCCGGCGACGTCGACCTGATGGAGTCGGTCTGGGACGTCGTGGACCCCGACCAGCTGGTCTGTGTCCACCCCGGCTGGCCGATGCTGCGCGGCCGGGCCGCGGTGCTGCGCTCGTGGTCGGCCGTGATGGCCGGCACCGACTACATCCAGTTCTTCCTCACCGACGTGCAGGTCGACCTGCAAGGCGCCGTCGCGATCGTGACCTGCACCGAGAACGTCCTGACCTCGGTCGACGTCGGCGCCAACGCCACCGTCGTGGCGACCAACGTGTTCGTGCTGCGGGCAGCGGGCTGGCGCCTACGGGTGCACCATGGGGCGCCCGTTCTGGGCAGGCTGTCGGAGTGAGCGACCAGATCGCGCTGACCGGCCTTCGGGCCCGTGGCTTCCACGGCGTGCTTGCCTCCGAGCGGGAGCAAGGGCAGGACTTCCTTGTCGACGCCGTAGTCACCGTCGACACCCGCCCGGCCGCTGCCACGGACGACCTTGCTGCCACGGTGGACTACGGCGCGCTGGCCGCCCGCCTGGTCGCGGTCGTCGAGGGCGAGCCGGTGGACCTGATCGAGACCCTCGCTGACCGGCTGGCCGTCGTGTGCCTCGAGGACGCGCGGGTGATCTCGGCCCGGGTCACGGTGCACAAGCCGTCGGCCCCGATCCCGTTCCCGTTCACCGACGTGTCGGTGACGGTGGAGCGGCCGTGACCTGGGCTCACGATGCCATCGGCGCGGAGAGGTCGCGATGAGCTCGGTGCTGTCGCTGGGCTCCAACGTGGGGGACCAGCTGGGTTTCCTGCGCCTGGGACTGGCGACCCTGGAGCCGCTCGCGGTGTCCCGGGTGTGGGAGACGGCCCCGTGGGGCGGCGTCGAGCAGGGCGACTACCTCAACGTGGTGGCCCTGTGCGCCTGGGACGCCGCCGAGGCCTGGCGTCGGGCCGTGCACGCCGAGACCGCCGCCGGCCGGGAGCGCTCGGTCCGCTGGGGTCCCCGGACCCTCGACGTCGACGTGGTCTGGGCCGACGGCAGCGACCCCGAGCTGGAGCTCCCGCACCCGCGGGCCACCGAGCGGGCCTTCGTCCTGGTGCCCTGGCTCGACGTCGACCCCTCCGCGGTCCTGCCCGGGGTAGGGCCCGTTGCCGCCGTACCCGTCGACCGCGGCTCGGTCTGGCTGGCGGGGGAGCAGCTGTGACCCCCACCCGAATCCCCGTCCTGTTGGGGCTCGCCGTACTCACCGGGGTGCTCGGGTGGTTCACGATCAACCTGCGTACCGGCGACCTGCTGTCGCTGCCCTACCTGGCGCCGGTCACCGCCTTCCTCATCGCCCTGTTCGAGGCCGGCCTGTCCCGGGTGGTCCGCGACAAGGTGTCGGGGCGCTCCGGCGGCCGCGCGATGCACCCGCTGCAGGTGGCTCGGGCGCTGGTCCTCGCCAAGGCCTCCTCGGCTGCCGGCGCCCTGCTGGCCGGCCTCTACACCGGCCTGCTGGTCTGGTTCCTGCAGCACTCGGGGTTGCGCATCGCCGCCTCCAACGCACTCGTCGCCGCCCTGTCCGCGGGAGCCTGCCTGATGCTGACCGGTGCCGCGCTGCTGCTCGAGCGGTCGTGTCGGACCCCTGAACTTCCAGACCAGACTAGGTTGCGCGCATGACCAGCGACCTGGACTCCCTCAGCACCGACGACCTCCGGCAGCGGGCTTTCGACAAGGCCCGGGCCGCCCACGACCTCGGCTTCTTCTGGGACATCGTGAAGCACCTGCGCAGTTCGGCGGCCTTTGCCACCGAGGACGGCTCCGGCGGTGGGCTCACCGGCTCCATCAGCGATGCCGTCGAGATCGTCCGCGAGCTGATGGGCAAGGACCTCGGTGACGAGGAGCCGCTGCTGAGGGCGAAGTTCACGGCCTACCTCAAGGACTAGCGTCGGCTACTTGTCGATGTCGCCGACGACGAAGAAGAACGACGCGAGTACGGCGGGCAGGTCCCGCACCTGGAGGCCGGGCAGCACGGCGGGCAGCGCCGACACGTTGTTGAACGACGCGGTCCGCATCGCCAGCCGCCACGGCGTCGAGGCGCCACGGGACACCAGGTAGTAGCCGGCCACTCCCGAGGGAGCCTCGGTCCAGGAGTACGTCGTCCCCTGCGGGGCCCGCACCGTCTTGGGCAGCTTCACGTTCACCGGGCCGGAGGGCAGCCGGGACAGGCAGGTGTCGACGAGGTCGAGCGAGACGGTGACCTGGTCGAGCAGGCAGCCGAATCGGGCCGCGGCGTCGCCGTCGGCACCCAGGACCACGGGCACCTCGAGGGAGGCGTACGCGAGGTACGGGTCGTCACGCCGCAGGTCCAGGTCGAGGCCGCAGGCTCGGGCGACGGGGCCCGAGACGCCGTAGGACAGGGCGTCGCGAACGGTCAGCACGCCCAGGCCGGACAGGGCCGCCAGTGAGGGTGAGGGCAAGCCGGCGCGGACGGTGGCGACAGCCTCCCGGCAGCGTCCGGGCCAACCCTCGGGAACGTCCTCGCGCAGCCCGCCGACGCGTGTGTAGACCACGTGTATGCGGCCGCCGGTGGCCTCCTCGAGCACCGCCTGCAGCACCTCGCGCAGGGCCACGAAAGCGGGGTCGAGGTAGCCCAGGAACATCAGGTGCGACAGGACCCGGTTCACCTCGGCCAGCAGCGTGCGCAGCCAGGTGGCGCGTGGGGGCACCTCCATGCCGAGCATTCGCTCGACGGCAAGGGCGACGCCCACCTCGTTGTTGAACGCCGCCAGCCAGTCGTGCCGGTTGGCGAGCATCAGGACCTGCCGGTAGTCGCGCGCCTCGAACAGCTTCTCGGCCCCGCGGTGCAAGGCCCCGACGATCGGCTCGGCGGCCAGCACCGTCGTACCGTCGAGCTCCAGGCGGAGCCGAAGCGACCCGTGGGTGGAGGGGTGGTGGGCGCCGAGCTCCAGGGTGATGTCCGATGGTCCCGCAGCCGCGCCGATCCCTGCGACCGTCGTGCGCTCGGTGTTCACGTGGGCATCCAAGCAGCGTCGACGCCGACTGCCTGCACCAGCCAGCCGAATCTGCCCAGCCCCTCGGGGTCGAGCAGCTCGCGCGCCTGCGAGGCCTGCTGCAACCCCCTCGCGTACGACGGGTCCGTTGCCGAGGGCAGCGCGGCGCTGATCCCCAGCGCTGACAGGGCCTCTCGCTGCGTGAGCAGGCGGGCATCTGTGGCGGCCGCGCAGGCGTCGAGGGCGACGTGGGCGGTGAGGTCGCAGCTCCCGTCGGGGACGGCAGGCACCTGGCGGCCGTCCCGGTAACCGGTCAGCGTCGACCGCCGGTCCGGCAGGGTGTGCCCGTAGTCGATCGCCACCGCAACGCCTCGGCTGACGCGTGAGACGGCCCGCATCCAGGCCTGGTCGCGGGGTAGCCCCACTTCGACGCGCCCACCCTGGGGCCACCAGCGGGCGGCCCATGGGTCCTCGACCCGTTGGCCACGTGACTCGCTCCCGTCCGGCGCGACGTGCACCAGCCGGCCATCCTGCAGCACGTCGATCGGCACGCTGTCCAGCCACTCGTTGGCGATCAGAAGGCCTGTCACCTCGGGGATCTCGTGCACCCACCGGAACGGCACGTCGGCCTCGGCGACGTCCACACCCGTAAGGCGCCACCGGGCGGGCACGTCGTGCAGAGCGAGTAGCAGCTCCCCGCGGCCGGCGCCCACATCGACGACGTCGAACGGGTCGGGGAAGCCCAGCGCTTCGTCGACGAGGTCAGCCAACCGGCGTACAGCTTGGGTGAAGAGCGGGACGGCGACATTGGTGCGGAAGTGGTCGGCGGGGTTGTTCCGGACGAAGAAGCCCTCGGTGCCGTACAGCGCGGCCTGCCATGCGGCCCGCCACGGACGGCGTGGCAGCATCGCGTGTGTGACGGAACCTGTGCACATCGGTCAGACCCTGGGGATGACGATCCTCGAGCGCGTGGACGGGCGCTCGTTACTCACCTGGGAGGCGACGCCGGAGTACGGCTTCCCGACGGCATCGGGGCAGGTCATCCACGGCGGCATGGTCACTACGATCCTCGACTCCGCCATGGGCGGCGCAACCTGGTCCGTGCTGACCGAGGACGAGGTGTTCCTGACCGCTGACCTGAGGGTCGAGTTCTACCGGGCGACGCGACCCGGTCCGCTGACGGCCAAGGGGCTGGTCATCACCCGAACCCGCCGGCTGGTGTTCTGCTCCGCCGAGTTGTTCGATGCGGACGGCCGGCTGCTCGCGGGCAGCCGCTGCACCCAGACCGTGCTCGAGGCGGGTGGCGTGGCCGGACGGGACCCGCGCAGCGAGCGAGGCGCCGACCTTCGAGGCTGACGTCCGGGGCTGAGCCCGTGACGCGCACCACACCTCATTGCGCGTCGGCCCCACAGCGTTACGATTTCCTAAATACGTCCGGTACCCCTCTGATGGACTGGAACGGCCCCTGATGAACGCGCTCACACGACCTGATGCTGCTCGCCTGCGGGTCGGCGTCGTCGGCACCGGACGCGTCGGTGCCGTGCTCGGTGCGGCCCTGCTCCGCGCCGGCCACGACGTGGTGGCCGCCAGCGCCGTCAGTGCGGCTTCCAGGGCTCGGGCCGCGGCCCTGCTGCCCGGCGTACCGATCCTCGCGCCCGAGCAGGTCGTACGCGCCAGCACGCTCGTGCTGCTGACCGTTGCGGACGATGCGCTGCCCGACCTCGTGCAGGGCCTGGCATCCGTCGGCTCCTTCCAGCCCGGTCAGCTCGTCGCCCACACCAGCGGCCGCCACGGCCTGGCCGTCCTCGAGCCCGCCCGCGGGACCCTGCCGCTTGCGCTGCACCCGGTGCTGCCCTTTGCGGGCAACGCGGTCGACCTGGCCCGGCTGACCGGTGCCAGCTTCGGCGTCACCGCCCCCGAGATGCTGCGCCCCATCGCCGAAGCCCTCGTCCTGGAGATGGGCGGTGAGCCGGTCTGGGTCAGCGAGCAGCTGCGCCCGCTGTGGCACGCAGCCTTGGCGCACGGTGCCAACCACCTGGTCACGCTCGTCGCCAGCGCCGCCGACCTGCTCCGCCGGGCTGGCATCGAGGACCCCGCCGCCGTCCTCGGCCCCCTGTTGGGCGCTGCCCTCGACGGAGCGCTGCGGTCCGGTGACGCCGCCCTGACGGGACCGGTGAGCCGCGGCGACGCCGGCACCGTGGCCGCCCACCTGAGCGTCCTGCCCGACGACGTCCGCCCCGCCTACCTCGCGCTGGCCCGCCTCACCGCCGACCGGGCCCTCGCATCGGGACGGCTGCGGGCCGAGCAGGCGGAGGGCCTGCTTGTCGCGCTCGGCTCGGGAGTGCCCGCATGACCGGCGAGGACCAGCCCCGGATGGTCGTTGCGTCCACCCGCGGGCAGCTGCAGGTCGCCCGCAAGCCGTTGCGTGGCCGCGTCGCCGTGGTGATGACGATGGGCGCCCTGCACGATGGCCATGCCGAGCTGGTCCGGCAGGCCCGGCAGGTCGCTGACAGCGTCATCGTGACGATCATCGTCAACCCGCTGCAGTTCGGCGTCGGGGAGGACCTCGACTGCTACCCCCGCACCCTGGAGGCCGACCTCTCGCTCTGCGAGGCGGAGGGCGCGGACCTGGTCTTCACCCCGACCCCCGACGTGGTCTGCCCGCGCGAGGCGGTGGTCCGGGTCTCGGCAGGAAGCCTCGGGACCGTTCTTGAGGGGGCCGCGCGCCCCGGTCACTTCGATGGTGTCCTCACCGTTGTGCTGAAGCTGGTGCACCTCACGCAGCCCGATGTCGCGCTGTTCGGGCAAAAGGACGCACAGCAGCTCGCTGCGATCCGGCGCATGGTCGACGACCTCGACGTACCGGTCAGCGTGGTGGCCGTCCCGACCGTGCGCGAGCCCGACGGTCTTGCCCTGTCCAGCCGCAACCGATTCCTGAGCGCGCAGGACAGGCCCACGGCACTGCTGCTTTCCCAGGCCCTCCAGCTGCGCGACCCGGAGGCCGGGCGCGCACTGTTCGTCGGCACCGAGGCCCACCTTGACTACCTCGAACGGGTGGACTCCACGACCTTCCAGGTGGCACCCGACGGGGACCTGCTGGTGGTCGCCGCGAAGGTGGGCGGCACCCGACTGATCGACAACCTTCCTCTGAAGGGCCGCTAGATGTTGCGCACCGACGCTGGTGTGGTGACGCGAGCGACCCGGCTGCTGTCTCCAGACCCGGGCTGGATCGTCGAGACCGACGTCGTCGTGGTCGGGTCAGGTGTGGCCGGGCTGATGACTGCCCTGCACGCCACCCGGGCCGGCCGGGTACTCGTCGTCACCAAGGTGCACGTCGACGACGGCTCGACCCGCTGGGCACAGGGCGGAGTCGCCGCCGCGCTCGGCGCTGACGACTCCCCTCAGGAGCACCTGCTCGACACCCTCGAGGCCGGAGTCGGCATCTGCGACGTCGCTGCCGTACGGGTCCTGTGCGAGGAGGGCCCGGCCCGGCTGCGCGAGCTGATCGCGCTCGGTGCCGACTTCGACCTCGACGCGTCCGGAGAGCTGCAGCTGACCCGCGAAGGCGGCCACCACCGCGACCGGATCGTCCACGCAGGAGGCGATGCCACCGGTGCCGAGGTCTCCCGAGCCCTGGTCGCTGCTGTCCTTGCCCATCCGAAGATCCAGGTCATCGAGCACGCCCTGGTCCTGGACCTGCTGCGCACGGCAGACGGTCGTGCGGCCGGGCTGACCCTGCACGTCCTGGGGGAGGGCACCCAGGACGGCGTCGGCGCAGTGCACGCGCGCGCGGTCGTGCTCGCGACCGGCGGCATGGGCCAGGTCTTCTCCTCCACGACCAACCCGAGCGTGTCCACCGGCGACGGCGTGGCCCTCGCGCTGCGGGCCGGTGCGGAGGTCACCGACCTCGCGTTTGTGCAGTTCCACCCGACCGCCCTCGGGCTCGGCCCGGGAGCGACCGGCCAGCAGCCCCTGATCAGCGAGGCGGTCCGGGGTGAAGGTGCCTTCCTCGTCGACGCCACGGGAGCGCGGGTCATCACGGTCCAGGACCACCCGCTGGCCGACCTCGCCCCGCGTGACGTCGTGGCCAAGGCCATCACCCGCCGGATGAACGCCCTCGACACCGACCACGTGTTCCTCGACGCCCGGGGCATCGATGGCATCGAGGGCCGGTTCCCCACGATCGTCGCCCGCTGCCGGAAGGCCGGCATCGACCCCCTCGTCGACCTCATCCCGGTGGCGCCC
>JANXUE010000058.1 GCA_025352005.1 Frankiales bacterium
GCTCCGAGACCCTGACCACGGCCGGGTTCGTGCAGTCCGACAGCCGGGCCGGCCACGGCGGGGCCCAGATCGCCCCGAGCACGCACGCCTCGCCACCCGCCGAAGGCAACGTCCCCGGGGGCCGCCTCCGGGACGACCCTCAGCGCGCCAGGGCCGCCGAGCGGGCCGTCGCGACGCTGTTCCTGCTGTCCGTCGTCGGCGTTATCGGCTTCATCGTGAGCTACATCGCCGCGCCGTTCGACTTCGGCAAGAACGGTTACCAGTACTACACGCCGCTACTCGGCATCTTCATGACGCTCGCGCTCACCGGGGTCGGCGCCGGTGCCGTGCTGTGGGCCAAGACCCTCATGGTCGATGAGGAGACCGTCCAGGAACGCCACGACCTGGCGTCCGATCCGGCCGACCGGTCCGCTGCGGCTGAGTTGCTCAAGAGCGGCGCCGAGGACTCCGGGTTGCCGCGTCGGTCCCTGCTTCGCAACAGCCTTCTCCTCGGTGCCGGGTCGCTCGCGATCTTGCCGATCCCGCTGGTCTTCGGCTTTGGAAAGTTCCAGCACAAAGAGCGGATCTTGTCCCACACGGGTTGGAAGGCCGGCGCGCGCCTTCTCGACGAGCTCGGCCGCCCCGTGAAGCTCGGCGACCTCGAGGTCGGTGGCGTCAAGTCCGTCTTCCCCGACGTCCCCGGTGGCCGTCGGATGGCCGACTCGGCGGCGCTGCTGATCCGGATGGAGCCCGACGTCCTGCACACCGTCCCCGATCGCAAGGACTGGGTGCGGGACGGCCACATCGTCTACTCCGTCATCTGCACCCACCTGGGCTGCCCGGTGAAGCTGTACGAAGCGCAGACGCACCACCTGTTCTGCCCGTGCCACCAGTCGACCTTCGACGCCGCCAACGGCGCCAAGGCCCTGTTCGGGCCGGCAGCGCGCAACCTGCCCCAACTGGCGATCTCCGTCGACTCGGACGGATACTTCATTGCGCAGGGAGATTTCAGCGAGCCGGTGGGCCCCAGCTTCTGGGAGCGGAAGCCGTCGTACTCAGACAAGGTGGGTAAGTAGATGGCCACGCTCGTGGAAAAGGGTGCCACTGGAACCGCCGTCTGGGTGGATGACCGGCTCGGCTCGTCGAACTTCGTCAAGCGCAGCCTCAACAAGGTCTTCCCCGACCACTGGTCGTTCATGTTGGGCGAGATCGCGCTGTACTCGTTCATCGTGCTGCTGCTGTCGGGTACCTACCTGACACTGTTCTACGAGGGCAGCAGCCGCGAGGTCATCTACAACGGGTCCTATATCCCGCTCAAGGGCATCCCGATGTCGGCGGCCTACGCCTCCACGCTGCACATCTCCTTCGATGTGCGCGGCGGCCTCATCATGCGGCAGATCCACCACTGGGCCGCCCTGCTGTTCATGGCCTCGATCGTCGTTCACCTGATGCGCGTTTTCTTCACCGGCGCGTTCCGCAAGCCGCGCGAGCTCAACTGGCTCATCGGCGTCGGTCTGCTCATCCTCGGCATCGTCGAGGGCTTCGCGGGCTACTCCTTGCCTGATGACCTGCTGTCCGGCACCGGGTTGCGCATCGCCTACTCGATCGCCCTGTCCATCCCGGTCGTCGGTACCTGGGCGGCCTTCCTCGTGTTCGGTGGGGAGTACCCCGGCGGCGCGATCATCGAGCGCCTCTACCCGATCCACATCCTGCTTGTGCCCGGCATCATCCTGGGGCTCATCACCTTCCACATGATGTTGATCTGGTTCCAGAAGCACACCCAGTTCGCCGGTCCCGGTCGCACGGAGACCAACGTCGTGGGATCGAGAATCTATCCGGCCTACGCCGCGAAGGCTGGCGGATTCTTCTTCCTCGTCTTCGCCGTCATGACTGGTCTCGGTGGGCTGGCCCAGATCAACCCGATCTGGCTGTACGGGCCCTACGACCCCTCCCAGGTGTCGGCCGGCTCGCAGCCCGACTGGTACGTCGGTTTCCTCGACGGCTCGACCCGGCTGATGCCGAACTGGGAGCTCCGAACGCTGGGGCATACCTTCTCGCCGAACGTCCTGATCCCCACGCAGATCCTCCCTGGTGTGCTGTTTGTGCTGCTCTTGCTCTACCCCTTCATCGAGGCTAAGCTCACCGGCGACAAGGGCTACCACAACTTGCTCGACCGGCCCCGCGACAAGCCGGTCCGCACCGGCTTGGGCGCCATGGCGATCAGCTTTTACGTAATCTTGATGATTGCCGGCGGCAACGACATCATCGCGACCATCTTCCACCTGTCCATCAACGAGATCACCTACACGCTGCGCACCGCACTGTTCCTCGTCCCGCCACTGGTCTACGTGCTCACCAAGCGGGTGTGCCTGTCGCTCCAGCATGCGGACGACGACCTCCTGCATCACGGCATCGAGTCGGGCACGATCCGGCGCTTGCCTTCGGGTGAGTTCATCGAGGAGACCGTGGCGCTGCCCTCGCAGTACGGCGTCCTGCTCGCCACCACACCCGAACGACGCGAGTTGCTCGCGCGCAGCGAGGCCGCGCACGCTTCGGCTGCCGCGATCGCCGCCAAGCCGCGCGGCTTCTTCCGCGCCAAGGGGGGTGTCGTGGTCGAGGAGCCCACCGACCAGCGGCAACTCGAAGGCACCGTGGATTAGCCGACACCGGCGTAGACGACACGGCGGTCACCGCCCGCAGGTGACACCCCGCACGTGCACGGCGAACTATCCTTACGGCATGTCCTCGAAAGTCCCCTTAGTCGTCCTGCTGTCCTTGTCCTGTGCCCTTGCTGGGTGTTCCGGCAAGGGCAAGCCAGCCGCGACGCCGTCACCGACGGCTTCGACCACGCCCTCACCGAAGCCCTCCGTGGTGAAGCCCGTGATCGCCCGCCGCGACCTCATCAGCGGGACCGTGCGGGTCTCGCGGGGCTCCCTCGTGGCGATCAAGGTCGACAACGCGCCGCTCGCCAGGCCCTACCAGGCGGGCTTGGACAAGGCGGCCGTCGTCTACCAGGAAATCGTCGAAGGGGGCCTGACGCGCTTCCTGGCGATCTTCGAAAGTGATCTCGCTGCAGGCACTGAGATCGGCCCGATCCGCAGCGGCCGCGAGTCCGACGTCGACGTCCTTCGGGCATTCGGCAAAATCCCGGTCGGGTTCAGCGGCGCTCAGCCCGGTGTACTGGCGATCTTCCGCAACGCGGAGAACCGGGGCTGGCTCAGGGTTGCCTCGTACGACGCAGTCCCCTCCGCCTACCGGCTCGGGGCCTTCCGCCTTGACGCCCGCAACTTCTTCACGACCGCTGCCAAGTTGGCTGCCGCCAAGCCCGGCAACGGACCGGTCGACATCGGGTTCCGGTTCGGTCCGCTCGTCGGTGGTGTGCCGACACCGACAGCGAGTGCACGGTTCTCGCCGGACACCAGCGTGGGGCTGCTCTGGAACGCGCGCCGAGGCGTCTACTCGGTGTCTCAGAACGGGAGCGTCACGAACGGGGCGGCGCCGAAGACCGTGATCATCCAGACCGTTAAGGTCTTCGGCAGCGGGTTCAGGGATGTCCACGGAAACATGACCCCGAGGACCGTCAGCACCGGGTCCGGAAAGGTGATCATCCTGCGGGACGGCAGGAGGATCACCGGCACGTGGCGGCGCAATGGCCTGGGAGCTACCCGTTACCTCGATGCCAAGGGCACGGACATCAAGCTCGCTGCCGGGCCGGTCTGGGTTCTGCTGCTACCGAGCTCTACCGGATCAGTCACCTTCGGCTGAGAACTGAGGCGGCACGCTGGCGCCACGTGCGGGGCCAAGGTTAGTGCTGCTCGCCCAGGAACTTGGTGGTGGAGGTGGCGCTCTCCCCCATGGCCTCGATCGTCGACAGGGTGAAGGCCTGGGTGCGGTTGACGCCGACGTAGTACTCGAACAGCAAACCCGAGACGGTGACCGCGAGGGCACCGAGCCCGATGAGGATCAGGAACGGACCGAAGACGATCCCGATCGTCGTGAGGGCGAAGGAGCCGGCCATCGCCACCGGCCACCAGGAGTGCGGAGCAAAGAAGCCGACCTCACCCGCGGCCTCGGCGATCTCAGCGTCCTCGCGATCCTCCGGGCGAGCATCCAGACGCCGGGCCGTGAACAGGACGTAGTAGCCGATGATCAGGGCCATGCCACCGGTGAGCAGAAGGCAGGTGAAGCCGGTGGGGTCCCGGGAGACGAGCCAGTAGACCGCGGAAGTGGCCAGGAAAAATACCGACAGGAACGCAAAAAGCAGGCCTTCGACCTTCACAGGACTACCTCAACTCCGGAGTGGCGTGCATATCGATGCGGCCGGCAGCCTCGGGGTAGTGCAGGTCGAACGCAGGGCGCTCGGACCGGATCCGCGGCATGGTCACGAAGTTGTGGCGCGGCGGCGGGCAGGACGTGGCCCACTCGAGGGAGTTGCCGAAGCCCCACGGGTCATCCCCGATGGCACGCTCACCACGGGTATAGCTGACGTAGACGTTGTAGAGGAACGGCAGCGTCGACAGGGCAAGAAACAGTGCCCCTACCGAGGAGATGGTGTTGAGGGTGGTGAACCCGTCACTAGCCTTGTAGTCGGCCACGCGGCGCGGCATGCCCTGGCCGCCGAGCCAGTGCTGGACGAGGAACGTCGTGTGGAACCCGACGAACAGGCTCCAGAAGTGGACCTTGCCGAGCCGGTCGTTAAGCATCCGACCGGTCATTTTGGGGAACCAGAAGTAGACACCGGCGAAGAAGCCGAAGATCGCCGTACCGAAGACCACGTAGTGGAAGTGGGCCACGACGAAGTAGGTATCGGACACGTGGAAGTCGATCGGCGGGCTGGCAAGCAGCACGCCGGTCAGGCCACCGAGCAGGAAGGTGATGAGGAACCCGATGCAGAACAGCATCGGCGTTTCGAAGGTCAGCTGCCCGCGCCACATCGTGCCGATCCAGTTGAAGAACTTCACACCGGTCGGGACCGCGATCAGGAACGACAGGAAGCTGAAGAACGGCAGCAGTACCGCCCCGGTGGCGAACATGTGATGCGCCCACACGGTCATCGACAGGGCGCCGATTCCGATGGTCGCGAAGACCAGTCCCTTGTAGCCGAACATCGGCTTGCGGCTGAAGACGGGGATGACCTCGGAGACGACACCGAAGAACGGCAACGCCACGATGTATACCTCGGGGTGGCCGAAAAACCAGAACAGGTGCTGCCAGAGGATCGCGCCACCTGTGCCGACGTCGTAGACGTGGGCACCCATGTGCCGGTCCGCCTCGAGGGCGAGGAACGCAGCGGTGACGACCGGGAAGGCCATCAGGACCAGGATGGACGTGACGAGCATGTTCCAGGTGAAGATCGGCATCCGGAACATCGTCATGCCGGGTGCGCGCAACGTCAGGATCGTGGTGATGAAGTTGACGGCGCCCAGGATCGTGCCGAGGCCCGACGTGACCAGGCCGAGAATCCACAGGTCCGAACCGACGTTCGGGGAGTGGATGATGTCGTTGAGCGGCGCGTAGGCGAACCAGCCGAACGCCGCAGCCCCATCAGGGGTGAGGAAACCCGCCACGACGGTGAGGCCACCGAAAAGGTAGAGCCAGTACGAGAAGGCGTTCAGGCGCGGGAAGCTCATGTCCGGCGCGCCGATCTGCAGCGGCATGATGAAGTTCGCGAAGCCATACGCCAGGGGTGGCGCCACCAGAAACATCATGATCGAGCCGTGCATGGTGAACAGCGAGTTGTACTGCATCTGCGACACGAATTGCAGGCCCGGTCGGGCGAGCTCGGCGCGCATGATCTCGGCGAGGATGCCCGAGAAGATGAAGAAGCCGAAACCGGTGCACAGGTATAGCAGGCCGATCACCTTGTGGTCAGTAGTCGTCAGGACCTTGACAGCCTTGCGCCCGATGCCCGGTGACGGGCGACGGTTCGCGATCGGGGGCGCGGCGTCGGAGATCAGGGTCACGTCAGTTGCTCCCAGTGGGAAGAGCCGCGCTCAGCGAGTTGGCGGCGGCGTTCGGGTCTGCCTTGAGGCCGGCGATGTAGGTGTCGTACTGCGACTGCGAGACGACTTTCACCGTGAAGTTCATTCGGTCGTGCTTCTCGCCACAGAGCTCGGCGCAGCGGCCGGTGTAGGTGCCCTCGACGGTCGGCTTGAGCTCGAAGGTGTTGAGCCGACCCGGGATGACGTCACGCTTGAACAGGAAGTCCGGCACCCAGAAGGAGTGGATGACGTCCGGAGAGGTCTTGATGAAGCGGATCCTCTTGTCCACCGGCAGCACGAGCACGGCTGCGCGGCCTCTGGCGGGCTCGCCGGTGACCTGCACCTTGTCGTTTATGTAGTTGAACTGCCAGTTCCACTGGAAACCCACGACGCCGATCGTCACGTCCGGGTTCTTGGTCAGCTTGTTGACCTTGTTCTCGGCGACCGCGGTGTAGAAGAAGAGCACCGCGATGATCACGAACGGGACGACCGTGTACAGCACCTCGATGGGCAGGTTGTAGCGGATCTGCGGTGGCAGCTCCTCGGTCTTCTTGCGGTCCCGGACGACCGTGATGGCGATGATCAGGTACATCACGACGCCGATGGCGGCGGCGGCGGCCACCGAGCCGAGCCACATGTTGTACATGGAGTGGGCCTGCTCGGTCTTCGGGCTGGGCCAGCCGAGGTTGAACGAGTTCTCGTAGGCTTCGCGCGCTGAGCAGCCACTGGTCATCAGCGCCGTGACGCCGGCGGCGACCGCGAGCCGTAGCGCGGACGAGGAGGTGGTTCGCAACCTCTTAGACCCTTCCCCTACATCGAACGATGATGTGCTGCTGGCGACGTGGCGAGGTTATCGCAGACCGGGACAGGTCTCCTGCTGAGGGGCGTCGTGTCCTAGCGTTCGGCACGTGACGCCGCGCACCTTCCTCGACGCTGCCTCAGGACTACCTTTTCACCCGCGCGCCCGCGAAGCTTTCCTGGCCGCGCTCGACGACGGCTGGGCCGACCCCGCGCGGCTGTACTCGAGCGGCCGATCGGCCCGGCAGCTGCTCGACGGTGCCCGCGCGTCGGTGGCCTCGGTCCTGGCCTGCCGTCCGGAGGAGCTGGCGTTCACCGCCAACGGCGCCTCAGCCGTGTACGCCGGAATCCGCGGCGCCGCCGCCGGGCGGGCGCGCATGGGCACGCACGTCGTGCACAGCGCCATCGAGCACTCCGCGGTCCTGCACGCCTGCGCCGAGCTGACTCCCGAAGCGGTCGGGGTGGACTCCACCGGCATGGTCTCGGTGGACGACTTCGCTGCTCGTGTCCACTCCGATACGGCGCTGGCGTGTCTGATCGCAGCCTCCCACGAGGTGGGGACCGTCCAGCCCGTCGCGGAGCTGGCGCTCGCCCTGAACGCCGCCTGCCCCGAGGTCCCGCTGCTGGTGGACGCCTCTCAGGTCCTGGGCCGAGCCCCGGTTGCGTCGGGGTGGTCGCTGCTCGTCGGGTCGGCGCGACAGTGGGGCGGTGGACCGGTCGGGGTGCTCGCGGTCCGTGCAGGTGTGCGTTTCCGCTCGCCGTGGCCCGAGGACGAGCACGAAGGGGGCCGGGCGCCGGGGTTGGTCGACCTGCCCGCCGTACTGGCCGCCGCTGTCGGCCTGGAGGCAGCGGTCGCCGAGAGCTCAGCGCAAGACGCCCGGCTGCGGGCGTTGGTGGACCGGATCCGCGAGCAGGTGGCGCTGATCCCGGACGTGGAGGTCGTCGGTCACCCGTCGCTGAGGCTGCCGCACCTGGTGACGTTCTCGTGCCTGTACCTCGACGGGGAGTCGCTGGTGCGCGAGCTCGACGCCCTCGGGTTCGAGGTGTCGAGCGGGTCCTCGTGCACGTCCTCGACGCTCGAGCCGTCGCACGTGCTGGTCGCCATGGGAGCGCTCACCCACGGAAACGTGCGGGTCTCGCTGTCGCGGGACACGACTACCGAGGACGTGGACCGCTTCCTCGCGGTGCTTCCCGGGCTGGTGGCCCGGCTGCGCGACGAGGCCGGCGTCAGTGGCCTGTGACGCATCGGGCATCCCCTGGCCGGGACAGACGTTTTGGCTGGCGTGACGCTGACGCTGGACTGCCTCGGTCGGCCCTGCCCGGTGCCGGTGATCGAGCTGGCCAGGGCGCTGCCTGGTGTCGAGGTAGGGCAGACCGTGACGGTCCTGTCGGATGACCCTGCGGCCGGGCCGGACCTCGCGGCGTGGTGCCGGATGCGGGGTCAGGCCTTCGAAGGCGGGACCGGTTCGAGCTGGACCGTGCGTCGGCTGGTCTGACGCCCGGTAGGTCGTGACGACAGGTGCGGGGAGACCTCAGCGGCCGCGCTCTCGCCGTACGCCGTCCGGAAGCGAGCCAGGAACGACGCGGAGGTGAACGTGTACTCCTGCGTGCCGACCGTCTCGACGACATGGGTGGCGAGCAGCGACCCGACCTGGGCGGCGCGCTCGAGGTGCAGGCCCCAGGCGAGGCCGGTCAGGAAGCCGGCCCGGAAGGCGTCGCCGGTACCGGTCGGGTCGGCGATGACGGTTGCCTCGGCGATGCCGACGTGCACGTCCGGCTCGCCCTTGCGGGTGATCACGCACCCTTTGGCGCCGTAGGTGGTGATCCGGGTGCCGACGACCTCGAGGATCTCCGCGTCGGACAGGCCGGTCTTCGCGGCCACGAGGCCCGCCTCGTACTCATTGGTGAACAGGTAGGCCGCGTCAGTGATCAGGGCAGTGATCGCCTCGCCGTCAAGGAAGGTGAGTGTCTGGGACGGGTCGGCGGCAAACGGCAGGGACCGCTCGCGGCACTCGGCGGTGTGCCGCAGCATCGCGCCCGGGTCGTTGGGGCTGACCAGGACGAGGTCGACGTCGACGTCGTCGAGGCAGATCCCGGCAGCCTCCGACATCGCACCCGGGTAGAAGCTGCCGATCTGGTTCTGCGCCTGGTCGGTCGTGACCGTGAACCGTGGGCTGTTGAGGGTCTCACTGGTACGCACGCCCGCGGTGTCGACCCCATGGTCTGCCAGCCAGCCGACATACTCGGCGGCGTCCTTGCCGACCGAGCCGATCAGGTACGGCGTCTGCCCCAGCACCCCCATCCCGAAGGCGATGTTGGCGCCGGTGCCGCCGCGGCGTACCTCGAGGCCGTCGGCGAGGAACACGACGCTCAGGTTGGTGAGCTGGTCCGGGAGCAGCTGCTCGCTGAACAGCCCTGCGAAGGTCATGAGGTGGTCGGTGGCGATGGACCCGGTGACAGCGATGCGCATCGCGCCACCCTAGTGAATCGGCGCCTCGCCACCCCGGTGAGCGACCTCACCGGGGCTGTCGAACACTACTGACGGGTAGGCGTTGGGTACCCGTCGGTAACTGCCTAGCGTCGATCGTATGGCTGTCCACATCCCGGTTCCGTCCGAGACCGAGCCCAACTCGCTCGTGGACCTCGTGAACGACTGCCGCGAGGTTGCCTCCGTCCTGGGCCACTCCGTCATCGACCTCACTGTCGGGATCACCCAGCGGGTGGCGGCCTTCCCGATCCAGCGCGTCCCGCTCGGCAAGCTCCCCCTGGACCGGCTGCCGTTCTCCTTCGGCGCCCTGCCGATCGAGATCACCGAAGACCTCCTCGGGACCGTCGCGGGCCTCGACGACTACTGATCTGCACGCACGACCTTCCTTCGGCAGACGTCGGACCGCGTGGAACGCGGGGCCAGCGGGGTGCGTCCCACCTCCATGACATCCCGCGCGAAGGTCCTCGCCCCGCTCGGCACGTTCGTCGTCGTCGCCGCAGTGGGGGTCACGGCCGCCCTGGTCTCCTCCTCCCCCGGCGGTCACGCCGCACGTGCACTGCACCTCGCGGCGGGTCGGGCCGCGACCGCCCCGTCGCTGGCGACCGCGGGCACCGGTGTCGGCTACACCCTGGTCGGGACACTCCCGTCCGGCACCCCCGCCGACGCTGCGGCGTGGACCCTCACGTCCGGCTCCACCGACTCGGACCTGGTGGCCCGCCTCGCCAAGGCCCTCAAGGCGGGTACGCCGGTGCGCACCGGCTCCGGGTGGCGAGCCGGGGGCCTGATCGTCTCCGGTGACGCCGGCCAGAGCTGGTGGTTCTCCCCGTGCGGTGCGGACCAGGGCGTTGCCAGCTCCACGGCAAGCTCAGGCGTGCCCGCTCCCGCCATGAGCTCCGACCCGACCAGCTCCGGCGTGGTGTGCTCGGTCGCCACACCCGGCGCAGTCGTGAGCGGCACGGGCTCGGGAGGAGGCTCGGCAGGCAGTCCTGGGTTTGGGATCGCCCCGCTCCCGCCTGAGGGGCCCGTCGCCGGACCGGTCGAGCCGCCGGCCGTCGCGGCCTCGGTCGTGAGAGCCGCGGCCTCCCCGGCGCTGGCGGCCCTGGGCCTGAGCGGCGGCACCGTCACGACCAACAGGTACGGCGGGTCGGTCACCGTCACCCGCCGCGTTGGCGGCCTCGAGACAGTTGGGCTCACCACCCGGGTGGACGTGGACCGCAAGGGCGTCGTCCTTTCCGCGAACGGCTGGCTCGGCAACGCGTCGAAGGCCGACAGCTACCCGCTGGTGAGCGCCAGGAATGCCTTCGACTCTCTCCCGGAGCTCCGCCGCCTGGAGATGTGTCCCGTCGGCCCGGACGGCAAGGGGTGCCTGCTGCCCGCTGCGATCAAGGTCACCGGCGCGCACCTGGGCCTGTCGCTGCAGGCCCTCACGGGGACCGGACAGGTGCTGGTGCCGTCCTGGCTGTTCGACGTGAAGGGCTCCGCCGAACCGCTCGCGGCGGTGGCGGTCCAGCGGCAGTTCCTGGGCGGCGACGAGCCGACCAAGGAACCGGGTACAGGGTCAGCGGAGCCGCTCCCGGACCCTGGGGCGTCCGGTCCGGCCACCGCACGGGCCACCTTCGGCTTCGACCTCGCGAAGGCCGGCGCCTCTGCCCACGTGCTCGTGCTCGGTTACAGCGACTCCAGCTCGTGCCCGCACGCCAACGTGGCGCCGCTGGTGAAGGAGAGCACCGACACGGTCTACGTCCAGCTCGAGGCCGACGCCCGGCCCACGGGCATCGCCTGCACCGCCAACGCCGTCACCAAGACCGTCGAGATCTCGCTGCAGT
This sequence comes from Frankiales bacterium, assembly GCA_025352005.1. Lineage (GTDB taxonomy): Bacteria > Actinomycetota > Actinomycetes > Mycobacteriales > SCTD01 > RYN-111. The sequence continues at coordinate 11,073 of JANXUE010000058.1, forward strand.
CCCCGCTCGCCGGCCGCAAGGTCATCGACCTGACCGGCGGCAAGGCCGTCCCGCTGTCCTGAGACCTTCCCAGGCTAGTGGAAGGACTCACCACAGGCGCAGGAGCCGCCAGCGTTGGGGTTGTCGATCGTGAAACCCTGCTTCTCGATGGTGTCGACGAAGTCGATGGTGGCGCCGGACAGGTACGGGACACTCATCCGGTCGGTGACGACCTTCACGCCGGCGCCGTACTCTTGCGTGACATCGCCGTCGAGGGAACGCTCGTCGAAGAACAACTGGTACCGCAGGCCGCTGCAGCCACCGGGCTGAACGGCGACGCGAAGCGCGAGGTCGTCGCGACCCTCCTGGGCGAGCAGCGACGCGACCTTGTCAGCGGCCGGGTCGGTGAGCACGACACCGGTGGCGGTGGCTTCGACGGCGCTGGCTTCCACGGCGGGCTCGATGGTGGGGGCGTCGGTGGTGGTCTCGGTCATGGGTGCCTCTCCTGAGCGTTCACGGTCGTACCGGACAACGCGCTTGCGCGCGGGTCGATTCCATTGTCACACGCTGGGCAGCCAGGTGCCCCACCGTCAGCTGCCCCACTCCCGGGCGACGACGGCGGCCAGCTCGGCCAGCGCGCCGGCCGGGTCCGTCAGCGCGCGCTCCCTCCCGCAGGCCTCCACCAGGCTGTACGACGCCTCGACGCCGGCGGTGGCCGCCTCGCGGCGACCGACCGACACCTGGCCGGCGAGGACGACACAGGGCAGGCCCTGCGCGAGAGCGGCGCGGGCCACCCCGGCGACGACCTTGCCGCGCAAAGACTGCCCGTCGAAGGACCCCTCCCCCGTCAGGACCAGGTCAGCCGCCGCGATCGCGTCGGCAAGGCCGACGGCCCTGGCCACCACGTCGACACCTGCCACGCGCGTTCCACCGACCGCCAGCATGGCGAACCCGAGGCCACCCGCGGCCCCGGCCCCGGGCCGGTCTCGCGCGGCGACGGACAGGTGGCCTTCCAGCAGGTCCGCCCAGTGCCCGAGAGCGGACTCCAGTGCGGCGACGTCCGCGGCGGACGCGCCCTTCTGCCGGCCGTACACCGCGGACGCGCCGTGGGCGCCGAGCAGGGGCGCGTCCACGTCGGTCGCCGCGACCAGCTCGACGCCGTCCAGGACCGGCTTGCCCACCAACCGTGCGGCGTCGCAGAGCGCCAGCCCACCGGGGCGCAGGCGCTCGCCGGCGGCGTCCTCCCGGCGGACACCGAGAGCGGCAAGGAACCCAGAGCCGCCGTCGTTGGTCGCGCTACCGCCGAGCCCGACCATCACCCGGGAAGCCCCGGCGGCGACCGCCTCCCGCACGAGCTGCCCGACGCCGTACGTCGTCGACGCCCCCACGTCCCGGTCGGAGGTGTCCACCAGATCCAGTCCGCAGGCCAGTGCCGACTCGACGTACGCGGT
>JANXUE010000236.1 GCA_025352005.1 Frankiales bacterium
GTCCGGTCACGCGGTCGGGGGATGTCCCGCGGAGTCGATCCCGGGACATGCCCTGACGGTCAGCGATGTCGCCGTCTCGGTCACTGGGACAGGCGTTGGGCGGGGCTCGGGCTCCCATCCTGGAGTCGCCGCGATGGTGACGATGGGTGTCTGGAGGCCAGCGTGTCAGGGGGCAGCACGCTGTCCAATGGTTGCGCCTCCCGAACGACAGCTGGCCTCGTGTCGAACCTGCGCCCCGTGGTGCACGACGCGGTCACGTACCGTTCAGCTACGCGTAGGTCGCTGTCGCGCCCGAGCAGGGACTCTCCGAAGATACCTGCTTGAAGTGAGGATCTCAGGGCGGCCAGGCACGATGGTCGTTCCGTCGGCCTCCACCCGTGCCTCCTTGTGCTCGTGGCTCGACTCCACGGGACAACAGTCACGGGTTTCGAGAGCTCACCAGCACGTGGTTGCCTTCACGTCCAAGCACGAAAGGGAGTCCAGTGAACATGAACGCCACAGTGCCCGTAGCCACCGGCGTCACCGATGATCGCCTCGCCGGTCTTCGCGCCTGGAACCTCGGCCTCGCGGGTTTGCACCTCGTCCAGGCGGTGGTGGTGGTCCTTCTCGCCGGCGCCTTCTCCATCACGGTCACGTCGTCCATCCCCGAAGGTCCACCGGGAACAGCCGCCCCTGCCCCAAACTCGCTGTTCGACGTGCCGATCGGAGGGGCGGTCGCCGTCTTCCTCGCTCTTGCCGCGCTCGACCACCTCGTGACGGCGACCGTTCTGCGCGGCACCTATGAGCGCGACCTGAGGCGGGGCATCAACCGGTTCCGCTGGGTCGAGTACTCGGTGAGTGCCACGCTGATGATCATCCTCATCAGCTTTTACTCGGGGATCACCAGCATCAACACCATCATCGCCGTCGCCGGTGCAAACGTCGCGATGATCCTCTTCGGCTGGCTCCAGGAATTGATGAACCCACCAGGTCGTACGACGACCACCATGCTGCCGTTCTGGTTCGGTTCGCTGATCGGGGTCGCCCCGTGGATCTCGATCGCATTCAACGTCATCGGATCCAAGACCGTCCCCGGATTCGTCTACGGGATCGTGCTCACTCAGGCCGTCCTGTTCTTCAGCTTTGGGCTCAACCAATGGCTGCAGTACCGCGGGATCGGCAGGTGGATCGACTACTCCTACGGCGAGAAGACCTACCTGGTGTTCAGTCTCGTGGCGAAATCCCTGCTCGCCTGGCAGATCTTCGGCGGGTCCCTAGCTGCCTGACGCGATGAGCTCGTGAGAAGCGTCAGGTGGGAAGCGGTTCTGGCTGAGCTTGGGCTTCGCCATGGACGGGCAACTGCCACTGGTCGTTGTTGCCGAACAGGTGCCCGAGCAGCGCCCCGTGCGGGCCGGCCATCGCACGTTCTGCGGTCAAGGTCTCACTGCTCGCGCCCGGTAAGTGGGTGCCGGACGCCGGTAAGGTGTTGCGTGCGCCCAGCGGCTCATCGGCCGTCTCCCTCCGGTCGGGCTCCGCGGCCCCACGTGTGAAGGACGACCGCATGACTGGTTCCACGCCGACCGTCAGTGAACTCCTCGTCGAGTACGACCGCGCCCGGGCCTACACCGATGACCTCTGGCGCGACCTGTCGGCAGATGAGGTGGTCTGGCGGCCCGATGCGAGCTCCAGCGCGATCGGGTGGCACCTGGGTCACCAGGCGCACGTCGCCCACTTCATGGTCCGGAACCTGACCGCCGCAGAGCCCAGCCCCGACCCTGAGCTCGACGACCTGATGGACTCGGCCCAGCCCGAGAAGTTCCGCGGCGCACTGCCGACCGTGGAGCGCCTGTCGCAGTTCCGGGACACGGTTGCCGAGCGCGTCCACGCACGGCTCGGCGACATCGCTGGTAGGCGTGTGAACTCCCCGGACCAGATGACCGTTGTCGGCACGCACCTGTTGACCACTTTGATCAACCACGAGTATCAGCACGACCAGTGGATCGGCGAGGTCCGCTTCCGCGACCTCGGCCACCCGCTGCCCGGCGATCCCACCACGGAGGCCGTCCGTCGGATCGACGGCTACCTCGTGCTCGATCCCCTGAGCTGAATCAGACAACGTGAGGTCGCGTGCCGCGCGAATCTGTGACGTCTCGGTGCTCGGTGCCGGGATCGCTGGGCTGACAGCCACACGGGCCCTGGCTGGCGCCGGTCTGAGCGTGCGCTTGCACGAGGCACGCGACCGGGTGGGCGGCCGGCTGCTGAGCGTCACCCACGACGGGTGCACCGTCGATCTGGGTGCGAGCTGGTTCTGGCCGAACGAGCCGCTGGTGCAAAAGCTCGCATCCGAGCTTGGAGTCAGCACTTTCCAGCAGGCGCTGGGTGGCGACGCGATGTTCGAAGCCGATCACCGCGGAGCACATCGGATGGAGGGCAACCCCCTCGATACGGTCTCCGGGCGGTTCGCCCAAGGCGCGCAGGCTCTCGCGATCAGACTCGCCGAGCGGCTCCCGGAGGGCGTACTGCGTTTGCACGACCCCGTCACGCGCGTGCACGTCAACGACGGGGCAGTGACCGTCGAAGCCGCCAGCGGGGTGACCACGGCCCGCCACGTCGTCGTGGCGATTCCGCCCGCTCTGGCCGTCGAGGCGATCACCTTCAGTCCGGAACTGCCAGCCGAGGTGCGGACCCTTGCCGAGCGCACCGCCGTGTGGATGGGTGACATCGTCAAAGCGGTCGCCGTGTTCGACAAGCCCTACTGGCGCGATGTGGGTCTCGCCGGCGCCGCCGTCAGCCATCGTGGACCGTTCCGCGAGGTACACGACCACAGCGGACCCGGCGGCAGTCCTGCGGCCCTGCTCGGCTTCGCTGCCGCAGCCCCTTTCGACGGTGTTTCGCCCGAGCGGATCGGTGCGGCGTTCGCCGACCAGCTCCGACGCCTGTTCGGAGCAGCCTCCGCAACGCCCCGCCACATCCACGTCACCGACTGGAGCGCCGAGCGCTACACCAGCCCAAGGGCAGTGTCGCCGCGTGCAGCAACGACGAGCTACGGGCACCCGCTGTACCAGCGGGCCACTGCTGGCCGGATCCACTGGGCGTCCACGGAGACCTCAGCGCAGAACGCCGGACACATCGAAGGTGCTCTCTGGGCCGGTCAACAAGCAGCTCGGGCCGTCCTGGACGCCATCGGGGCCACCCAAGCCACGTAGGAGGCTAGGGACGGCCGCTGCCGGAAGTGCTGATGGCCGCCCTGGATGGACCTGCTGGACGTCACCAAGCCCGGCCGGGTGGCTGCGTTTCTTCGGCACGCCGTGGGGGGACGAACAGAAGGACCCCACAACCTGTCCCTGGAGCAACCGCATGAGCACCGTACTTTTCGTCGTCACCGGCGCGCGTCACTGGACCTTGTCCGACGGAACCGAG
>JANXUE010000277.1 GCA_025352005.1 Frankiales bacterium
CCACATCCGGGTGATCTTCCAGCGGGCCCGCGAGAAGGCCTCCGACGGCACGCCCGTGGTCGTCTTCTTCGACGAGATGGACTCGCTCTTCCGCACCCGCGGGTCCGGCGTGTCCAGCGACGTCGAGACGACCATCGTGCCGCAGCTGCTCAGTGAGATCGACGGCGTCGAGACCCTCGAGAACGTCGTCGTGATCGGCGCCTCCAACCGCGAGGACATGATCGACCCGGCCATCCTGCGCCCCGGCCGCCTCGACGTGAAGATCAAGATCGAGCGTCCCGACGCCGAGGCCGCCAAGGACATCTTCGGCAAGTACCTCGTCACCGAGCTGCCGCTGCATGCTGAGGACCTCGCCGAGCACGGGGGCTCGCGAGAAGCCACGCTTGCCGCCATGATCCAGGGCGTCGTCGAGCGCATCTACACCGAGGCCGAGGAGAACAAGTTCCTGGAGGTCACCTATGCCGGAGGCGACAAAGAGGTCCTGTACTTCAAGGACTTCAACTCCGGCGCGATGATCGAGAACATCGTGGCCCGCGCCAAGAAGATGGCGATCAAGGCCTTCCTTGAAAGCGGCCAAAAGGGTCTGCGAATGCAACACCTGCTGTCCGCCTGCATCGATGAGTTCAAGGAGAACGAGGACCTGCCCAACACCACCAACCCCGACGACTGGGCTCGGATCTCGGGCAAGAAGGGTGAGCGGATCGTCTACATCCGCACGCTCGTCACCAGCGCCAAGGGCAACGAGACGGGCAAGTCGATCGACACCATCTCCAACACCGGCCAGTACCTCTAGGCCACTGCCTCACCTCGACCCCGGGTGGCGGTCAGCGCTCGCGCTGACTGCTCTTCTGGTGGTGGCCTCGTTCGTGCTGCGCCGTCGCAGGCTCGCCTCGGTCGCCCTGCGCGAGGGTGTCCTGGTCGTGGGCCTGTACGGCGCGTGGTGCCTGATCGGCAGCGTCACCCACGCGCACCTGGCCGGCGCCGAGCAGCGCGGCCGCGATCTGTTCGCGCTCGAGCATCACCTGCACCTGCCCAGCGAGGTGTCCGTGCAGCAGCTCGTCCTGCCGCACCCGGCGCTGGCGCACCTGGTGAACGGCTACTACCTCTACGGCCACCTCAACACGATCGGCCTGCTGCTCGCCTGGACGTGGTGGCGGCACCGCGACGCCTACCCAGTGCTGCGCCTGCAGCTGGTCGCACTGACCGTCGTCTGTATGGCGGTGCAGCTGCTCGCGGTCGCCCCGCCCCGGTTGCTGCCCGACCTCGGCTTCGTCGACCTCGCCCAGACGTACGGCGAGTCCGTCTACGGCGGCTATGGCACTGGTCTGGAGGCTCAGCTGCTCGCGATGCCATCGCTGCACGTCGGCTGGGCAGCTCTGGTGGCCTGGACACTCTGGCGCTGCGGGTCGGGTCCGTGGCGGCACCTGGGCGTGGCGCACCTGGTCCTGATGACGCTGGTCGTCGTCGCCAGCGCCAACCACTGGTGGGCCGACGGCGTGGTCGCCGTCCTGCTGTTGGCTGTCGTCGTCGCCACGCTGGACAGGCTCCCGCGGCGCGGCTCCGGGTCGCTCGTGCAGGCGTCGGACCCGGCACGCGTGCCCGCCTCGGCTTAGTCTTCCCGGTATGAGCGCACGGCGGGTCATGGGAGCGGAGACGGAGTACGGCGTCTCCACGCCCGGCACGGCCGGCGTCAACCACATGGTCGCGTCCTCGCAGGTCGTCAACGGCTACGCCGGCGGAACCCCGGAGGGTCAGGCGCGCGACCGTCGTACCCGCTGGGACTTCGAGGAGGAGAACCCGCTGCGTGACGCGCGTGGCTTCGAGGTGGGCCTGGGCAGCTCAGACCACCAGGCGGGGGAGCCGGACGAGGAGATCGGCCTGGCCAACGTCATCCTCACCAACGGCGCCCGCCTGTACGTCGACCACGCCCATCCCGAGTACTCCACCCCCGAGGTCACCAACCCGCGCGACCTGGTCCTGTGGGACAAGGCCGGCGAGCGTGTCATGGAGACCGCTGCGGTGCGGGCCCTCGCCGTGCCGGGGACCGCGCCGATCCAGCTGTACAAGAACAACACCGACAACAAGGGTGCCTCCTACGGGACTCACGAGAACTACCTGATGGCGCGCGCGACCCCCTTCGCGGAGATCGTCCGGCACCTCACGCCGTTCTTCGTCTCGCGGCAGGTCGTCGTCGGCGCCGGACGTGTCGGCATCGGCCAGGACGGCCGCACCCACGGCTTCCAGATCAGCCAGCGGGCCGACTTCTTCGAGGTCGAGGTCGGCCTGGAGACGACCCTCAAACGGCCGATCATCAACACCCGCGACGAGCCGCATGCCGACCCTGAGAAGTACCGCCGGCTGCACGTCATCATCGGCGACGCGAACCTGTCGGAGATCTCGACCTACCTCAAGGTCGGCACGACCAACCTGGTGCTGTCGATGATCGAGGACGGTTGGCTGCGCCAGAACGGGATCGACCTGTCGGTCGATGGTCCCGTGTCGGCCTTGCGGGCTGTGTCGCACGACCCCACCCTGCGCCACCGTGTCACGCTGCGGGACGGGCGGACCATGACCGCCCTGCAGCTTCAGCTCGAGTACTGCGAGCAGGCGAAAAAGCACGTCGAGGACCGCTTCGGCTCCGACGTCGACCCCGACACCGCCGACGTCCTCGCCCGGTGGGAGTCCACGCTGGACCGGCTCTCGACCGACATCATGTCGCTGTCTGGCGAGCTCGACTGGGTCGCGAAGCTGTCCTTGCTCGAGGGCTACCGGCAGCGCGAAGGCCTCGACTGGGACGCCTCCAAGCTGCACCTGGTCGACCTCCAGTACTCCGACGTCCGCCGCGACAAAGGCCTCTACAACAGGCTGGTGGCCCGCGGCTCGATGAAGACCCTGGTCACCGAGCAGGAGGTCCAGCGGGCCGTCCTGTCGCCCCCGTCGGACACCCGGGCCTACTTCCGCGGGCGCTGCCTGCAGAAGTACCCCACCCAGGTCGCGGCCGCTTCGTGGGACTCGGTCATCTTCGACGTGGGCCGAGAGTCGCTACAACGGGTGCCGACCCTCGAGCCTCTGCGCGGCACGAAGGCCCACGTCGGCGCGCTGCTCGACCGCTGCGACAACGCCGCCGAGCTCGTCGACACGCTGGCTGGCCGTCGCTAGAGCTTCTCCAGCAGCCGCGCGACCTCGTTGCGGGTCTGCACGGCACGCCCGAAGGCGTTGTGCGGCAGGGCTTGGCGCCCCTCCCGCCGGGCTGTCACGGCCTCGGCGAGCCTGGGGGACACACCGAGGGGCTGCAACGTTTCGAGGGCGGCGTCCTTGGTGCACAGCTCCCCGGTCTCCTGGGTGAGCAGCGCTCGGGCCACGCTGGTCAAAGAAAGGTCGACGTACTCGGTCTTCAGCCAGGTCCACGGGAGCTTGAGCAGCGGTCCCCAGACCTGGGTCACCTCCCGAGCCACCACCCCCGGTAGGTCGGGGACCTCGGGCCAGTCGTCCGGATGGGCCAGGTGCAGCTCGGCACGCGTGATCAGGCTGACCCGACGTCGGCCGCACCAGCCGTGTGTCCAGGTCCAGGGCTCGGGGTCGTCCTTGCCCTCGAGGTAGCTCGTGGCCAGCATCGGACCCGCCTGACCGTGGCTGCTGTGTACGAGCGCCCGCTCCTTCGCGGTGAGGGGGTGGTCGAGCTTGACGACGAGGTCCTGGTCGCTGATGCCGGGGTGGTAGCCGCCGAGGACCAGAGATCCGTGCAGCCAGGACCCCCTGAGGTGCAGAGGTGCCAGGCGTGTGAGGTGGTCCTCAACGGCCCGAAGACCGTCGTTCATGAGCGGCGGGCGGCGTCGAGGGCGTGCCGCCTCTGCTCACTGGCGTCCTGCGCGGCCCGGAGGGCGGCGGCCTCCAGCTTCGAGATGTCCTGGCCGCCCTTGGCCTTCCGGCCGGCTTGCGCTGGCGCGCCGGCCGCGTCGGCGCCCTTGCCCCGCGCCTGGGCCTCGGCCAGTCCCGTGCCGAGCGCCAGAACCTCGTCGAGGAGCTGCGCCTGCTGGCGGATGAGGGTGTTGACCACCCAGGCGGCGATGCTCGGCTTGCGCAGCGCCTTCAGCGTCGTGGCGAGGGTCCTGTCCTGCTGGGCCACCGCGCCCGTGACCGCCGCGTCCCGGGCAGCCGTGAACTGTTTCGGTGGTAGGGCGTAGTGGTCCACGCCTCCATCAGGCCACAACCAACCGCGCCTTGTCGAAGCGCCGGGCCTGCCGAAAGGAACGGGACGGCTCCGCGGGATAGGTTCAGGAGCCAGGCCAAAGAGCCCCACCCAGGGCGGACCCCGAGGTCAAGCACCGAACGCGAGGAGACAGCGATGGCAAGCAACGACAGCGGCGGCCAGGAGCGCGCAAGCAAGAACACCGGGGAGGCAGAGGAGGTCGTTGACGCGGCCCCGTCGGATGTCCACGAGCGTGTGGAGGAGTTGTCCTCCGACGTGGATGACCTCTTAGACGAAATCGATGACGTCCTCGAGTCAAATGCTGAGGAGTTTGTTCGTGGATACGTGCAAAAGGGAGGTCAGTGACCGCCGAGCACGTGGTCCACGATCACGTCGTTGACGTCGTCCGTGGTGTGCTGTGCTTGCCCTGCAACGCTGCCCTCGGGTAGTTCCGGAACTCCACCCCCACCTTGCGCAACGCGATCGACTACCTCGAGAGGACCAGCGAGACACAGTGGCAGAGGACCTCGGTCTCCATGGACGTCTACCGGCTCACTACACGGCCGCCGGCACCAGCAGCTTCAGCGATTTCCTGAGCGCCGCAGCCCCTGACCTGCTCCCATCCCGCCGCCCCCTTCCGGCCGGCGCGACGGTCGACGCGCCGCACGGCACCACGATCGTCGCTGTCACCCACGGAGTTGGGGGGTCCGCCGGAGTCATCATGGCCGGCGATCGGCGCGCGACCATGGGCAACATCATCGCGCAGCGGGACATCGAGAAGGTCTTCCCAGCCGACGAGTACTCCTGCGTCGGCATTGCCGGCACGGCCGGCCTCGCGATCGAGATGGTCCGGCTGTTCCAGGTCGAGCTCGAGCACTACGAGAAGCTCGAAGGCAATGTCCTGAGCCTCGAGGGCAAGGCCAACCGCCTGACCGCGATGATCCGCGGCAACCTCCAGATGGCCATGCAGGGCCTCGCGGTCGTGCCGCTGTTTGCCGGTTACGACCTCGACCGCGGCCTCGGTCGGATCTTCAGCTACGACGTCACCGGCGGCCGCTACGAGGAGCACAGCTTCCACAGCGTCGGGAGCGGCTCGATGTTCGCCCGAGGTGCGCTCAAGAAGCGCTACAACGACGGGCTCGACGAGGCCGCCGCCGTCAAGCTCGCCGTCGACGCGCTGTACGACGCCGCCGACGACGACTCCGCCACCGGCGGCCCCGATCTCACCCGACGGATCTTCCCGGTCGTCATGACCGTGACGGCCGACGGGCTGCGCCGAGTCCCCGAGGACGAGGTCGCCGCGGTCGTCGAGGCCATTGTGGCCGAGCGGATGATCCGTCCCGGCGGCTGACCCGACCCCCCGGCCACACCTGCTGCCGCACGACCGACAGCCCAGCACGATCCCGCCAGCACACCGTCGTACCGAGGAGAGCAAGTGTCGACGCCGTTCTACGTCAGCCCCGAGCAGATCATGCGGGACAAGAGCGACTACGCCCGCAAGGGCATCGCCCGCGGCCGCTCGGTGCTCGTCATGGCCTACGCCGACGGGATCTTGTTCTGCGGCGAGAACCCCAGCAGAGCACTGCACAAGATCAGCGAGATCTACGACCGGATCGCGTTCGCGGCGGTCGGCAAGTACAACGAGTTCGAGAACCTGCGGCTCGCCGGTGTGCGGTACGCCGACCTGCGCGGCTACCAGTACGACCGGTCGGACGTGACGAGCCGCGGACTCGCCAACGCCTACGCACAGACCCTCGGGACGATCTTCACCGAGAGCGGCAAGCCCTACGAGGTGGAGATCACCGTGGCGGAGGTCGGGGACAGCCCGGCCGACGACCAGCTCTACCGCCTCACCTACGACGGGAGCGTCGCAGAGGAGCACGGCTTCGTCGTGATGGGCGGCAACGCCGACCCGATCGCCGGCGTGTTGAAGAACGAGCACGACCCGACCTTGGACCTCGACGGCGCGGTGACCCTCGCTGTGAAGGCGCTCGCCGCGACCCCTGACGCAGGCGAGCCCCGGCAGATCCTCCCGACCGGCCTCGAGGCAGCCGTCCTGGACCGGACCCGCGCCCGACGTACCTTCAAGCGCCTGACCGCCGACCGTCTCACCACAATCCTGGGCGCCTCCGCTTCATGACCGGCACCCGCACGCTCACCGTCGGCAGCCTGGTCCTGATGAGCGTCCTGACCGGCTGCGGTGGCGGCAGCAAGACCGTCGACAAGGTTGCCGGCAAGGCGTCCCCGACCGTCGCCGGCGGTACCTGCACCCCCTCCGGCAAGGGCACCACCGACCTCGCCACCAAACCGGTCTTCACGGTCTCCAAGGACACCCCGCCGACCGAGACGACCAGCATCGACATCGTCTGCGGCACCGGCGCGGAGGCCATTGCGGGCTCGCCGGTCGAGGTGAAGTACGTCGGCGTCAACTACGCCGACGGCGCCGAGTTCGACTCGTCCTGGAAACGCGGCACCACCGACACCCTGTCGTTCACGGTCGGCGGAGGTGTCATCAACGGCTTCAGCGTCGGTGCCACGGGCATGAAGGTCGGCGGCCGCCGCGAAGTCATCATCGCGCCCAAGGACGGGTACGGCGCCAGCGGACCCGTCCCCGGTGGCACGCTGGTTTTCCTCATCGACATGGTGAAGGTCGGCTGACCGTCCCTCACTGCCTGACGGCCTACTGGACCAGCCAGTCGACATGGATGTGGTTTCCGTGGCCGCCGTAGGGGTCGTAGGTGGGGTGGAAGACGCGAGTGGCGCCTGAATGCCTACAGCTGACCACGACGACGTCGTAGCCGCTGCCATAGGACACCCACCGCCCGTTGACGATGTCGATGTCGAAGGCCAGCCCGAGGTAGTGCGCCGACCCTCGGGCGTGGGTGCCGCCGGCCAGCTCGACGACGTGGATCGTGGCGACCCGCCCGGCGTCCCGCAGTCCGCGCAGCGTCGCCACGGTGACCATCACCGACCCGCCGGGGGCGGTGCCGTAGGAGGACCGGTGCGCAAGACGCCCGGCGGCCAGGTCGTTCATCTCATGGAGCGGGTCGGCGAGGTCCCGCACCCCGCTGAGGTGGCCGGTCGCGAGCTGGATCCGCGGGTTCGCCAGGATCTCCCGGGCCAGCGAGGCGGACGTGTCGACGACGGAGATCGTCGAGCTCCGCGTCACACCCGCGGTCAACGCGCCGTAGGGAAAAATCCGCACCCGAAGGGCCACGAGACCGCCCCTGACGGGCCGCCACGACAGGGCGTAGGCCGAGGTCGCGGACGTACGGGCTGCGGCCCTGATGACCCAGCCGGTGCCGACCCGCTGCTCGAGCCGGACCGTGACACCAATGCCTCGTGCGGACAGCGCGCCCCGCATCGTGAGTACATGGCCAGCGCTGAGCCTGCTGGCGTTGGGTACGGCGGTAGCGGTCGCGGACACCGCGACGGGGGTCGCGGTGACCTCGACCGCGCCGACCGCGTCCGCGTCGTGCCTCAGCAGCAGCGCCGACGTCCCGCGCAGCACGGTCGAGACGGTGACCACACCCGTCGCTCCCGTGGTGCCGTGGGCGACCGGTACCCACGCGGTGGTCCCACGCACCCGGGTCAGCAGCGTCACCTTCCTTCCGGGAAGGGCGGTCCCGTTGGTGCCGACCAGCTGGGCCTGCACCATGCTGACGTGTGCGTACGCCACGGTCGCCACAGCCTGATGCACGACCCGCAGCACCCCTGGCCGACGGGGTACGACGGTGACGCCGGGGCTGGCCAAGCCTGGGCCTACGGCCGTGACGGCCTGCACGCTGAGCGTGGCCGCCACGCCGTTGGTCAGCCCGGTCACGTCGAGCTGCGGCCCGGCTGAGCGGACCTGTCGGCCGCCGGGCTGGACGGTCACCAGGTACCCGATGACGGGCTGGCCGCCGTCGTCTTGGGGGGCCGTCCAGTGCAGCAGCGCCTGACCGTCACCCGTGACGGCGACCGGCCTGCCGGTCGCCGTCGCCGGCTCGCCGGCGCCTGCTGTCGGGACGACGCTGAGAACGGTGCCGCTACCGATCCCGACCCCGTTGCGGGCCGCGACGCTCACGTCGTACATGGTGTCGTTGGTGAGGCCGGTGAGCAGGGTGCCGTTGGTGAGGCCGGTGAGCAGGGTGCCGGTGCCGGTGACGTCCACGGGGGGCCCAGCGGGGAGGACCTGGACGACGTAGCCGGTGACCGGGTCCCCGTTGGCCGCTGGCGCCGTCCACGACAGCCGGACGGCGCCGTTCCGGAGGTACGCCTCGACGGCCGGCGCCGAAGGCGGGCCGGCGGGGATGACCTGCGCGGAGCCGGCCGGGCCGATGCCGACGTCGTTGACCGCGGCAACGTCGAGGCTGGCGACCTGCCCGTTGGTGAGCCCGTCGACGGACAGCGACCGCTGGTCGGAGGTAGCCGTCAGGACCCGGCCGGACGGGTTGACGGTGACCTGGTAACCGGTGACCGGCGCCCCGCCGTCGTCAGGCGGGGGCTGCCAGCTCACGAGCGCGGACCCGTCGCCGCGGGCCGCCGAGACGGCCGGACTCATGGGGACCGTCGGGTCGACCGTGAGGTGGGCGTCGACCGCGCAGGCCGGAGCGCTGTGGGCAACCCCCGCCGAGTCGGTCCAGGACAGGTCGAGGCCGACATCAGTGCGTTGGGTGAGCTGCGGGACGGTCAGGTCACCGGTCCAGTCGGCACCGTCCTGATGCAAGTCCCCGGAGGTCATTGTCCCGCCGGGGCCCCGGAGTCCTGCTGAGGCGGTGACCGCGTCGAGGTGCGCGCGGACCGTGACGACACCCGGCCCGGCGGCTGTGCTCAGGTGACTCGGGGAGACCGAGACGCTGCTGACGTCCGTCGCTGGGGCGCAGGACGTGTCCGCCGCGGCGGACGACGTCGTCGCCCAGGGGGCGAGCAGCGCGCAGACAACGAACACCCCGACAAGCGCCTGCGTACGTCGACCGGTGATGACGACCCCCGTGTCCAGGGGCCCGGATGCCCCCTTGCCCGACGGAACCGGGCGTGGCCGCACCCTAGCGGCACACGGTGCGCGCCGTACCGGCCGCTGCGGGTCGCGCGCGAGGTCGCGGCACAGCGGCGTGCAGGGCGGTCACGCCGGCGAAGGTGTTGAGGTTCTGCTCCCGGTCGGCATCGTTTCGATCGTCAATGCAAGGGAATTGGTCGTTACGGAAGGTATGTGCTTGACATTCAGATGACCGCCTGTGTTTCCTCAGCCTCAACAGCGGAGTTTTAACTGAGCGGCCGCTGCCGCGTGCTCATTCCGTTGGGAGGAGAAACCGTGATCCACCAGTTGTGGGGTCCGTTTGTCGACTTGGTTGGAGGCGGTGGTTACCAGGCGCTGACGTTCGGAAGCTGGTTTGTCATGAAGTACGCGAACGTGCTCATGTTTGTGGTTGTTGCGCTGCTGTTCACGGTCTCGATGCTCCTTCACCTGCCAGAGCACGGGAGTGATTCCGAGTGAGCGGCGAATCGACGGTGCGGGACCCGGTGACCAACACCGCTGGCGATGAGTCGTTCTCCTGGACTACTCCGTCGCCGTGGGTCCGCAGCCTGCTGGTACGGAACCTGCCGTTGCGCCGGCTGCTCCCGGACACCGAGCCGTCCTACGTCTCCTCCATGCTCTACACCATGGGTGTGTTGACCCTGGCGTCAATGCTGGTGGTCATCATCAGTGGTGTGGTCCTGGCGGTCGGAGGTGTGCAGTGGTGGCACACCAGCACCTTGGGCGCGTCGGTGAACAGCGTCCATTTCTGGGGTGTCCAGGCGTTCTTTTTGTTCATGGCGGTGCACGCCCTGGCCAGCTTCTTCACCATGGCGTGGCGCGGTGGCCGCGGCTTCACCTGGGTGACCGGAGTGCTGGCTTTCCTACTCTCGGTGGTCACGGCGTTCACCGGCTTTTTGATGCTGACCAACTGGGACAGCCAGTACATCGCCCAGCAGGCCAAAGACGCCTTCAACGCGATGGGCATAGGTGCGGTGTGGAACGTGATGGACGTGGGACAGCAGTTCACCCTGCACGTGGTGGTGACTTCGGGGTTGCTCGGTTTCATCGTGCTCATCCACTTGGGTCAGATCCGCCGCCGTGGGGTCGCGCCGCCGCCCGGGGCGGAGCACCTGGAGGTCGCGGAGGACAGCTCTGCAACGCCGGTGTCCACCCCGCGCGAGGTGCCCGAACCGCTGGCCGCGGCGGTACGCCGGCCCGGAGCGCAGCCGCCGGTCCCGCAGCCGGTCCCAGACCGCGGGTCGCTCTGATGACTCGCCAGCGCACCCATCCGCTGCGGCACTGGACCGGACCTGAACGCAAGTACGACCTGCTCTTCGAGGGGACGGCAGCGGTCGTCATCGTCTCGGTCCTGGTCGTCGCCGCCGCCATCATCTTCGGGTCGGCGGACGGGGGCCTGAGCTACCCCGGGGGTCCGCCGGCCAAGCCGGGGACGGCCTTCACCGCCAAGTACTGGGCCACCTCACCGACCGTCGACGACAAGGGCAAGTCCGACCCCAGCGGCGGCGCGATGGACTTCGCGACCACCGTCGTCACCGAACTCGATGGCTCCTCAGCCACCGCCACCTACGGGCCTCCGTTCAACAACACCGCCGGTGTCTCCCAGCACATCGGCAGGGTGTCGCTCGCCGGGGTGGCGCACAGCGTGTTTGGGCTTACCCAGCCGATCAACACCGCGAAGGACTTCGTCCTGGCACCGTTGGGCGCCGTCGTGGCGCCCTACGACCCCGCCGTGTCCAGCGCGGTCAGGCAATACCAGGGCGCCGGTGGGAGTCGCCTGGAAGGTGTGGCGGCCGACAAGTTGATCTCCGACCAGCAGGCCGGCTGGCTGAAGGCCTACACCGCTGCACTGGCCAAGGGCACCGCCGACAACGGCAAGCTCACCGTGGCCCCCGGCGACTACGGCCCCGTCCCGACGCTGGTGCAGGCCGAGTTGTCGATCGCCCGCAGCGGCGCCTTGGACGGCTACCTCACCAGCAGCAGCGGCACCCAACTCACGACCAACCCCTACAAGTCGACGATGTTTTTCAGCGATGGCACCCTGTGGAGCACCATCGCCACTGGCCAAGGCCTGACCGGGGACCAGTACGGCGTCATGAACGAGCTATGGAACTACCCTGGCCAGTTCTGGCTGATCCTCTACGCCCTCCCTTACCACATCCCGGCGATCGGAACTTCGGCTGCTGCTGACCTGTGGGTCGGGACGCTCATCGTGATTGTCGGCATGCTCTTGCAACTCGCACTGCCCTGGATCCCCGGCCTAAGAGATATCCCCCGCGCACTTCCCCTGTACAAGATCATCTACCGTAGGTACTACCGAAAGTCGCGCTCCAACACCTAACACTGCTGGCACGAGACCCACCGGCCCGCGCCTGGCAATGAGCCCCGGAACACGAAGGCGCCACCCGCACTGATCTGGCACAAACAGGCAAGCCCCCGTGCATGGGAGGAACTGTTCGAAGTCCTACGCAGTCAGGTGTCCAGATCGGCTTGTTGAGGAGTCGGCGGACCTCGGGGGTGATGACCCGGTCCTTGTCAGGCTGCTCGACAGCCTTCGGCAGCCGGGCAGGGTCCACCGTCGTCGGTCAGCCAACCCTGGGGGACCGCGACCTGCAAGATCGTCTTGAGCAGCGACGTCTTGGCCCGGATGGTGGCGTACGTGTCACCGTCCACAACCATCTGCGAGATCCACTCATGCACCTCATTGGGGCCGATCGGCCCGATCGGCAGGTGGCCGAAGGCGTACAACAGCTGGCTGCGACCGCACGCTCGGCGTAGCGCCCTTTGCGGGTTGGCACGCCACTGTTGTCGCCGAGGTGCGACGCTGTGTTCTTGCGGGTGTGCGGTGCCGCATCCGACTGGGTGGGTGCGTAGTGGAGGGCAACAAGATCAGCAAACAGCAACCTCTCCCCGTCGCTGCTGCGGTCGCTCAACCGCTCAGCCTCCGCCTGGGCGAGGCACGCGGAGGTGAAGGCCCTGCCCCAGTCCGTCAAGCTCTTGCCACCACCGGTCGGAGCCACCATGGCGGGTCGGCCGCGAATATCGGGGTACCCGGCGTCGCGGGTGGTGGAGCCGGGTACCGGCCGTGCGGCTCGCCACCGACACCCCGGCCCGGGTGGGACGCCGGGCGAGCGACTTGCGCGGCTTGGTCATCGGTGTCGTCCCTCCCGACCCGTGATCGGGTCAGCGAGGCCCTTCCACGGGGGTCCCGAAGGTGGTTCGGATTCGGCTCTCCTGGAGCTCACAACGAGTTATCGCGTTTTGGGGCCGATTCTTGGCAGCATGTTGGCAGGCTCCACCAAACTTCTGACGTTCTTCAAGGAACGTCTACGAACGGGAATCTGAGAAACATGACCTCTGACATGCAGTTATTTAATTCGATGACGTTCGCCGGTGTTCGCTGATGGACCGTCGCATCTTCGGCATCGAGAACGAGTACGGCGTGACGTGCACGTTCCGCGGCCAGCGCCGCCTGAGCCCTGACGAGGTCGCCCGCTACCTGTTCCGGCGAGTCGTGAGCTGGGGCCGGTCAAGCAACGTGTTCCTCAAGAACGGCGCGCGGCTCTACCTCGACGTAGGCAGCCACCCGGAGTACGCCACTCCCGAGTGCGACAACGTGGTCGACCTCGTGACGCACGACAAGGCGGGGGAGCGGATCCTGGAGGGCCTGCTCGTGGACGCGGAGCGGCGGCTGCGCGAAGAAGGCATCGCCGGTGACATCTACCTGTTCAAGAACAACACCGACAGCGCCGGCAACTCCTACGGCTGCCACGAGAACTACCTCGTCGGCCGGCACGGCGAGTTCAGCCGCCTGGCGGACGTGCTCATCCCGTTCCTGGTGACCCGGCAGCTCATCTGCGGCGCAGGAAAGATCCTGCAGACCCCTCGCGGTGCCGTCTTCTGCGTCAGCCAACGGGCCGAGCACATCTGGGAGGGCGTCTCCTCCGCGACGACCCGGTCCCGCCCGATCATCAATACCCGTGACGAGCCGCACGCCGACGCCGAGCGCTTCCGGCGGCTGCACGTCATCGTCGGCGACTCCAACATGAGCGAGACGACAACCCTGCTCAAGGTCGGTACGACGGACCTGGTGCTCAGGATGATCGAGGCGGGCATCGTCATGCGTGACCTCACGCTGGAGAACCCGATCCGGGCGATCCGCGAGGTCAGCCACGACCTGACCGGCCAGAAGAAGGTCAAGCTCGCCAACGGCCGCGAGGCCAGCGCCCTGGAGGTGCAGCGCGAGTACTACAACAAGGCCGTCGACTTCGTCTCCCGACGCGGCGGCGACGAAACCGTCAAGCGGGTACTCGACCTGTGGGACCGAACCCTCACCGCCATCGAGACTGGCGACCTGTCCCTCGTCGACCGCGAGGTCGACTGGGTCATCAAGCACCAGCTCATCGAGCGTTACCGCGCCAAGCACGACATGGCGCTGTCCTCCCCCCGGGTGGCCCAGCTCGACCTCGCCTACCACGACGTCAACCGCAACCGGGGCCTGTACTACCTGCTTGAGCGCAAGAACCTGGTCGAGCGGGCCGCGAACGACGTGCGGATCTTCGAGGCCAAGTCGGTGCCACCCCAGACGACCCGGGCCAAGCTGCGTGGGGAATTCATCGCCAAAGCACAGGAGAAGCGCCGCGACTTCACCGTCGACTGGGTGCACCTGAAGCTCAACGACCAGGCCCAGCGCACCGTGCTGTGCAAGGACCCCTTCCGCTCCGTCGACGACCGCGTCGAGAAGCTCATCGCCTCTATGTGATCGCCGGCGCAGGTAAGGTCTTCGGCATGGAGAAGCCGCAGATCGTGATTCCAGAGGGCGCTGCGCCCACCGACCTCGTCCTCGAGGACCTCACCGTGGGTGACGGCAACGAGGCGGTGTCCGGAAAGACCTGCACGATGCAGTACGTCGGGCACTCATGGTCTGACGGCCAGCAGTTCGACGCGAGCTGGGACCGGGGCGAGCCGTTCACCTTCCAGCTCGGCGCGGGGATGGTCATTGGCGGCTGGGACCAAGGCGTTGCCGGTATGAGAATCGGTGGCCGTCGCAGGCTGACCATCCCGCCGCACCTGGGCTACGGCGCCCGCGGTGCCGGTGGCGCGATCAAGCCGAACGAGACCCTCGTCTTCGTCGTCGACCTGCTCGGGGTCCGCTGACCCCTGGACCGCTCATGGTCCCGGGCCGACTGCCGGGGCTGCTCCAAGCGGGTGACCTTGGGCCGAACGGCTCAAGAACTGTTGCGCCGAACGCCGAAGCCCTCTGCAGCACCAGCCGCGACCCCCGTCGCCAGGTGGTGCCCGACAACAGGGGGTTCCCCGTGCTCCTGACGGACGACCGGCTGGTGGCGGCGATGCGCACCTTTGTCACCGCGTCCAACCGGCTCGAGGTCGTGACGACCCGACCGACGACCGACCTCAACCTGCTCGAGCACGTCACCGAGGAGCACCGCCGCGCCGGCCAGGTGCTCCAGGAGGCCCTGCTCCAGCGCGGCTGGCGCAGCCCGTCGTACGGGGCGCCCTGGACCGACCCTCACCCCGACGATCTTCCCCTCGTGGTGGCCGCCGACGGCGTGTCGGGCACCGTTTGAGGAAGATCACCGAGGGGTGACCGCCGTCGAGGGGCTAACGTCCACGTGGTGGCGGCGAAGAAGACCGAGCGGTTGCTCAACCTGGTGATCTGCCTGTTGGCGACCCGCCGGTACCTCACCGTCCAACAGATCCGCGAGGCGGTCCCCGGCTACGGATCGGGGGAGGGGGCCGCCGAAGAAGAGGCGTTCCGCCGGATGTTCGAGCGGGACAAGGAGGAGCTGCGCGACCTCGGGATCCCACTGGAGACCGGGTCCAACTCCGGCTGGGACGACGAGCCCGGCTACCGCATCGCCCAGCGCGACTACCAGCTGCCCGAGATCGCACTGGAGCCCGACGAGGCCGCCGCCCTCGGCCTGGCGGCCCGGCTCTGGCAGTCGGCGCCGCTGGCTGGCGCGACAGGCAGCGCCCTGCTGAAACTCCGCGCTGCCGGGATCGAACCGCCCGAGGGGGCGACCGGACTAGAGCCGCGGATCGGGGCGACCGAGCCGGCCTTCGAGTCCTGCCTCGCAGGCGTGGTCCAGGGCCAGGTCCTGCGCTTCGACTACCGCACCGCCGGACGGCCGGCTCCGGAGTCCCGGCAGGTCGAGCCGTGGGGCGTCGTGTCATGGCACGGCCGCTGGTACCTCGTGGCCCATGACCTCACCCGACAGGCAACCCGAGTGTTCCGGCTGTCCAGGATCACCGGCCCGGTGACCCCTGAAGGGATGACTGGCGCCGTCGTGATCCCCGACGGGTCCGACCTGCGGGCCATGGTCGTCGAGAGCGCCGGGGACACCCCGACGACGACGGCGCGGGTCCGGGTGCGCACGGGCAGCTGCTGGGAGCTGCGCCGCACCGCGACAGCCACCGCCCCTGACGGAGCGGGCTGGGAGGTCGTCGAGCTGCCCTACTCCGACCACCGTCGCTTCGCTGACCGGGTCGCCGGCTACGGCGCCGACGCGGTCGTGCTGTCCCCGGACGAGGCCCGCCTGTCCGTCGTACGGCGCCTCACCGCCCTGGCGGAGGAAACCGCCACAGAGAAAACCGGCACTGAGAAAGTCGCAACGGAGAAAACCACCGCTGAGGAGACCGCGTGAGCGGCCCGCTCGAGGAGCTGCCACGTCTGCTGGCGCTGGTGCCGTACCTCCTCACGCGCCCCGGTATCGCCTTCGCCACCGCCGCCGCCGACTTCGGGATCACCGAGGATCGACTGCGCAAGGACCTGAACCTGCTGTGGGTCTGCGGGCTGCCGGGGCACTACCCGGGTGACCTGATCGAGATCGACTTCGAGGGCGACACGATCACGCTGTCCGACCCGCAGGGCGTCGTGCGGCCGCTTCGGCTGTCGGTGGATGAGGCCCTTGCGCTCGTCGTCGCCCTGCGTACCCTGGCCGAGACGCCAGGCCTGGCCGACCCCGAGCCGGTCTTGCGGGCGCTCGCGAAGGTCGAGGCCGCGGCCGGGACCGCCGCCGCCCCCGCCGACCGGGTCGCGGTAGCGCTCGAGGGGGAGGGCACCGTGCTCCCGGTCGTCCGGGAGGCCCTGGCCCGGCAGAAGGTGCTGCGCCTGGTCTACTGGACCGCCGGGCGCGACGAGACGACCGAGCGCGACGTCGACCCCGTCCGGCTGCTTGTCGTGGAGGGGAGCAGCTACCTCGAGGGCTGGTGTCGCCGCGCCGAGGGGATGCGGGTGTTCCACCTCGGACGGGTGCAGGAGCTCGAGATCCTCGACGAGGATGCCGCGCCGCCGCGGGACGCGCCGTCCCGCGACCTGTCGCAGGGGCTGTTCCAGCCGGCGCCGGGCGACACCGTCGTCCGCCTCGCCCTCGAACCGGGCGCCGCCTGGGTGGCCGACTTCTACCCCTGCGACGCCGTCGAGGAGCTCGGCGACGGCCGGCAGGTGGTCACGCTGCGCACCTCTGGCACGGCATGGATACGCCGGTTGGCGCTGTCACTTGGGGCATCGGGTCGCGTCCTGGAGCCGGCCTGGCTGGCGCAGCGCGTACGCGAGGACGCGCGATCGGCGCTGGCCGGCTACGCCGATCGGTAGCGGGGACTAGTCACCCTGAGTCATCTGCGGCAGGTGGGTGTCAAGCCCCCGGTCGCGTCTGCCGAAGGCCTCGTTGTCGCCCACTGACGGAGCGCACCAGCGAGAGGAACGGCCATGACGACCATCAAGGCTTCCTGCCCCACCTGCGGTGAGGTCGAGCTCACGCCCGCTGACGTGTCCCTCATGATCTGCAGCCACGCTCCGCTGTCCTACTACGCCTTCGAGTGCCAGAGCTGTGGCATCGAAATTCGCAAGCCGGCCGACGACCACGTCGTGTCCCTGCTGGTCTCCGGCGGCGTCCCAGCCACGGTGTGGGACCTGCCGGCCGAGGCTCTCGAGAGCAAGCCCGGACCGGTCCTGTCCTACGACGACCTGCTCGACTTCGCCCTCAGGCTCGGCGAGACCGACCTTCTTGCCTCGCTCGTCGACCGAGCCGTCGCGTGAACCCTGCCCCGAACCGGTCGGCGCGCTAACGTCAGAGCGTGCCCTGGATCCTGCTCGACGTCCTGATCGGTGCGCTGTCGTTGGTCGTGGTCGGTCTGGTCGGTTGGGCTTTGTACAAGCAGGTACGCCGGCTGCTGCGCCAGATGTCCGGCGCCGCCGCAACGCTCGGCCAGCTGGCCCCGCCGAGCCTCGTGCAGCCTGGCTCCCACCTGAACGACACGGACCTGTCACACCGTCAGCATCGATGAACTGCGTTTCCCGACGTAGGATGTGAGCAGTTCGATAAAGGAGATACTGTGAACTTTCCTGGTGGCTGGGAGCTCGTCCTGGTTCTGCTGGTGGTGCTGGTCGTCTTCGGCTCAAAGCGCCTGCCGGACTCCGCACGCGCGCTCGGCAAGTCCCTACGCATTCTCAAGGCCGAGACCAAGGGCCTGCACGACGACGACCTGGAGCCGCAAGAGCAGGCAACGCCCGCAGGTCCGGTGGCGCCAGGGGCGCTGCCTCCCGTGCCGGCGCGGTTCGACCCGGTCACCGGCCAGCCCCTGCTGCGCTATGACCCCTACACGGGAGAGCCGCTCAAGCCGCCGGCGACCCCGGACCGTACGCCGCAGTAGCCCCGGGGGATGGCACCGCGCCCGCCTGACGGGCGGATGCCGCTGATCGAGCACCTGTTCGAGCTGCGGAACCGTCTCGGCAAATCCGTCCTGGTGATTGCCCTGGCGATGATTCTTGTGGGCACCGTCTTCTACCAGCCGGTGTTCGACTTCCTGCGTGAGCCGTACTGCCGCACGCCCGCCGCCGGACCGGACTGCAAGCTCTACGTCCGCGACATCTTCGGGCAGTTCCAGGTGCGCCTGCGGATTTCCGGCATCGCGGGGGTGGTCTTCAGTGCCCCCGTCTGGCTCTACCAGCTCGGTGCCTTCATCACGCCCGCGCTGCACCGCCGCGAGAAGAAGTACGCAGTGGCCTTCCTCGCGTCCTCGCTGGTGCTGTTCGCGACCGGCGTGTTCTTCGCCTACCTCACGATGGACAAGGGCCTGCAGTTCCTGCTGACCATCGGCGGTAACGGCCTGGTCAGCCTGCCCGATCTGCAGAGCTACCTGTCGTTCGCCACCTTGACCCTGCTGGCCTTCGGGGTGTCGTTCCTGTTCCCGCTCGTGCTGGTGTTCCTCAACCTCGTCGGGATCCTCACCGCGCAGCGGATGCGCGGGATGTGGCGCGGAATGGTGGTAGGGATCGCTTTCTTCGCGGCCGTCATCACCCCCAGCACCGACCCCTTCACGTTCTTCGCGATGGCCATCCCCATCTGGATCCTGTACGGCGTCTGCATCCTGATTGCCCTCGTCCGTGACCGCTCCCACCGCAAACGCGCCGGGCTGAACCTCGACGCCGACCTGCCGGACGACCAACCGTCGTACGTCGACACGACACCGTCACCGTTGTGAACCCGGCAGCGCCGACAGCGCCAAGGGCGACTGCCGCATAGCCTAGGAAGATGACCATCAGGGTAGAGCAGGAGCGAAGCCCCGCCGAGCGCTACCGGGCCTTCCGTGGCTCCCAGGGCGGCCCGGCATTGGCCGCGTTCGAGGTCGGCTATCCGTTTGGCCTCGACGCGTTCCAGCGGACCGCGTGCAAAGCCCTCGAGCAAGGACGTGGCGTCCTGGTCGCCGCGCCGACCG
>JANXUE010000299.1 GCA_025352005.1 Frankiales bacterium
GTCAGGCGGGACCCGCGCTCAGCGCCCGTCGAATCGAGACGTCGCCATCCACCGGGAAGTCCAGGTGTTGCTGCCGCAGCCAAGCGGTGGCCTCCGCAGCCGGCATCGGCCGCGCGATCAGCCAACCCTGCGCGCTGTCGCAGCCGAGCAGCGCGAGCGCCTCCCACATTTCCTGGGTCTCGACGCCCTCGCCTACCGCCTGCAGCCCCAGCGCGTGCGCGAGGTCGATGATCGTCCGCACGATCGAGACGTCGTCGCCCCCCTCGGTGATCCGGCTGACGAACGACCGGTCCACCTTGAGCTCGCTGACGGGCAGCCGCTTGAGCATGAACATCGACGAGTAGCCCGTCCCGAAGTCGTCCAGACTCAGGGCCACTCCGAGGTCCTCGAGCCCCTGCAACGTGTCGCTGACCCGCGCGTGCTGCGCCATCAGCGTCCGCTCGGTGAGTTCCAGCTTAAGCAGGCCCGACGGAACGCCAGTCCGCAGCAGCGCGCGACGCACCGTGTTGACGAGCTCGGGGCCGTGCAGGTCGCGCGCCGAAACGTTGACGGCCACGGCCACGTCGACGCCTTCGCGCCGCCACTCGGCCGCCTGATCCAGCGCGGTGGTGATGACAAACTCCGTCAGCTGATGCATCAGGCCGGAGGTCTCGGCCAGCGGGATGAACTCATCCGGCGGGATGAAGCCGCGGATCGGGTGGTTCCAGCGGACGAGGGCCTCGACGCCCACGACGGACTGGTTCCCGACGTCGATCTTCGGCTGGTAGTGCAGCTCGAGCTCGCCGGCCTCGATCGCCCGGCGCAACTCACCGAGCAACGCCAGCCGACTCGGGGAGTTCAGGTCGCGGGCGGCCTCGTAGACCTCGACCTCGCCGGATTCCTTCGACAGGTACATCGCGACGTCGGCGTGCTGGAGCAGCTCGTCGATGTCGTTGCCGTGGTGCGGGGACACCGCCACGCCGGCCGAGGCGGCGACGTCCAGCAGGAGGCCGCCGAGGCGGACGGGCTCGGCAAGCGCGGCCCGGGCGCGCTGCGCCGCCGACCTGGCCTGCTCGCGGTCCGCCCCGGGCAGCAGCAGGGCGAACTCGTCCCCACCGAGCCGCGCCACCGTGTCTCCGGGCCGCAGGCTGGACTCGAGCCGGTGTGCGACGACGGTCAGAAGCTGGTCGCCCACGTGGTGGCCCAAGGTGTCGTTGACCTCCTTGAAGCGGTCGAGGTCGAGCAGCACCAGCCCGACCGGTCCCGCAGAGATCGCCGCGTCGGCACGCTCGCGCAGGCGCTTGCGGTTGGCAAGCCCGGTGAGGGGGTCCGACAGAGCCTGCTGCTCGTTCTTCAACGCCGTCGAGCCGACGGCGTAGACGGCCATCAGGGACGGCACGAGCAGCGGTACGAAGGCAGGCCCGGCCTCGATGGACAGCGCCACCAGCGGGGCCAGGGCGAACTGGGCTCCGTTGGTCAGCAGTTCGTACGCGAGCTCCGGCCGCAACGTCTCCCAAAGCCCCTCCCCCGCCTTCAAGGAGATGGCCCGGGCCACCAGCACTTCGTTCACGACGAAGTAGGTCACCGCGCCGGCGAGCGCCGGCAGCAGGTCACCGCCGTCGAGGTTGAGCGGGTGGGTGAGGCTCGCATGGTGGCCGAGCAGCCGCATGACCGCCCAGGCAGCCGACCACGACAGCGCGAACATCCCGGCGTTGAAGCCGATCCGCCAGACCGCCTTGCGCTTGATCCCGTCGCTGACGACCACCGCGAGGGTCTGCAGGGTCAGGGCGAGCGGTAGGTCGTAGCGCAGCAGGATCGCGAACACGAATGCCGTGGACAGGGCAACGCCGTTGGAGTCGCGTGCACCAGCGGTGAACAGCGGCCGGAACTCGCTCAGGAGCAGCAGACCGCAGGCCAGGAAGCAGGCGGCGCCCAAGGTCGGGACGCCGATCGCCACGTTCCCGCGATAGACCACGACGGCCACGACCAGCAGGCCACTGAGCCCGACGGCACCGATGTAAAGCTCGAACATGCGCCCGTGCGAACCCGCCATCACGTTGCGTGGGTCTGTCGGTGCCGCCTCACCGCCCACGCGCCTACCGCCCCCCAGCTGCGCGCGATGCGCGCGTCATGGAACTGTCTTCGGCATGTTTGCCCCGTCCATGAGTGACCCGTCTGGCCTAGTCATGCCAAGAGCACACCGTGCTGCCCGAGGTCAGGCCCCGAGGACCGTCGCGAGCGCCCGGGCTGCGTCCGGACCGTCTGCCAGCAGCACGACGAACCCGGCGTCGTCGAGCACCGGCACCCCGAGCTTGACGGCCTTGTCGTACTTGCTCTGGCCCGGCTCCGCCCCGACGACCACGAAGTCGGTCTTCTTCGAGACGCTTCCGGTGACCTTGCCACCCCGCTCCTGCACCGCCTCGCTCGCACCGTCCCTGCTGTACGACGCCAAGGTGCCCGTCACGACCACGGTGACGCCTTCGAGCGGCCGAGGGCCCTCGTCGGCTCCCTCGTCCTGCATCCGGACACCGGCGACGGCCCATTTGCGGACAATCTCACGGTGCCAGTCGACCTCGAACCACTCGGTGATGGCCTGCGCGATCGACGGGCCGACGCCGTCGACCGCGGCGAGCTCCTGCTCCGGAGCGCCGGCGATCCGGTCAAGGTCGCGGAAGGCCCTCGCCAGCTCCCTGGCGGCGGTCGGGCCGACGTGCCGGATGCTCAGGCTGACGATCACCCGCCAGAGCGGACGCCGTTTGGCGACGTCGAGGTTCGCGAGCAAGGTCGCGCCGTTGGCGCTCAGCGACCCGTCCTTATTCTGGAAGAACGGGCTCTGCAGGAGCGTGTCGACGTCGAGGCCGAAGACGTCGCCCTCGTCCCCGACGACGTGGTCGCTGAGCAGGGCGTCGGCCGCCTTCCAGCCCAGGCCTTCGATGTCGAAGCCGCCGCGGCCCGACATCGCGAAGATGCGCTCCCGCAGCTGGCTGGGACAGGACCGGCTGTTCGGGCAGCGCAGGTCAACGTCGCCCTCCTTGGCCGGCCTCAGCGGCGTACCGCACGACCGGCACTCGGTCGGCATCACCCACTCCGGCCGCGCGTCGTGCTCCTCGTCGCGGACCGGCCCGAGCACCTCCGGGATCACGTCACCTGCCCGCCGGACGAAGACCAGGTCGCCGATGCGGACATCTTTTCGCGCTACCTCGGTCGCGTTGTGCAGCGTGGCCATCGCGACCATCACGCCTCCGACGTGCACCGGCTCAAGCACGGCGAACGGCGTGGCCCGACCGGTCCGGCCCGTGTTGACCTCGATCCCGAGCAGCCGCGTCGTCGTCTCCTCCGGAGGATACTTGTGCGCGATCGCCCACCGGGGCGCCTTGCTGGTCGCCCCGAGCCGGCGTTGCATCGCGATCTGGTCGACCTTGACGACGACGCCGTCGATGTCGTGCTCGACGTCGTGCCGGTGCTCGCCCCACCTGGCGATGTAGCCCAGCACGCCGTCCAGGTCGTCGAAGACCTCGAACTGCCTCGCGATCGGCAGGCCCCACCGCGCCAGCTGCCGGTAGGCCTCCGACTGCGACGGCGGGTCCCAACCCTGTCTCGCGCCGATCCCGTGCAGCGTCAGTGACAGGGGGCGGCTCGCGGTGACCCTCGGGTCCTTCTGCCGCAGGCTGCCGGCCGCGGCGTTGCGCGGGTTGGCGAAGGGTGACTTGCCCTCCTGGACGAGGCGCTCGTTGACCGCCGCGAAGTCGGCCGTGGCCATGAAGACCTCCCCGCGGACCTCCAGGAGCGGCGGCACGTCCTCGCCGGTGAGCCGCTCCGGGACCTGCCGCAGGGTGCGCACGTTGGAGGTGATGTCCTCCCCTTGGCGACCGTCACCTCGCGTCGCCCCCCTGACCAGCCGGCCCTCCCGGTAGACGATCGCCACCGCGAGCCCGTCGATCTTCAGCTCACACAGGTAACGGGCCGCCGTCACCTCCTTGGCCTGCCGGGCCGCCCACGCCTGCAGCTGCTCGGCCGTGAAGACGTTGTCGAGGCTCATCAGCCGCTCGAGGTGCTCGACCGTCGTGAAGTCCGTCGAGAACCGCTCGTTGACCTTCTGCGTCGGGCTGTCCGGCGTCATCAGGGACGGGTGCTGCGCCTCCAGGGCCGCCAGCTCGTGGACGAGCGCGTCGTAGTCGGCGTCAGCAGCGCTCGGCTGGTTGAGGACGTAGTAGCGAAAGGCCAGGTCCTCGACCGTCTGGCACAGCTCGCCATGCCGCACGCGGGCCTCGACCGGGACCACGTCGCTCACTGCTCCTCCTCCGCCACCGCCGCTGCTGCGTCCACGCACCGCTTCGTGGTCGCCTTCGCGTGCGCCCACGACGAACCCGCCAGCCCGCAGGCCGGAGTCATCGTCACGTCCGTGAACCCCACACGATCGCGCAACCGTCCGACATTCCTGACCACGTCGGCCACCGTGAGCAGCGGCCCGCTTGTCGGAAGCACCCCCAGCAGCAGGCCGGTCCCCTGCTCGAGGGCCACGCCCAGCGCGTCGTCGTCGCGCCCGTCGAGCATCGCGAGGTCCACGCTGATCGCCCCCGCCTCGGCCAGCAGGGACACCGGCGGCCGCGGCGCGCAGCAGTGGATGACCGTGTGCTCGCGGTGCTCCAGGGCGGCGAGCACGGTCCGGAGCCGCTCCCGGGCCACCTGCGGGTCCGGCGCCCGCAGCGTCCCGAAGCCGCTCGCCGTCGGGATCCGTGCCTGCAGCACGCCCGGCAGCATCGGCTCGTCCAGCTGCAACGCGACCGTCGTACCGGGAAAGCGCCGTCGTACGTCGTCGACGTGCAGGCGCAGGCCTTCGGCCAGGCTCGCGGCCAGGTCGATCACCGCGCCGTAGTCCGACAGCAGCTTGGCGCCGCGGTGCAGCTCGAGCATCGCGGCGAGCGTCCACGGGCCGGTGGCCTGAACCTTCAGGACCGCCGGCGCCGTGTCGCCCACAGCCTCCTGGAAGGCGTCGAGGTCGCGGCGGAGCAGGTCCTTGGCCGTGCGTCCCTGACGGCTCGCACGCGGCGTGATCCGCCAGCCGGTCGGCTGGACGTCCACGTGCAGGTCGGCGAGGAACACCGCGCCACGGCCAGCCAGGTCGGCGTGCCAACCCCTGCCCGGGAGCTCCGGGAGGTACGGGATCGACAGCTCGTCCAGCACCATCCGGGCGGCCTCGCCGACGTCCTCACCGGGCAGCGAGCCAACCCCGGTAGCGGTACCCGTGCGCCACAACCGAGCTGGCTGCGTCACGTCGTCGCCGCTGGAATCGAGCCTGTTGATGTCGGGTCCGTTGGTGTCGGGTCCGTTGGTGTCGGGTCCGCCCTCGTCGCGGGACGTGTGCGCGGCGGTGCCGGTCACGCCTTGCTGGCGCGGGCGCTCGCGGAGGGCGGCGGGGCGGGCGCGGGCCTCACCGCGCGGGCTCGACCGTTGGCGCTCAACCAGGCCAGGTCAGCCTCCAGCGCCGCGATCACGTCGGCCCGGGATGCGGTAGCCCCCCGTACCGCGAGGCTGAACGGCTGGATGACCTCGAGATCGGTCAGCTGCACGTCGTCGGCCATGCGTCCACACTATCGGCCCGCGCCCAGCACCCCTTCCGCCTGCCGACCCACCGCCGTGCACCCGGCCGCGGCCGCCGTCCGCTCGCCTCCCGGCCGCCGCCGCGTCCCTGTCCGGCGACCTTTGCACCGGGCCACGCCGGCGCGTCCGGTGCAAAAGTCACACGAGCCGCGCGACCCGAACCGCGGTGGACGTCGGCGTCAGGCCCGGAGATGGGCCTCAGGGGTGGGCGGACACCAGCGTCGCCGAACCGAGGACGGTGGGGCCGTCGTACAGGACGGCGGTCTGGCCGGGGGCGACCCCGCGGGCCGGGGTGTCCAGAGCCAGGTGCCAGCCCCCCGCAAGCCCGGCGCCCCCCGCGGCGGGGGTCACCAGGCAGTCGTGGACCATGCCGTGCGCCCGCAGCTGCACGGAGCAGCGCAGCGGGAGCGGCCGCGAGGACGACCAGACCGGGCGGCCGGTTACGAGGGAACGGACGTCGAGGGCCTCGACCGGGCCCACGGAGACGGTACGGGCTACCGGCGAGACCGACAGGACGTAGCGAGGCCGGCCGTCGCCCGCTGGGACGCTCAGCGCGAGGCCACGGCGTTGGCCGACGGTGAACCCGTAGGCCCCGTCGTGGGTCCCGACGACCGCGCCGGTGAGGGCGTCGACGACAGGACCCGGGGCCGACCCCAGGGCGGATCGAAGAAACCCGGCGGTGTCCCCGTCGGGGATAAAGCAGATGTCGTGTGAGTCGGCCTTGTCGGCAACCCCGAGCCCCCGCTCGCGGGCCAGCGCCCTGACCTCGTCCTTGCGCAGGCCCCCGAGCGGCAGCACGGTCGAGGCGAGCTGCTCGGGGGTCAGGACCGCCAGGACGTAGCTCTGGTCCTTGGCCTCGTCGACGGACCGGGACAAGACGCCGCTGGACAGTGTGGCGTGGTGGCCGGTCACGACCCCGTCGAAGCCAAGGGCGAGCGCCCGGTCGAGGACTGCCGTGAACTTGATCTTCTCGTTGCAACGCAGGCAGGGGTTGGGGGTCCGGCCGGCGGCGTACTCGGCGACGAAGTCCTCGATGACGTCCGCGCGAAACTGCTCGGCGAGGTCCCAGACGTAGAAGGCGATGCCGAGCACGTCGGCGACCCGGCCGGCGTCGCGGGCGTCCTCCCGCGAGCAGCACCCGCGCGAGCCCGAGCGCAGGGCAGCAGGCGAGGCCGACAGGGCCAGGTGTACGCCGGTGACATCGTGGCCCGCGTCGACCGCAAGGGCGGCGGCCACGGCACTGTCGACGCCGCCGGACAGGGCGGCGAGCAGCCTCACCGGACCGGCACCCGCCGGGCCCGCTCGACCACGGACGGCAGGGCGTCGAGCAGGGCGTCCACGTCGTCGATCGTGGAGCTGTGGCCGAGGGAGAACCGCAGCGAGCTCCGGGCGGCGTCCGGGTCCTTCCCCATCGCGACGAGCACGTGCGACGGGCGGGCCACCCCGGACGAGCACGCCGACCCGGTGGAGACCTCGACGCCGCGCGCATCCAGCAGCAGCAGCAGGGAGTCACCCTCGCAGCCCGGGAAGCAGAAGTGGGCGTTGCCGGGTAGGCGGTCGACGGGGTCGCCGTTGTAGACCGCGTCGGGAACGGCGACCAGGACCCGGCGTACCAGCTCGTCCCGCAGGGCGGCCAGGTTGCGGGCCACGACGGGCTGGCGCTCGACGGCCAGCGTGGCGGCGGCGGCAAGCCCGGCGAGGGCAGGAGTGTCGAAGGTTCCGGAGCGCACGTCGCGCTCCTGACCGCCGCCGTGCAGTAACGGGGTGCAGGCGATGTCCCGACCAAGCAGCAGCGCACCGGCACCGAGGGGACCACCGAGCTTGTGCCCGGTGAGGGTCAGCGCGTCGACGCCGGACGACGCGAAGTCGACGGGGAGCTGCCCGACGGCCTGGACGGCGTCGGTGTGGAAGGGCACCCCGAACCGGTGAGCGACCTCGGCGAGGGCGACAACGGGCTGCACCGTGCCGACCTCGTTGTTGGCCCACATCACCGTTACCAGCGCGACGTCGTCGCCGAGCGCGGCCTCCAGGACCTCGGGGTGGACCCGCCCGAGCGCGTCGGCCTCCAGCCAGGTCACCTCGGCCCCTTCGTGCGCGACCAGCCACTCGACCGCGTCGAGGACGGCGTGGTGCTCGACGGCGGAGGCCAGGACCCGGCGACGCGCGGGGTCAGCGGCCCGGCGAGCCCAGAAGATCCCCTTGACCGCGAGGTTGTCGCTCTCGGTCCCGCCGCCGGTGAACAGCACCTCCGACGGCCGCGCTCCCAGCGCTGCGGCGAGGGCCTCGCGGGACTCCTCGACGGTACGGCGGGCCTGTCGGCCGGCCGCGTGCAGCGAGGACGCGTTGCCCGGCTGGGCCATCACCGCGGCCACAGCGGCCACCGCCTCGGGGAGCATCGGCGTGGAGGCCGCATGATCGAGGTACGCCACGAAAGTGAGCCTATCTCGGGCTGGCGACCCGCACCGGTCACAGCCCCCTGACGGACTCCTCAGAGCCGACGGTTGAGGCGTCGAGAGAGCCGGTCCTCGTCGGGCAAGCCCCCCGCGTCGTCGACGACGACCTGGGTCGGCAGTAGCCCCGCCGCCACACGCACGTCGAGAGCGACCCCGACCGCCACGTCGCTGGGGTCGACGTCACTGCGGGGTACGACGTGCACAAGGACACCCACGGTCGAGCGTCGCTGGCTGGTGCCCACCACGACCCGCCAGTCGGCAAGGTCGGCGGTCCGCCAGCGCAGCAGGGCGCTGCCGCGCATGCCGAGCCGGCTGAGCACCACCTCGTCCGGCCCCTGGCCGTCCCCGGCCTGGCCAGTCTCCGGGTCGACCAGCTGCGCCAGCTCCAGGTCGGGGTAGGTGTGCAGCCCCTGCCCACCCCGGCACTCCCCCCACAGCAGCCGGTGCCCGTCTGGAGCGTGTACGGCGAGCACCACCGCCTCGAGGCCGACGCGTTCGAGCGCCTCGGCGACGGCGGCCCGATCGGCGATCGTGGGCGCGCCGACCAAGAGCACGGTCGTGACGGTCGACTGGCCCGCTCCGGCCTCGTCGAGGTCGTCCAGGGTCGTCCCGGGCGTCGCGGACGGCAGGGCGAGGACGGTGGCGGGCACCAGTCGAAGGGCCTGGGCCACCTCGTCGGGGTCGTCACCTGGGGAACAGCGCCAGGGCGGTGAAGCGGTCCCGTCAGAACGGCGAGAACGGCCCGACCGCGTCGACCAGCTGCACCTTCAGGGCACGTGCCTGCACGGACGCCTGCTGCTTTGGGCTACCGCGTCCCAGGCCATGGCGGGCGTCAAGGAGCGCGCGTGCAAGGCTTCGGCCATGACGCGCTGGACTCCCGCCGACCTGCCCGACCAGACCGGCCGCACGGCACTGGTGACGGGAGCCAACTCCGGCCTGGGCTTTCACACCAGCCTTGAGCTGGCCCGCAAGGGGTCCCGCGTGCTGATGGCCTGCCGCAACCCGGCGAAGGCGCAGGACGCCCTCGGCCGGGTCCGGCTGGCCGTGCCGAACGCGGGGGTGGAACTGGTCGCCCTCGACCTCGCCTCGCTGGCCTCGATCGAGACAGCCGCAGCCGACATCGCGCAACGAGCCCCGTTCCTGGACTTGCTGGTCAACAACGCCGGCGTCATGGCCGTCCCGCGGAGCCTCACCGCCGACGGCTTCGAGAAGCAGTTCGGCACCAACCACCTCGGCCACTTCGCTCTCACCGGCCGGTTGCTCCCGCTGCTGCTCAAGGCCAACGCGGCCCGGGTCGTCACCGTCTCGAGCGGCGCACACAAGATCGGCCGGATGGACTTCGAGGACCTGATGGGCACCGGCGGCTACCACCGCTGGCGGGCCTACGGCCAGAGCAAGCTGGCGAACCTGCTGTTCACGGCCGAGCTCGACCGCCGGGCCGGTGGGAGGCTTCTGGCAGCCGCAGCGCACCCCGGCTACGCCGCCACACACTTGCAGGAGGGCCAAGGCCAACCGGCTTTCGAGGCCCTGATGAAGATCGGCAACAAGGTCATCGCGCAGAGCGACGCACAGGGTTCCTGGCCGTCGCTGTACGCCGCTACCGCCCCCGATGTGAAGGGCAACGACTACGTCGGACCACACTTGCTCGAGCTGCGCGGCAACCCGGTCCGGGTCGGGCGCTCGAAGCAGGCCAGCAGCCTCCCGGACGCGGCCCGTCTCTGGGATGTCTCGGAGCAGCTCACCGGCGTCAGCTACAGCTTCTAGTCCTGCCACCGGCCGGCCCGCCGAAAGCCGGCCACCCTGATGGTCGAGGGGACCGGCTTTCGGCGTACGGGGGAAGGGTCAGCCCTTGCGGGCGGTGATCTGCGCCGTGAGGTCGGGGACAACGGTGTTGAGGTCGCCGACCAGGCCGAAGTCGGCCAACTCAAAGATCGGCGCCTCGGGGTCCTTGTTGATGGCCACGATCGTCTTCGACGTCTGCATGCCGGCGCGGTGCTGGATCGCCCCGGAGATGCCAGCCGCGATGTAGAGCTGCGGTGACACGGTGCGACCGGTCTGGCCGACCTGGTTCTGGTGGGGGTACCAGCCGGCGTCGGTCGCGGCACGGGAGGCTCCGACGGCCGCTCCGAGGGAGTCCGCGAGCGCCTCGATGATCGAGAAGTTCTCCGGAGAGCCGACACCGCGACCGCCGGAGACGACGATGGAGGCCTCACCGAGGTCGGGGCGACCGCCCTTGGCCTCGACGACCCGCTCGGTGACCGCGGCGGCCTTGTCGGTCTCGCTGAAGGTGGCCGTGACCTGCTCGACGGTGCCCGCGGCCGGGGCCTCCGACGGGGCGGTGGAGTTGGCGCGGACAGCGATGACGGGCACGCCGGTTCCGATGCGGGACTTCACGACGACGGAGCCACCGAAGATCGGCTGCTCCGCGACGAGGTCGGCAGTGACGCCGACGGCGTCGGTGATCAGACCGCCACCGGTCTTGATGGCGACCCGAGCCGCGACCTCCTTGCCTTCGGCGTTGGCCGGGACAAGGACGGCGACGGGAGCCTTATCGGTGACCAACTGCGCGAGGACGGTCGCCTTCGGCGCGACGAGGAAGCCCTCGAGCTCCTCGGCCTCGCAGACGTACACCTTGGCCGCGCCGTAGGCGGCGCACCTTTCGGCGGCGCCGCTGGCGCCCTTCCCGAGGACGACCGCAGAGGGCTCACCCAGCGTGCGGGCGAGGGTCAGCAGCTCATAGGACACCTTCTTGGGGGCACCGTCGATGTGGTCGACGAGAACAAGTACCTCAGCCATGATTCCCAGCCCCTCTAGATGAACTTCTGCGACGCGAGGAACTCAACGACCTTGGTGCCGCCGTCGCCCTCGTCCTTGACGACCTGGCCCGCCTGCCGCGGCGGCTTGTTGCTGAACTCGATGACCTGGCTCGGTGCGGCCGCGAGGCCGACCAGCGCAAGGTCGAGTTGCGCGTCGCCGGCCGACAGCGTCGACAGCGGCTTGCTCTTGGCGGCCATGATCCCCTTGAAGGAGGGGTAGCGCGGCTCGTTGATCTTCTCGACGACGCTGATGATCGCGGGCGTCGAGGCGGAGACCACGGCGTAGCCGTCGTCGGTCTGGCGCTCGATCGTGACACTGCCCTCGGAGGCGGTGACCTTACGGGCACCGGTGAGCTGCGGCTGGCCCAGACGCTCGGACAGCAGCGCGCCCATGATGGCCATCCGTGAGTCGGTGGCCTCCGAGCCGGCGATGACCAGGTCGTACTCAAGGGTCGCGAGCACCTTGGCCAGCGCGTAGGACGTCTGCACCGCATCGCTGCCCTTGAGGGCGTCATCGCTCAGGTGCACGGCCTTGTCGGCACCCATCGACAGCGCCTTACGGATGGTCTCGATCGCCCGTTCCGGGCCCATCGTGAGGATGGTGACCTCGCCGCCCTGGGCCTCCTTGATGCGGAGGGCCTCCTCCACGGCGTACTCGTCGATCTCGTTCATGACGACGTCGACGGACGCGCGGTCCAGCGTCTTGTCGGAGTCTTTGAGCTTACGCTCGGCCCAGGTGTCAGGCACCTGCTTCACCAGTACGACGATGTTCATGCTCGGCGCCGACCTCCACAGTCTGGACATTGTTACTACGTACCGCGGCGAAGGCCGCGTTCGCTGTGATGAGTGTTGCCCGCTCCCAGGAGCCTCGCAAACTCCAGCGGTACGGCGGTGACGTGACGTACGCCACCCCGCCCCCGTCGTGAGGGCCGGTCAGCGGCCGGTGAAGGTCGCCTTGCCGGGGCCGTTCTCGACGAAGCTGCCCATGCCGGCCTTCTGGTCGTCGGTGGCGAACAGCCCCGCGAACAGGGTCGACTCAAGACGTAGGCCGGCGTCGAGGTCGAGCTCGAGGCCGTCGTCGATGGCCTGCTTCGCGGCCCGGAGCGCGATCGCGGGTCCCGCAGCCCACTGCGAGGCCATCTCGACCGCGGCGGTGTAGACGTCGGCGTCCGGCACGACGAGGTCGGCGATGCCGAGGGCGAGCGCCTCGGCGGACTGGACGAAGCGACCGGTGTAGACCATCCCCTTCGCCTTGGCCGGACCGACCAGCCGAGTCAGGCGCTGCGTTCCCCCGGCTCCCGGAATGACGCCGAGCAGGATCTCGGGCACCCCTACCTGCGCCCGCTCCCCCAGCACCCGGAAGTCGGCCGTGAGGGCGAGCTCGAACCCACCGCCGAGGGCGAACCCGGTGACGGCGGCGATGACGGGCTTCGGCAGCCGGGCGACGAGCTTGAAGACCTCCTGCAGCTCCGTCCCCCAGGCGGCCATTCCCGCGTAGGACAGGCCTTGCATCTGTTTGATGTCGGCGCCAGCCGCGAACACGCGCTCGCCGCCGTACAGGATCACGGCGCGGATGTCGTCGCGGGAGCCTGCCTCGCGTGCCACCTCGCGCAGCTCCGCCTGGACCTGGCTGTCGATCGCGTTCATCTTCGGACGGTCGAGACGGATGGTCCCGATAGCGCCGTCGACCTCGAGTCGGACGAACTCACCCATGTGCCACGTCCTTTCGCAGGACCCCTCCCTGGGGTCGGGCTGGACCCTAGTCTCGTCCCCGTGTTCCGGGACTCGCGAGGTGTGGTGCACACCGTCAGTTCAGCCGACCCGCTCGACGACCTCCCGCAGGCTGCGTCCGCGGTCCTGGCCAGGACGCTGCTGGCCCCCGTACACGGCGACCTGGGCGGTGCCCTGGAGCGCTGCGAGTCCGTGCGCCAGCTGCTCGACCGCTGGCAGGACGCGTTCTTCGCGACGCTCCCCCAGCACATCGATGTCGACGAAGAGGCCCGGTGGGCGGCTGAGGCAGGCCTGTCGCTGACCGAGATCGAGGGTGACTGGGAGGACGACGACTGGCAGGACGACGACGAGGACGACCCCGCCGAGAGCCCCGGTCAACTGGGCCTGGACCAGATCGAGCTGACCGAGCTCAACCCGCTGGACGACGAGCACCCCGACCTGCTCGAGCTGGGGCTGCCGCCTGACGGCGCACCTCTGGACGACGAGGTCGTCGCCGAGCTCGAGGTGGCGCTGGTCCTGCTACCCGTCCGGGTACGCCTGGAAGCGCTGGTCGCGGCCGCCGCCCTCGTCGACGAGTGGGCCGACCTGCTCGCCGACCACGAGAAGTGCCTCGGTCACCTCCTGCTGGCCCACGGTCTGACGCCGGCTTCGGTCCGGTCCCACGAGGACCTGGCCGACCAGCACGCGATCGTGCACGCCGGAGCCCCAGGACACGTGGCGCCGGAGGCGGGATGAGCGACTTCCGCCAGACTCAGGGCCACCAGACTCAGGGCTGCCCGCCGGGTGCCGGAGCAGCAAACCGCTGGTCAGCCAGTGCCTGGCGCGCAGCCCTTGCCCGAGCGAGGGCGCCTGAGGCCGCCGCCAGCTCGAGGGCGGCCTCGAGCCAGGCGAGCCGCTCCTCGGGCGAGGCCGTCGCCACGGCGCGCGCGCAGGCCTTCCGGGCCCCCTCGAAGCTGGCCGCAGACCAGTCGTCCTGAGGCAGCACCTCAAAGGTCACTGCTATGACCCTCTTGCTTCCCGCCGAGAAGCTCACGCAGGGCGGCCACGTCGGACAGGTCCTGAGGGCGCCCCGCGGCCTGCTTCATCGCGATCAGGTGCGGGATGGACGCCACGGGCACGGCAAGACCGCCCACCCGAACTGTCTCCGCATCGCGCACGAGCTCTTCCCATGGGAGGGGGTAGGCCGCGAAGACGTCGACCTCACGCAGCAGGTCGGCCGGGTCGTAGAACGAGAGCACCTGCAGGTTGCGCTGCTCCACCCACCCGCTACGGACCTCCGGATTCGCAAAGTCATGAGCATTGACTGGGATTCTGGGAAGCAACCCCAACGAGAGCAGCGCGTCGATCGCTGCCGTCGCGGGCGCGACCGCCAAGTCGATGACCAGGTCCAGGTCGACAGTCATCCGGGCGTGCCCACGGAGAACGACGGCAACGCCACCCACGACGACGTACCGCACTGCGGCTGCGTCAAGTGCGGAGAACACGTCGTCGTACAGGGTCAATGCGCTTCCTCCCTTTCAGCGACGTGAAGCCTCTCACGCAGTCGGACGTGGGACTCGTAGGCTCCGGGAGTGACCGAGCGCCCCTGGCCAGGACGGCCCTTCCCCCTCGGGGCCCACTGGGACGGTGAAGGCACCAACGTCGCGCTGTTCACCCAAGGAGCGGAGGCGGTTGCGGTCTGCCTGTTCGACGACGCCGGCAACCAGACGCGCATCCCACTGGAGGAGTCGACCCACCACGTCTGGCACGGCTACCTGCCGCAGGTAGGTCCTGGGCAGCGTTACGGCTTCCGGGTGGACGGTCCATTCAACCCGGCCCGAGGGCAGCGGTTCAACCCGAGCAAGCTGCTCGTCGACCCGTACGCCCGCGCGATCGACGGCGAGTTTCGCCTCGACGGCGCAGTCTTCGGGTCGGTCCTGGGCCGTGACGAGCTCCAGCAGCACCAAGACAGCGCACCCTTCGTACCGCTGTCGGTCGTCACGCACGACGGCTTCCCGTGGGGCGAGGACCACCACCGCCCGCACCACTCGTGGTCCGACACGGTCATCTACGAGCTGCACGTCAAGGGCTTCACCGCCCTACACCCCGACATCCCGGCCCACCTACGGGGCACCTACGCCGGGCTCGGCCACCCCGCCGCGATCGCGCACCTGTCAAACCTGGGTGTGACGGCCGTCGAGCTGATGCCCGTGCACCACTTCGTGTCCGAGCCGCACCTGCTGCGCAAAGGCCTCACCAACTACTGGGGGTACAACACCCTGGGCTACTTCGCCCCGCACGCCGGGTTCTCCGCCAGCGGCGGGCGCGGGGGGCAGGTCCGTGAGTTCAAGGCCATGGTCCGGTCCTTGCACGCCGCCGGCATCGAGGTCCTGCTCGACGTCGTCTACAACCACACCGCCGAGGGCGACCAGACCGGACCGACCTTGTCGTTCCGCGGCATCGACAACGCCCACTACTACCGGCTCGAGGACGACGCCTCCGCCTACCGCGACTACACCGGATGCGGGAACACCCTCGACGCCCGCAACCCGCACGTCCTGCAGCTGCTCATGGACTCCCTGCGCTACTGGGCGACCGAGATGCATGTAGACGGCTTCCGGTTCGACCTGGCTTCCGCACTGGCCCGCTCGATGCATGACGTCGACAAGCTGTCCGCGTTCTTCGACGTCATCCAGCAGGACCCCGTCGTGTCCCAGGTGAAGCTCATCGCGGAGCCGTGGGACGTCGGTGAGGGCGGCTACCAGGTCGGGGAGTTCCCGCCCTTGTGGACCGAGTGGAACGGTATGTACCGCGACACGGTCCGCGACGTCTGGAGCGGCAACGGGCGTGGCGTCCGCGAGCTGGCCTATCGGCTGTCCGGCTCGAGCGACCTCTACCAGGACGACGGACGCCGCCCCTACGCCTCCATCAACTTTGTCACCGCCCACGACGGGTTCACCCTGCGCGACCTCACGACGTACCAGGCAACGCGCAACGAGGCCAACGGTGAACAGGGCCGCGACGGCGAGTCCCACAACCGCGGCTGGAACTGCGGCGTCGAGGGCGAGAGCGATGATGCCGAGGTCAACGGCCTGCGCGTGCGTCAGGCCAAGAACCTGCTCGCGACGCTGCTGCTGTCGACCGGCGTACCGATGTTGACGATGGGCGACGAGGTCCGCCGCACGCAGAGCGGGAACAACAACGCCTACTGCCAGGACAACGAGGTCTCGTGGCTGGACTGGGCCGTCACCCCGGACGCGCAGGAGGTCTACGACCTGGTGGCCCAGCTGGTGCGGCTCCGCCGCGAGCATCCCGTCTTTCGGCAGAAGGCCTTCTTCTCCGGCCGCTCGGTCGGCGACGACGGCGTGAAGGACGTGGCGTGGTTCGGTGCGGACGGGCTGGAGCTGACCGACGCGCAGTGGTTCGACGGCGGCCAACAGACCCTCTGCATGTACCTCGACGGCCGGGGCATCCGCAGCCGCGGACCGCGCGGTGAAGCCATCGTCGACGACAGCTTCCTGGTTGTCCTGCACGCCGCTGCACACGACGGCTTCCTGACCTTGCCCCCGGCACCGTGGGCGACGGGCTACCAGCTCCTGCTCGACACCACCTCCCCCCTGTACGACGACAGCTTCCGTCTCCCGGGTGCCGCCGTGCCCGTGACGGGCCGGTCGGTCCTGCTGTTCCAGGCCCGCCGCTGACCGCTCAGCACGTGGCGAGCATCGACTGGCCCTGGAGGCGGTGCGGGTCAGGGAGCCGCCGGCGGCGCACCATGTGCACCAGCACCAGCAGGGAGACCAGCGCCGCATAGACGCACCACAGTGAGGTGAAGCCCTCGCTGTACAGCAGGGCGGTCACCGTCAGCCCCGCCAGGTTCAGCACCCCGAACAACACGATCGACGGATAGCCGGAGATCAGGGGAGCACCGATGACGGAGACGACGTACAGGAGCACCCAGACGGTGCCCTGCGTGAGCTGCACCTGGTACTCCAAGGCGTGCGGGTGTTGTACGACGCTCACCCCGTGCGCGACCACCGCGAACCCCAGGTACGCCGTGACGACGGCCCCGACCACGA
>JANXUE010000315.1 GCA_025352005.1 Frankiales bacterium
GGTGCGACGCCTGGTCCCGGTCCACGCTGCGCACCTTAGTCAGGGCCACGCCCGGTCAGGCAGGCGTCACGGTGGTCAGGCACTGACGACCGGCCGGGTCGGTAGGGTCTGCGGGTGCTCCTCGACCGCCAGACCCTCGAGGTCGTCGCCCTCGCTGCGGCCGGGGTGGCCGTTCTGTCCTTCGGCCTCGCGGTTGCCCTGCTGGTGCGGTTCACCAGGCTCAGCCGCGCGCACCGCGACCTGACCGGCGGCGACAACGACGCGACCTTCGTCGAAGCGGTCACTCGCCAGCACCGCGAGTCCCAGGCCCTGCGGACCGAGGTCGGCCGACTGCGCGACGACCTGTCCGCTGCCCGCGCCGATCTGTCCGACGCGCTTCGACACGTCGCGGTCGTGCGGTACGACGCCTTTGGGGACATGGGCGGTCGCCTGTCGTTCAGCGCCGCGATGCTCGACGATGCCGGGGACGGACTCGTGCTCACCTCGATCAACGGGCGGTCCGAGACCCGCACCTACGCCAAGGGTGTCAAGGCGGGGGAAAGCGACCACTCGCTCAGCCCCGAGGAGCTGCAGGCGATCGGCTACGCGACCCGCAACGCCGTACAGCCGCGTGAGGTCCTCGAGCCCACACCCCAGCGCCGTGGGCGCTTCTCCCGGCGCTGAACCACATCGCGCCACCCCGATAGCCTGAGACCGTGATCGATCTCAAGCTGCTGCGCGAGGACCCCGACCGGGTCCGCGCCTCTCAGACCGCCCGGGGCGACGACCCCTCCCTCGTCGACGCCCTGCTCAAAGCCGACGAGGAGCGTCGTTCCGCGGTCAGTCGCGCCGACAACCTGCGCGGGGAGCAGAAGGCGGTGAGCCAGTCGGTGCGGACCGCGACGACCGAGGAGCGCCCTGCTGTCCTGCAGCGCGCGAAGGCCCTGGCCGCTGAGGTGAAGGACGCCGAGGCGGGGCAGACCGCCGCTGACGAGGCGCTGCGCCTTGCCCACCTGGCGATCCCGAACGTCGTGCACGCGTCGACACCACCGGGCGGCGAGGCCGACTTCGTGGTGCTCGACCAGACCGGTGAGGTGCCGGTCTACGACTTCCAGGTCCGTGACCACCTGGCTGTCGGTGAGATCCTCAAGGCCATCGACACCGAGCGCGGTGCGAAGGTGTCCGGCTCCCGTTTCGCCTTCCTCACCGGCCCGGGTGCGCTGCTCGAGCTGGCCCTGGTGAACATGGCCATGAGCAGGGCCGTCGTGGCCGGCTTCATCCCGGTCATCGCCCCGGCGCTGGTCCGTTCCGAGGCCATGGAGGGCACTGGCTTCCTGGGCGCCCACGCTGCGGAGGTCTACAAGCTCGAGGCCGACGACCTGTACCTCGTCGGCACCTCCGAGGTGCCCCTGGCGGCGTACCACTCCGGTGAGGTCCTGGACGCCCTTCCCCTGCGCTACGCGGGTTTCTCGTCCTGCTTCCGGCGGGAGGCGGGCAGCCACGGCAAGGACACCCGCGGCATCATCCGGGTGCACCAGTTCGACAAGGTCGAGATGTTCTCCTATGTCGAGCTGGCCGACGCGGAGGCCGAGCACGCACGCTTGCTCGAGCAGGAGAAGGCCTTCCTCGCTGACCTCGAGCTGACGTTCCGCACGATCGACGTCGCCGCTGGTGACCTCGGCTCCAGTGCCTGCCGCAAGTTCGACAACGAGGCCTGGCTGCCGTCGCAGGAGCGTTGGCTGGAGCTCACGTCCACGTCCAACTGCACCGATTTCCAGGCCCGCCGTCTCAACGTGCGAGGTCGTACGCCGGGAGGACCTCGCGTGGCCGCCACCCTCAACGGGACGCTCTGCGCGGTGGGCCGCACCATCGCTGTCCTGCTCGAGGTCCACCAGCGGGCAGACGGGTCGGTGCACGTCCCCGTCGCGCTGCGGCCCTTCCTCGGTGGCGTCACCGAGCTCACGCCGTGACCCCCCGGCTGGTTGCGTCCGACCTCGACGGCACGATCGTCCGCTCCGACGGGACGATCTCGGACCGGACCAAGGCCGCCATCTCATCGGTGGAGGCCGCCGGTGTCCCGTTCGTCATGGTCACCGGTCGGCCGACGCGCTGGATGAAGGCCGTCGCCGACCAGACCGGTCATCACGGCATCGCGATCTGCGCCAACGGTGCGGTGGTCTACGACCTGCACGCCGAGCAGGTCCTGGAGTCTTTCCTGCTCCCCTCCACCGTCGGGCGTGACGTCGCCATGGCCCTGCGGGACGCGATCCCCGGAATCACCTTCGCGGTCGAGCCGCTGGGCCGGCCGTTCGCCCACGAGCCGACGTACGTGCCCCGGTGGGACTCCACGGATCCGCGCAGCACCGCGCACGTCGACGACCTGATGTCCGACGACGTGGTGAAGTTGCTCGCCCGGCACGAGGGCCTCGGCTCCGATGAGCTGCTCGCCGCCGCCGTCGCTGCCGTGGGGGACGCGGTGACCCTGACGCACTCCTCCTCCGACGGGCTGCTCGAGATCAGCGCCGCTGGAGTCTCCAAGGCCACCGGCCTGGCCCGTCTCGCAGCGGAGCGGGACATCCCCGCCGCCGCCGTCGTGGCCTTCGGGGACATGCCCAACGACCTGCCGATGCTGACCTGGGCCGGCCTGGGCATCGCCGTGGCCAACGCCCACCCCTCGGTCCTCGAGATCGCGGACGAGGTCACGACGTCCAATGACGAC
>JANXUE010000007.1 GCA_025352005.1 Frankiales bacterium
TTCCGGCGTTGTTGACCAGGGTGGTCACCTTGCTGTGCTCGCGGACAGCGGTCTCATAGACCGCTTGCCAGTCCTCGCCACGCGTCACGTCGGCATGGAGGTACGTGGCCCGCCCGCCTGCGGAACGGATCTCCTCGGCCACCCTCTCCCCCGCGTCGTCGAGGAGGTCAAAGAAGACGACCGCCGCTCCCTCGCGGGACATACGCCGGGCGTGCGCGGCTCCCATGCCGCGAGCCCCCCCGCTGATGACCGCGACCTTCCCCTCGAGACGCCCTGCCATGACTTTCTCCTTCTCCTCGGAACCTGAGTCAGGTGCTGCTTGCTGGGTCGGCCCTGCGCTGGTGACAACCTCGCCCAACGGCCGCAGCACACAACCGCCTGGCTCTGCCGGAGAAACCCGCGTTCGCCACGCCCTGCGAGTCCGTACGCGTTCCGTCCGGTGTGACCCCGGCGAGTGTCACACCGGACGGCTCTCGCTTAGACGAGGAGGTCACCTTCGACGACGGGGCGCGGGTCGCCTAGCACCGGGATGGTCCCCTGTCCCCAGATTTGGCGCTCACGGATGTAGGGCAGCGGGCGCTGCGGGTCCTGGGACTCGATCTCCATACCGATGCGGTGGCCGTCGAAGACGGCGTCCATCGCGTGACGAGGCTGGACGCAGTCGCCGATTCGGTAGACACCGTCGATGCCGGTCTCTTTCCAGGCGTCTTTGCAGTTGATGAGGTCCCAGTAGAGGGCGTCGTCCGGGACCCGCGAAGTCGTGAGAACGAGGGCATCGCACTCGATTTCGACGATCTTGTGGCTGAACCGACGGCCCCACTCGCCCGGCACCAC
Organism: Frankiales bacterium; assembly: GCA_025352005.1. Taxonomy (GTDB): domain Bacteria; phylum Actinomycetota; class Actinomycetes; order Mycobacteriales; family SCTD01; genus RYN-111. The sequence goes on from JANXUE010000007.1 coordinate 835, forward strand.
CTCCTGGAGGTCGGCGCTGTCGCGGTACAGGTAGAACAACTGGAGCTTGTTGTCCTCGTAGGCGACGGCCCAGTGGTTGCGGATGAACTTGATGTTCTTCTCGAATGCTGCCCGCTTGATGTTGGGCATCTCCATGGTGAAGAACGTGTACTCCATGACGTCGTTCGTGTTCGTCACAAAGGTGACGTCCTTGCCCTGATCGGCGAGGAGCTCCGCCATGGCGAAGCCCGTGAAGTGGCCGTCGCCGTCGAGGATTACGACCTTCTCACCGGTGATCGGCTTGCCGGCCATGATCTGTTCAGGCGTGAAGACGTTCGGCATCGTCGCGGCGTCGACGGCCGTGAGCGCCTCGTGCGTCTCGGCGCCGACGCCGACGGTCGACCAGTGCGAGCCCGTGGCGACGACGATTTTCTCGGCGCCGTACTCCAGCACGTCCTGCGCGGTGAGGCGCTTACCCCCGAGCGAGACGGTGACGTTTGGGTACTTGGCTAGCATTATTTCGCGGTAGGAGATCAGCCGCTCGTACTCGTTGCAGCGCGGGTACTCGCTGACGTTGCGCCAGTGCCCGCCGAGCGAGTCCGCGGAGTCGAGCAGGTGCACCGTATGGCCGCGTCGGCCGAGGGTGAGGGCCGCCTCCATCCCGGACGGGCCACCACCGATGACGAGGATCGTTGACGGCTGGTCGGTCTTGCCGGTCTCCTCGGGGTGCCAGCCGCGCCGGTACTCCTCGCCAGTCGTGGGGTTCTGGGTGCAGTAGACCACCGCCGCCTGTTGCATCCGGCTCACGCACATGTTGCAGCCGATGCATTCGCGGATCTCGTCGGTGCGTCCCGCAGAGATCTTGTTCGGAATGAACGGGTCAGAGATCGAGGGACGGGCGGCGCCGATAATGTCGCACTGGCCGGACTTGATCGCTGCGACCATGTCGTCGGGGCTGGTGAAGCGGCCGTTGCTGACCACCGGGACGTCCAGCAGGTCGCGTGCCCCGGCGACGAAGCCGGCGGCCCAGTTTGGCTTGGCGAAGCGCGAACTGCGGGCGTCTTCACCGCCCCACTCCTCGTAGTCACCGACCTTGAGCGACCAGAGGTCGACTAGGCCCTCCTTGTTCATCAGCTCGAGGAAGCGCATGCCCTCCTCGTGGTGCTTAAGGCGGTGCTCACCGTTGATGGTGTCGACCTCGAAACGGGTTGTCACCGCGAGCCGGTCACCCACCGCGCGCTTCACAGCGGCCATGAGCTCGATGTAGAAGCGCGCACGGTTCTCGAACGAGCCGCCGTATTTGTCGATGCGCTTGTTATAGCGGGTCTCCAGGAACTGCAGCGGGATGGTGCTGTCACTACCAGAGACCTCGACGACGTCGAAGCCCGCTTGTTCGGCCCGGTAGGCCGCGAGGACGTACATGTTGATGAGCGCCTTGATGTCGTCCTCGCTGGCCCAGGCGGAGTAGATGTTGCGCTCCGGGAATACGTTGGACGGCAGACCGGACGGGCCACGGGCGGTCTCGCGCGAGTCCATTCGCGGCGAGTGCATCCCGTTATACCAGAGCTGCACGCTGGCCAAGGAGTTGTGTTTGTGGACCTCCTCCGTCAGATGGCGCATGTTGATCACGTCGCCCTCGTCCCACAGTCGCGCTGACGTCCAGGGGAACTCGTCCGACTCCGGATGGATGGAGCAGAAGCCAGTGCACACGACGCCCCAGCCGCCTTCGGCTTTGGTGGCGAGAAAGGAGGCGTCGGTGCCCGGTCGATCGGGGTATCCGGTCGAGTGTGAGGTGGCCCAGAACCGATTGCGCGTCGCCTTTGGACCGAAGGTGATGGGCTCGAAAAGGACGTCGTGTCGGGGATCGCGGACCATGGCCTGAGGTCTTCCTGTGCAGGTGAATTTGGCGGGCTGGGCAACGCGGAGGCAGATCAGTCGATCACGCCTGCGTGAGACGGACTTAGGGCGAATCGGGAGCGGAGACCGCTGGCAGGTACAGCACATGGTGGCCATGCCTCCCAAAGGTGCAGTGGACTGTAACCTCATGTGGCCTTTAAGGCTAGAGGTTTAACTGGGGCAGATTAGGCTGACAGCGTGCAGAAGTTCGGGTGGCGAAGCCGCACGGGGCTTCGCCGTAGCTCTATCCTGCGGTGTGCCGTCCGAGCCCGTGAACGTCGACGTGTGGTTGCCGTCGGCCATGTGGCGGGCGACAGGGCCGGAGACCGAGAGTAGGTCTGGAGTGATCACCCGCCGCTTGGCCGATGCCATCGAGCTTGGGATCCTGTCGGACGGCGTTTCGTTGCCCAGTGAGTCAGAGCTCGCCTCCCAATTTGGGGTGTCGAATGTGACGGTGCGCGTTGCGCTGGCCGAGCTGCGGCAGCGCGGCCTCATCGAGACCCGTAGAGGTCGAGGCGGTGGCAGTTTCGTCCTGCAACCCGAACGTCCCAGCAGTCAGCGTCTACGCCGCAGACTGCTAAGTTTGAATCTTGACGAAATCCGCGACGCCCGCGACTACCACGCTGCCATCTTCGGCGCGTGCGCTGCGCTGGCCGCAGAACGGGCTCGCGGGGGCGTCCTTGACCGCCTCGTCGAGAGCGCGGCTGCTCTAGGGAGCACGTCGGGAGCGGGTCAGGCCACCCGCGCGGACTCCCGCTTCCACCTCGAGCTGGCAGCGACGACGCGGTCGACGCACCTGACGCGCGCGGAGTTGAGCCTGCAAGGGGACTGGACCCCGCTCCTCTGGATCCCCGGCGACGAGGCCGTGGTGCTCCAGCAGGCCGCTGACGAGCACATTGCCATCGTCGAAGCCATCGCACTTCGGGACGTCGACCGAGCCCGGGACGCCGCTGAGCGCCATGCCAGGGCGGCCATGAACGCGCTCATCGAATTGCGCATGCGATGCGGAACGGGGAGCAGCGGATGACGCAGGAAGCCGTCCTCTCGGGGGAACAGGTCATAGTCCTCCAACAACTCATCGGGCACCTGGAACAGCGAATCACCGCCCTGCACGAGCTCTGCCGGTCACTGGCCGAGGCGGTGACAGCTGACCTCCAGGAGGGCCAGATGACAGCCGGCTCGATGGCATCCAGCGAGCTGTTCGGCATAGTGGAGACGCTCACGGAGCAGCCCGAGCTGCCCGTGCTCGGCATGGGGTTCGCACGAGTACTGGAGCACGGCACGGGGGGGGAGGAGTTGCACTGGTGGTACAGCCGGGGACCCGGGCAACGGCCGCAGAAGCTCCTGGTCGGAGCTCGTGCAGGTCACGTCTCCGACTACGAGATCAGTCGCAGTTTGTGGTGGCAGCTGGCTGCCCAGTCGACCGGCACCTGCATCGTCGGCCCGTACGTCGACGTCAGCGGCACGAATGAGTATGTGGTGACGTTCAGCCGCGCGGTGTCTCCTCACGGCCAGTTGGCGGGAGTGGTGGCCATGGACGTGCGAGTGGGCAGCTTTCAGAGCTCCTGTCAGCCATTTCTTCTTCGGCTCCCACGGCCGGCGAGCGTCGTCACCGTTGACGGAGACGTCATCGCCACGAACTCCGGGCAACTACTCGGAGGAACGCTGGCCGGGCCCAACGCCTCACCGCACCGGGCGCCCATCTCCGGCACCCACTGGCAGCTCGTGGTTGGTTAACGGGAGTGCGTCTCCTGATCTGTGCTCGGGTCGGTCTGCGAGCCGTCGGCGCGTCGAGCACGATCGTCTGCCAGAGCCGGAGTCTGAGGTCTATCGTTGGGATGTGCTTCCCGTCGGCTGTCCGGAACTAGACGCCTCCGTGAGAGCGCGGGTCAAGGGATAGCGAGGTGGCTGACCACTAATTTGTCAGCGCCACCCAGTCCTGCCCAGGGCTCGCGGTGATCTTGGCCAGGGTCGCTTCAACCCTCGACGCGACCAGCGGCCGGACGATCTCGTAGTTCGCCGGTCCGCTCGAGCGGGCGGTGACGACAGCCGCCTGGCCGGTGTTCTTCTCGATGATCCGCTTCGCGGTCTTCGGGTCGATGCCGCACATCTCGGCAGCGCCACGCTAGGTGCCGACCTCTCGGTAGGCGTTGATGACGTTCAACTGATCCCTCGCAGACAACAATGGAGCCCCCTGGGCGGTGTTCGGTGACCGGCCTCGACACCGCCACCGTCACCGGTCAGGGCCTCAACTCCCGGCAGACACGACGAACGCCAGGTGGGGACTTTCAGTGGCCACCCATGGGGACATTCGCTGGCCACCACCGGGGACTCTCACACGGCCATCGACAGTCATCTAGAAGCAGCGTTTCCTTCCGACCTGATCAAGAGGGCGGGGCTGTGCGATCCGCGGCCCAGCAGGTCTATACCGACTTCGAGCAGGCCGAGTTCCTCCGGTCTGCTCGACGAGCGACAGGCCGCGGTTTCAATGGCGGTGGAGTCGGTCAGCTCCCTACTGCGGATGGACTTCCTGGACCGGCGGCGCTGGCGCTTCCGCGACGCGCTCCACAACCCCGTCGCCACTGGATCGAGCACAGGTGCAAGGACCGGCGGCGCCAGCGGGCCGCTGGGCTAACTCACGCTGGTCGAGAACGAAGTCGCCTTCGCCAGCCAGGCCGCCGTTGCGGCCGAAGACAACTCAGGCAGTGTCAACCACAGCGCAGCAGCCCCGGGTGCACAGTCCGCTGGTGGTCGGCGCTGGGGACGGGACCCAGTCAGCGAGCCAGCCAGGCTCACAGTAGACACGTCCGGCGTGCGTCATGGGCCGTTGCCCGGTAGCCCCAGTTCCCACTCTTTCGTTGTGCGAGCGCCTCGCGCGGCAACCGGCCGTTCAGGCGCCCCGAAGCTATGCCCAGCTGGCCCGGCTGAGCCTATCCCCGAGACGCACTGACCTGACCCAGGCCAGCGCTGGCCCCGGATGCGCCTTCGCTCCAACATCGGTGAAGACAGGCACGATCATCTGCGGCCTCCTTCCCGTCGAAACGGGAAGGAGGCCGCAATCTGCGTCAGTACCCTCCGAAATACGCCCGAG
>JANXUE010000021.1 GCA_025352005.1 Frankiales bacterium
CTCTCGGCGTCGACCCAGGTGATCATGTACGCGGCGAAGTAGATGACCTTCTCGAGGTCCTTCGGCGCCAGGTCGAGCAGGTAGCCGAGCCGGCTCGGGACGCCCTTGAAGTACCAGATATGGGTGACCGGGGCGGCCAGCTCGATGTGCCCCATCCGCTCACGACGCACCTTGGCGCGGGTGACCTCCACGCCGCAGCGCTCGCAGATGATGCCCTTGAAACGGACCCGCTTGTACTTCCCGCAGTAGCACTCCCAGTCGCGGGTCGGGCCGAAGATCTTCTCGCAGAACAAGCCGTCCTTCTCTGGCTTGAGGGTGCGGTAGTTGATCGTCTCAGGCTTCTTGACCTCTCCGTGCGACCACTGACGGATGTCGTCAGCAGTGGCAAGGCCAATACGCAGTTCGTCAAAGAAGTTGACGTCGAGCACGGTGCCTTCTCTCTTGGCTTCTCAAGCAAAAGTCTCTGGTGTGGAGCGCGCGGCGGGGTACGACGAGCGGGCGGAGTCCAAGCGCCGGCCGACCGTCGTACCCGGTGCCGTTAGACCTCTTCGACGGAGCTGGGCTCACGCCGGGACAGGTCGATGCCGAGCTCTTCCGCTGCGCGGAAGACGTCCTCGTCGGTGTCCCGCATCTCGATGGCCATACCGTCGCTGGAGAGCACCTCGACGTTCAGGCACAGCGACTGCATCTCCTTGATGAGGACCTTGAAGGACTCGGGGATGCCGGGCTCGGGGATGTTCTCGCCCTTGACGATGGCCTCGTAGACCTTCACGCGGCCGAGCACGTCATCGGACTTGATGGTGAGCAGCTCCTGGAGGGCGTAGGCGGCGCCGTATGCCTGCATCGCCCACACCTCCATCTCGCCGAAACGCTGGCCACCGAACTGGGCCTTACCACCCAGCGGCTGCTGCGTGATCATCGAGTACGGGCCGGTCGAGCGGGCGTGGATCTTGTCGTCCACCAGGTGGAGCAGCTTCAGGATGTAGATGTAGCCGACGCTGACCTTGCCCGGGAACGGCTCGCCGGAGCGACCGTCGAACAGCTGGGCCTTGCCGGTCTCACCGATCATCCGGTTGCCGTCCCGGTTCGGCAGCGTGGAGCTCAGCAGGCCGATGATCTCGTCCTCACGAGCACCGTCGAAGACCGGCGTGGCGGTGTTGGTCCCCGCGGGGGCCTCGTCCGCACCGATGCTCCTGAGCCGGTCCTGCCAGACACCCTTGCCCTCGGCCTTCCAGCCGGACTTCGCGATCCAGCCGAGGTGGGTCTCGAGGACCTGCCCGACGTTCATGCGGCCGGGAACGCCGAGCGGGTTGAGGACGACGTCGACTGCGGTCCCGTCCTCCAGGAACGGCATGTCCTCGATGGGCAGGATCTTGGAGATGACGCCCTTGTTGCCGTGGCGGCCGGCCAGCTTGTCACCGTTGCTGATCTTGCGCTTCTGGGCGACGTACACCCGGACCAGCTCGTTGACACCGGGGGGCAGCTCATCGCCGTCCTCCCGGCTGAACACGCGGACGCCAATGACCTTGCCCGACTCGCCGTGCGGCACCTTCAGGGACGTGTCCCGCACCTCGCGCGCCTTCTCGCCGAAGATGGCGCGCAGCAGGCGCTCCTCCGGAGTCAGCTCGGTCTCGCCCTTGGGCGTGACCTTGCCCACCAGGACGTCACCGGGGGTCACATCGGCGCCGATCCGGATGATCCCGCGCTCGTCGAGGTCGGCAAGGACTTCTTCGGAGACGTTGGGGATGTCGCGGGTGATCTCTTCGGCACCGAGCTTGGTGTCGCGGGCGTCGATCTCGTGCTCGTCGATGTGGATCGAGGTGAGCACGTCATCCTGTACGAGGCGCTGCGAGAGGATGATCGCGTCCTCGTAGTTGTGGCCCTCCCAGGGCATGAAGGCCACGAGCAGGTTCTTTCCGAGCGCCATCTCGGCGAGCTCGGTGCACGGTCCGTCGGCGATGACCTGGCCCTGCTCGACCCGCTGGCCCTCCTCGACGATGGGCTTTTGGTTGATACAGGTGCCCTGGTTGCTGCGGCGAAACTTATTCAGCCGGTAGGTGCGACGGGTGCCGTCGTCGTGCATGACGGTGATGTAGTCGGCGGACTGCTCCTCGACCACACCCGCTTGCTCGGCCGTGATCACATCGCCGGCGTCGACCGCGGCGCGATATTCCATGCCGGTGCCTACCAGGGGAGCCTCGCTGCGCAGCAGCGGAACAGCCTGACGCATCATGTTGGATCCCATAAGCGCGCGGTTGGCGTCGTCGTGCTCGAGGAACGGGATCATCGCGGTAGCCACCGAGGTGATCTGCCGCGGAGAGACGTCCATATAGTCGACGCCGGACGGGTCGATGTAGTCGACCTCACCGCCCTTGCGGCGCACGAGCACCTTGGAGTCCGAGAACGAGCCACCGGCATCGAGCGGGCTGTTGGCCTGGGCGACGACGTGCTTGTCCTCCTCGTCCGCGGTGAGGTAGTCGACCTGGTCTGTCACGCGGCCGTTGTCGACCTTGCGGTAGGGCGTCTCGACGAAGCCGAACGAGTTGACCCGCGCGAACGTCGCGAGCGAGCCGATCAGGCCGATGTTCGGGCCCTCTGGGGTCTCGATCGGGCACATCCGGCCGTAGTGGCTGGAGTGGACGTCGCGGACCTCGAAGCCGGCCCGCTCGCGGGACAGTCCACCCGGTCCCAGGGCGCTCAGGCGGCGCTTGTGGGTCAGGCCCGACAGCGGGTTGGTCTGGTCCATGAACTGAGACAGCTGCGACGTCCCGAAGAACTCCTTGATGGAGGCGACGACGGGACGGATGTTGATCAGGGTTTGCGGCGTGATCGCCTCGACGTCCTGGGTGGTCATCCGCTCGCGGACCACCCGCTCCATCCGGGCCAGGCCCAGGCGGATCTGGTTCTGGATCAGCTCACCGACAGTGCGCAGGCGACGGTTGCCGAAGTGGTCGATGTCATCGGTCTCGTAGCCCGCCTCGCCGGCGTGCAGCTTCACGATGTAGTCGATCGTCCCGAGGATGTCCTCCTCGGTGAGGGTCCCCTGGTCCAGCGCCTGCGCGAGCTCCAGCTTCTTGTTCACCTTGTAGCGGCCGACCTTTGCGAGGTCGTATCGCTTGGCGTTGAAGAAGAGGTTGTCGAGCAGCGTCTGCGCCGACTCCTTCGTCGGCGGCTCGCCAGGACGCAGCTTGCGGTAGATGTCGATCAGGGCGTCATCTTGACCGGTGGTGTGGTCCTTCTCGAGCGTCATCCGCATCGACTCGTAGTCGCCGTAGCGCTCCAGGATGCGGGTGTCGTCCCAGCCGAGCGCCTTGAGCAGCACGGTCACCGGCTGCTTGCGCTTGCGGTCGATGCGGACACCGACGGCGTCGCGCTTGTCGACCTCGAACTCGAGCCACGCGCCCCGGGACGGGATCACCTTGCAGGAGTAGGTGTCCTTGTCAGTGGTCTTGTCGATCTGCTTGTCGAAGTAGACGCCCGGGGACCGAACGAGCTGCG
>JANXUE010000049.1 GCA_025352005.1 Frankiales bacterium
GCCGGTTGTCGGCCGGTCGTCGGCCGGTCGTCGGCCTCGGCAAACGCGTGCGTCGGCTCAGGCCGAGGTGGCCTCGTGCACGTGCGCCACGACGCGCGTCAGCACGTCCGGGTCGGTCTCGGGCAGGACGCCGTGGCCAAGATTGAAGATGTGCCCCTCCGCCGTCTTCGCCTGCGCGAGCACCCGCTCGGTCATGGTCCGGACGACCGCCTCGGGGGCGAACACCAGCGTGGGGTCGAGGTTGCCCTGGACCGCCTTACCCGGACCGACGCGCCGCACGGCCTCGTCCAAAGGCACCCGGAAGTCGACACCGACGACGTCCGCGCCCGCGGCGCCCATGTCGTGCAGCAGCTCCCCCGTGCCCACCCCGAAGTGGATCCGCGGCACGTCCCGGACACCGGTGAGGATCCGCGCGCTGTGCGCCATGACGTAGCGCCGGTAGTCCTGCGCCGGCAGTGCGCCGACCCACGAGTCGAACAGCTGCACGGCGGATGCGCCCGCGTCGACCTGCACCCGCAGGAACGCGAGCGTCAGGTCGGCCAGCCGCGTCATCAACCCGTCCCACAGCACGGGATCGCCGTACATGAGGGCCTTGGTACGTCGTTGGTCCTTGCTCGGGCCGCCCTCCACGAGGTAAGACGCGAGGGTGAACGGCGCGCCCGCAAAGCCGATCAGGGGGGTCGCGCCGAGCTCGGAGACGAGCTGCTGCACGGCCTGAGTGATCTCGGGAGCGCCCTCGAGCGGCACGAGCCGGTCGAGGTCCGCGCGCGTCCGGAACGGCTCCGCGACGACGGGGCCGACGCCCGGCACGATGTCGAGGTCCACCCCGATCGCCTTGAGGGGCACGACGATGTCACTAAAGAAGATGGCCGCGTCGACACCGAACCGGCGCAGCGGCTGGAGGGTGATCTCGGTGACCATGTCCGGCCTGAAGCAGGAGTCCAGCATGCCGGTGCCCTCGCGCAGCGCGCGGTACTCCGGCAGCGCCCTGCCGGCCTGCCGCATAAACCAGACTGGGGTGTGCGGGACGGGCTCGCGGCGACACGCCTTGAGAAACGCACTGTCGTGAAGGCCGGGGTGAACGGCAGGGCGCTGCGGGGGAGTCGTTCCGTCGGTGCTCATCGCCGTTTAGGCTAGCCGCCTCCCACGCTTTGTCGGACCTGCGTGGCACGGTGCAGGGCAGTAAGGGAGGTGGTCACCGTGGCCAGTGCGACGACCGAGATGCTCTGCATCGACTGCGACAAGATCGTGCTGTTCGAGCAGCCCGACTGCGGCGATGGGCTCGGCGACTTCGACCTGATGTGTGTGATGTGCGGAGCGGCCATCACCTTCGGTGGGATGTTGCTCACCGACCAGTCCACTCAGGAGAGCTCCGCGGCCTGAGCAGACTCAGCCGGCAGCGAGCAGGACCACGCCCCCGAGGGTGGCCAGTGAGCCCACGACCTGCAGCGGCAGCAGCCGCTCGGCCTGGAGTTGGCGGGCCAGCAGGATCGTGACAACCGGGTAGAGCGAGGCGAGCACCGACACGACGCTGAGCAGCCCACTTCGCGAGGCCAGCGCGAAGCACGCGTTCGCTGCCGCGTCGCCGATCCCGATGGCGGCGAGCAGCCGCAGGTCTCCCGGGACCACACCGGTTCGAAAGCCCCGACCGGCGGCGACGCCGAGGGCCAGCAGGAGCAGCCCGACGGACGTCGATCGCATCACCAGCAGCGTCACGACCACAGCGCCGGGGGGCCCTTTGGCGCCGTCGGCCAACAGGACCGCTACCAGCCCGAAACCCAGGGCCGCGAGGCAGGCGAGGACCAGTGGCCGGACGGAGGCCCCCCCGGACAGCTCAGGGCCGCTGGCGAGGACTACCCCGAGAATCGCGACGATGATGCCGGCCACCTGCAGCCCGCTGGGCGACTCGCCCCGGACCAGCCCCACCCCCACCGGCAGCAGCGCTCCGAGCGCGGCAATCGGCGCGACGACGCCCATGGTGCCGCTTGCCAGTGCGGCGTAGAACGTGCCCAGGCCGAGCACCCCCGCGAGCCCGGCGAGGCCACCGACGAGCAGGTTGTCCGGTCGGGCCCCAAACACAAGGGCCAAGGGCGCTAGACAGATCAGGGCCACAACCTGCGAGCCTCCGACGACCACGGCCGCCGGGAGCCTTCGCGTGGCGGTGCCACCGAGGAAGTCCGCCGTACCCCAAAGCAGGCTGGACAGCAGGGCGAGAGCGACAGACACCCCGGCACCCAAGCACACCGGCGCGTTGCGACCCGCAGCGGTGGCCCCCCACCTACCTTGAGCAGGTGACCGTTCCCTTCGACCCGCCGGCTGCGCCGACCGTCTTCGCGCGTGCCGTCGAGGGCCTGCAGGTGGCGCTGCGCGACGTCACGCGGCCGGGACTGCTGGAGCTGCACGAGGTGCCCGCACCGCGTCGGCTCGCGCCGCACGCCGTGGCGTTCAGTGCGGAGGTGAGCAAGGACGGCGACGAGGTCGCGACCGGGCGCTTCGTGGTGCTGCACGACCCTGCGGGGCAGGACGGCTGGCGCGGTGACACCCGCGTTGTCGCCTTTGTCAGCGCCGACGTCGACCCGGAGATGGCAGGTGACCCGGCCCTGGCCGAGGTCGGCTGGTCCTGGCTCACCGACTCGCTCGCCGGACGGGGCGCCCAGCACACCGCCGCCGGAGGCACGGTCACGCGAACGGCGTCGTTGACCTTTGGCCTGGTCGAGGACCCGGAAGAGAGCAACGAGGTCGAGGTCCGAGCCTCCTGGAGCCCCTTGCACGACCCCGACGGCAGCCTCGACCTCGGTGTGCACCTGCAGGCCTGGTGCGATCTGCTGTGCATGACGGCCGGTCTGCCTCCGCTGGGCGTCACCGCCCTGCGTACCCGCAGCTGACGCGGGTCAGCGGCTGGCGCGGTCCGACAGCCGGCGCGACGGTGCCTGCTGCTGCTCGGGAACCCCTGACGTCAGGGGCAGGACGGCTGCCGAAGGCCGCGGCAGCCGCAGGGTGAGATTGGTTCCCTCGCCGCGGCGGCTGACGACCTCGAGGTTGCCGCCTGACAGCCGGGCCCGCTCGCGCAGCAGGCCCAGCCCGACGTGCCGGCCACGGTCGGGGCGCACGGTGGTGGGGTCGAAGCCAGGCCCGGCATCGCGCACCTGGGCGAGCACGGAGGCCTCGTCGATGCGCAGCAAGACCACCGCGTCGTCGACGTCGGCGTGCTTGACGACGTTGAGCAGCGCTTCCTGAAAGAAGCGGTAGACGGTGACGGCGGAGGCGAGTGGGAGCGGGTACGCCGAGTCGGGCCACTCCACGCTGACCTGCAGCCCGTAACGGGCGTTCATGTCAAGCCGGAGCATCCCCACCGCGGTGGCGAGGTCGCCGTCCCGCAGGGCAGGAGGGCGGGTGCGGGCCATGACGGCACGGACCTGTTCCTCGGCGTCCTCGACGTAGTCCGAGAGCTTGGCGAGCTCAGCCGGCGACGAAGGCGCCGAGGCGAGCAGGCCGCGGGCGATCATCAAAGACTGGGCGACAGTGTCGTGAAGCTCGGCAGCAAGCTGTCCGCGGGCACCCTCCTCCGCGGCCACCAGGCCCGACAGCAGCTCGAAGACACCCGCGCCGGCTGTTTCGGCCTCGCGCCGGTGCCGCTCCCCCAGCTCGTCGGCAACGCGCACCCGCAAGTGCAGGGCGTCGAGGGTGCGCGCGAGCTCGCCGACTTCCAGTGACGCGCGGGTAACCAGTCGCCTGGTCATGTGCATCGGGAGACCGGGCTCGGCCAGACGTCGTACGGCGTCGCCGTGCAGGCCACGGAGGGCGTTGGCGAGGCGGATGGCAGCCACCACCGAGGACAGCACAATCAGCAGACCGGCGCAGGCACCGGAGGCGAGCGCCTCGATGGCGACGTTGGTCAGGCTGTCGTCGGCCCGGAGAACGACCGCGACAACCCCGACGACCGTCAGGACGGACGCTGCGCCCAGCAGGGCTGCCCAGACCGCAAGCGGCAACCCGGACCGGGACCGGCGGATCACCGCAGGACGCCGGTGGTGGTCCAGTCCGCCAGCGGCCGCGCGGGCACGAAGCCCTGGCCGTGCACAGCGACGAGGTCGGGGTCGGCAGCGAGGGCGATGGCGCCGAGCAGGGACGCGACGGCACGTTCGACAAGGTGGAGCTCCTCGACGATGTCGTCGACCCCACCCGCCGACTCCGCCAGCCGGGCCAGCCGGTCGGCGGACTCGCGCAGGACGGTCAGGGACGGCGCGGTCGCGGCTCCGATGTCGCCAAGAGCCTTGGCTGCCTCGCCCGCCACCTCGACCTGCGCGCGGGCCGCACGGGCCCTGTCCGACAGGTCCGCGACGGACAGCCACGACTCGGCCTGCCCGACGAGCACCTCGGCAAGCCGGACCTCCCGCCGGCCGAAGCTCGCGGAACCGGCTGGGCGGCGGGCGATCAGGACGGCCTGCGGGCGCTCGGGATCACCCAGGACGGCGGAGCACCACGGGCGGCCGTGCTCGCTGCCGGTCAGGACTCCCCGTGCACCGAGTGTCCGCATGACCCATGGTTCGTCGAAGACCTCCGCGTCCACGCGCAGCCGCTGGGGAGCGGTCGTCTCGTCGCCGGCGTACCGGACCGGACCGTCGGCAGCGAGCAGCAGTAGCTCGACATCCGCCCCACCGAACAGCCGGGCCGCGGCGCTGACCACGACGCGCGCCGAGGTGTCGCTGGTGCGTGCTGTGAGCCGCTCCTGTCCGGCGGCGAGCTCGGCGAACAACCGTGCCTCCTGGCTGCGACGGGTCTGCTGGTCGTAGGAGGACCAGAGCAGAGCAAGGGGTACGACGAGGCCGAACAACCCCAGGGGGGCATGCAGCGACAGGTACGCGGCGAGCAGGCCGATCGAGCTGTTGCCCGCCATGTGGACCGCGGACAGCGGCGCGCTGGACCTCAGCATCGGCAGCAGCGGCCGGTTGCTCGTCACCGCCACCGCGACCGCGATCAGGGTGAAGTTCACGACGAACCAGATCGCCATGCCGGCGATGGCGCCGTGGATGCCACCGCCGACGACGCCGGCCGTCAGGCTTCCCGCTGCGGCGCCCGCGCCGAACACCGCGATGTTGAACTGCTTTTTGAGCAGCGGCCGGCGCAGCACCGTCTGGGCGGCGTAGACGCCGACCACGACGCCGAGCACCGTCCAGTTGCCGGTGCCCATGACCCACGCAGCGCCGAGCGCGCTCTCGGTCAGGCTGAACGTCCACGTCTGTCGTCCGAACTGCAGGCTCACGACCGCGATCTCGGCCGCCGCCACGGCGAGGACCAGCAACGGTACGGCGTACCAGCTCGGCGCTCCCCAGGGCTGGACGAGGGAGGCCGCAAGGCCGGCGACCGCGGTGGTCACTGCAACCGTGCGGACCGTGCGGGTAGGACTCACGAGCTGGTCCCCCAGTCGGTGCCGGCCCAGGCGTTGGCCGCCCAGGCGTTCGCCGCCCACGCGTTCGCCGCCCAGGCGTTGGCCGCCCACGCGTTCGCCGCCCACGCGTTCGCCGCCCAGGCGTTGGCCGCCCACGCGTTCGCCGCCCAGGCGTTCGCCGCCCACGCGTTGGCATTGAAGTCGACCTCTCCGCTGGCGTCGCCACTGCCGTCGAGGGCCTGTCCGTCGGTACCGGCGCAGACCTGCGAGGTCGCCTGCACCAGACCCGCGCCGTCCCGGCGGCCGTGCAGGTCACGGGCAGCGCACCGCAGCGAAGCCTTGACCTGCAGCGGCGTCGCACCGGGGTTGTCGGCCAGGAACAGCGCCGCGACCCCCGACACGATCGCCGTGGACTGACTCGTGCCCGATCCGCGGAACAGGCCGTGATCGAGGTGCTTAGTGCCCGGAGACTGCGCAATGACCGAGTCGGGCGGAAGCAGGCTCAGCACGTCGACGCCACTGGCGACCACCTCCGGCTTGGCGACGCCATAGACATCGGCGCTGCCGCTGAACCCGGCGACACGGGCGCGACCGTGGTCCACCTTGGCGGCGCCGACGGTCAGCGCCTTCGGGTCGAAACCGGGGTCACCGACAGTGCCGGGGGTGTTGCCGGCGCTCACGACGACGGTGACGCCGGCATCGCGTACCTGCTCGACTGCGGCCGTCAACGGGTCGGCGCCGAACGCGTCCTGCGGCCGCTCGTGGGACAGGGACAGGTTGGCGATATCGACGCTCGAGGCGTGCGACGCGACCCAGTCGAGACCTCCCAGGACGCGGGACAGGCTCGTCGTACCGTCCTGCTTGGCGACGCGGACCACGACCACCGTCGCTCCCGGGGCCACGCCGAGGGCATGCCCACGGGTGCCCTCGACCGGACCGCCGGCAACGAGGTCGGCCATGAACGTTCCGTGCCCGTAGCCGTCGTCGAAGGTGCCACCGGTGGCGACGGGGCGGCCGTCCGCCACTCGGGAGGAGTCGGCGCCGTCGACGAGCCGCCCGGAGGCGCGGTTGAGGGCGGCCGTGTCGGAGACGCCGGTGTCGATCACGGCGACCCGCACGCCGGCGCCCGCGCCAGGCTGGCCGGCGTTGCCACCGAGTCCGGCCGAGGCCAGCACACCTCTGGCGCCACGGTCGGTGTCCTCGCGACTGGTGAGCTGCATGGCGTCGTCGGGCGCAAGGCCGGTCACGCCGACGGACCGGCCCAGCTCGCGCAGTGCGGAGGCAGGCCCGCGCACCACGCTCATGTGCAGCGTCGGGAGCGTCGCCACGACGTGGACGCCGGCCACCTGCGCCAGCACCCCCCGGTAGGAGACGACCGCCTGGACCAGCGGACCCGAGGGACATGCCGCACCCAGGCTCGCACCCAGAAGGGCCGCGGCCATCGTGCTGGCAGCGGTGCGGCGGACGGGTGCTGATCGGGTCAAGTCAGGCCTCCTGCTCAGGGCGTACGAGCATCCTTCGGCAGCAATGGCGCTCAACTGCAGCCCCGAGGGGTCTTGTCAGCCGAACGGAGTAACGCGAGACACTGCGCCAGTCGGAGCAACTCGCCGCTACAGCATCGCCACCGGTGAGCCGAAGCAGAGCAGGAGCGACGGGGAGCACCCCGCCGTCCGGAACAGCAAGCAAGGGTGGAGGACTCGGTGGCTGCCGGTCTTGAGAGCGCGCTCGACAGCATCCCGGCACAGGCCGGGAGCGAGAAGCCAGGCTTTTCCGCCATGGTTGTGGACGACCACCCGCTTGTCCGCGAGTCGATGGTGAACCGGCTCAAGATGATGGGTGCCCGCGAGGTGGTCGAGGCCGCCACGATCGGTGAGGCCCGCGCCCGCGCCAACGCCTCGGGGCCGCGCGATTTGTGCGTCCTAGACCTCGGCCTGCCCGACGGCTCCGGCCTGGACCTGCTCGCCGACCTGCGCTCCGCGGGCTGGCAGCGCCTGGTGGTGCTGTCCGCTGCCGACGACCCCTACTCCGTACGCGCCGCCTTCGTGGCCGGCGCCCAGGGCTACCTGCTCAAGTCCGCCTCCCCCGTCGTCGTCGCCGACGGGGTCCGTCGGGTGCTTGACGGCGGCGTGTACGCCGACCCCTCCGTGGCCTCGCTGCTCGCGGCCGGGCTGCGCGGCGGACCCGTCGACACCGGCGTGTCGGAGCTCTCGCACCGCGAGGTCGAGGTCCTTCGCCTTGTGGCGGACGGGCAGTCCAACAAGCAGATCGGTGACGAGCTGGGCCTGTCCGCCCTGACCGTGAAGTCCCACCTCGCCCGAATCGCCCGCAAGCTGGGTACCGGCGACCGCGCCGAGATGGTCGCCCTCGCCATGCGCGCCGGAGTCATTCGCTAGTCCATCGCTGGTCCATCGCTCGTCCATCGCTCGTCCCGCCAGCCCCGTGCACGGGACGGGCGGGCAGACCCCCGCCCGGGAGGCGAGGCGGTTCCACCGAAGACACGCTCGGCGGGGCAAAGGGCCCTGTGAGCGGTACGGACGTAGGCTCCTGCGTGTGACAGAGACCCTACCGGGTCCTGACCAGGAGGTGTCCGAAGCCACCCAGGAGTCCGGGCCCGACGTGACCCCCCTTCTGGTTCCCCGTGACGGCACTCCCCCGGTCACTGAGACTGCTGCCAGCCTGGCCGAGGTCGTTGCGCGGTTCGCGGGCGGGAGCGGCCCGGTGGCGGTCGACGCCGAGCGCGCGTCGGGCTACCGCTACTCCCAGCGGGCCTACCTCGTGCAGCTGCGCCGCGAGGGGTCCGGCAGCGCCCTGATCGACCCGATCGCCTGCCCCGACCTGAGCCTGCTGAGCAAGGTGCTGCAGGGCGACGAGTGGGTCCTGCACGCCGCCAGCCAGGACATCCCCTGCCTTGTGGAGGTCGGCATGGTGCCGCCGGCAGTGTTCGACACCGAGCTCGCCGGCCGACTCGCCGGCTTCGAGCGGGTGGGCCTGGGCGCCATGGTCGAGAACGTCCTAGGCCTGCGCCTGGAAAAGGGCCACAGCGCGGCGGACTGGTCAACACGGCCGCTGCCGGAGTCCTGGCTGGTCTACGCCGCGCTCGACGTCGAGGTGCTGCTGGAGCTACGCGACGCCCTCGAGGCGGAGCTGGCAAGCCAGGGCAAGCTTGCCTGGGCCCACGAGGAGTTCGAGGCGGTCAGGCTCGCGCCACCGGCCGGGCCTCGGCTGGACCCGTGGCGACGCACCAGCGGGATCCACCGGCTCAGGAGCCGCCGGCAGCTTGCGGGGGTGCGGGCGATGTGGGAGGTCCGTGACCAGATGGCGCGCCGGCGGGACACGGCGCCCGGCAGGATCCTGCCCGACGCCGCGATCATCAGCGCCGTGACCGCCGCACCAGCGACGACGGGCGACCTGATGGCGCTGCCGGTGTTCGGTGGACGCAGCACGCGCCGGCACGTCGACACCTGGTGGGGCGCGCTGCAGAGCGCGGCCGGGATGTCCGACGAGCAGCTCCCCCAGCCGGTACCCACCGGTGACGGCCCGCCGGCCGCGAACCGCTGGGCCGAGCGCGACCCGGTGGCGGCAAGGCGCCTCACCCGGGCACGGATGGCGGTGACTGCGATCGCCGAGCAGAACACGATGCCGGCCGAGAACCTCCTGCCCCCGGATGCCCTGCGCCGGGTGGTGTGGACACCGCCGGAGCCGATCGACGTGGACGCCGTACGCGCCGCCCTGCTCGGGCATGGGGCCCGCTCCTGGCAGGTCGCGCTGACGGCCACCGCACTTGCTGCTGCCCTGCCTGAACCCCCCGCGTGATCGCGCTGGTCCCGGTGACCGTGGCCGTCGCCCAGGCGGTCCTGCGGTACGACGGGACCGACGGGACCGACGGGATCGATACGGTCCTCGGCGAGCTGTCGAGGGTGGCGGACTGGCCGCACGACGACACCTGCGACGCCCTGAGGGGACTCGCGGAGCACCCGGACGACACCGGGCCCGGCACCTTCCTGGTCGTGCTGCAAAGCGGGAAAAGGGCCGACACCGTGATCGGGGACTGCGGCTGGTTCGGACCACCGTCCGTCCAGGAGCACGGCCGGTCGACCGAGCCTGACGGGCAGGTGGAGATCGGCTACGGGTTGGCGCCGTCAGCGCGCGGGGCCGGGCACGGGCGGGCCGCCGTGGCGCTGCTGATCGACTGGGTGCGGGAGCAGGGCGCGACGTCGGTGCGGGCTGAGGTGCTGCCCGGAAACGAGCCGAGCCTGCGACTTCTGACCGGGTTGGGCTTCACGCGCGACGGCGCCCGGGCCGGCCACGAGGTGCTGGTACGCGACCTGGGGTGAGCCCCAAGGTGGCGAGCGTCACCTTGCTGAGCGAAACAGAGTTGGTTAGGTTTACCTAAGCAACCAGCGCTTCCCCCCGGCGCTCGGTTTCGCCGACACGAGGAGACACCGATGGGCACCGGTCAGACCTTGCTCCTGGGAGCGATCGCAGGCGGCACGATCCTGCTGGGCATGCCGCTCGGCCGGATGGAGCGCCCGGCGCCCACGCTGCGGCTGGTCCTGAACGGGACCGCGATCGGGATCCTGCTGTTCCTCGTCTGGGATGTCTTCAGTGGCGCCTGGGAGCCGATCGACGCCGCCCTCATCGCCCACCACGAGGGCACCGGGGGCCTGGGCCCGGTGTTCGGCTACGGCTCGCTGTTCGCTGCCGGCACGGTCATCGGCCTGATGAGCCTGGTCTACTACGAGCGGTTCCTCAGCCGGGCCCGCACCGTTCGCCGCTTCGGGCCGGGGACGGTGGCCGTCGGCGAGCTGTCCACCAGTCGCCTGAGCATCACCGGCCTCACCCCCGCCCGTCGGCTGGCGTTCCTCATCGCCGTCGGCATCGGCCTGCACAACTTCGCCGAAGGCCTCGCGATCGGTTCAGCGGCGGCCGGTGGCCAGATCGCTCTCGCCACCTTGCTGGTCGTCGGTTTCGCGCTCCACAACGCCACCGAGGGCTTCGGCATCACTGCTCCCCTGTGCGCTGACCGGGCCGAGGGTGAGGCACGTCCTTCCTGGGGCTCGCTGCTCGGCCTCGCCGCCATCGCCGGCGGCCCGACCTTTGTCGGCACCGCCGTCGGCCACACCTTTACCAGCGCCGCGCTGTCAGTCGCCTTCTTGACCCTTGCTGCCGGCTCGATCCTGTACGTCGTCATCCAGTTGCTCGGCGTCGCCCAGAAGGCCGGCCGCAAGGACATCCTGTGCTGGGGCCTGCTGCTCGGTCTGATGGCGGGCTTCGCGACCGACATGGTCGTCACGGCCGGCGGCGTCTGACGCCAGCCGGTTCGGGCCCTCTCCCGGAGGGACACCGTCACCGCAAGGCGAAGGCGTCCTTCCAGACCGGCTCGTAGCCGGCCGACTCGAGCATCGCCGCCACCTCGGCTGGCGACCGCTCGTCGCTGACCGTGAACTGCTCCTGCGCCTGGCCGGGCTGAAGGTAGCCACCCGGTTCGGTGGAGGAGCCCGCGCTCATGGTCGTGACGGCGATCCGGGCCAGCCCGTCGCGCAGCACTGCCGGCTCGCGGGTCGAGAGCACGATGCCGACCTCGGGCGCCACCAGTCGCAGCGCGGCCATGGCCTGGACGTATTCGGCATCCGTGACGGGCACGAGCGGCTGGAAGCCCGCGGCCGACTCCTTGATCCGCGGCAGGGAGACCGTGACCTCGGTGCGCCAGTAGTGCTTCTGCAGCCACACAGCGTGCTCTGCGACGGCGCGCACGTCCGCCCGCCAGTCCAGGCTCAGACCCAGCAGGGCACCGATGCCCAGGCGGCGTACCCCGGACTCCGCGGCCCGCTCGGTCGAGGCGAGCCGCCGGTCGTAGTCCCGCTTCCAGCCGGCCGTGTGGACCTGTGCGTAGCGGACCCGGTCGTAGGTCTCCTGGTAGTGCACCGCCCCTTCGAGTCCTGACTCGACCAGTCGCGAGTAGGTGTCGTCAGACCAGGTCTGGGTCTCGATCGAGATCGACGGCACGATCTCTCGCAGCGCCTCGACGCAGGCCACCAGGTAGTCCGCCGAGACCTCGATCCGGTGCTCACCACTGACGAGCAGCAGGTGCCGGAAACCCTGAGCCACCAGGGATTGCGCCTCGGCGACAACCTCAGGCACCGACAGCGTCCGGCGGATGACGTCGAGCCCCTTGCTGAAGCCGCAGTAGGTACAGGACGACAGGCACGCGTTGCTCACGTACAGCGGCGCGAACAGCCGCACCGCCCGGCCGAAGCGCTGCAGCGTCACCTCACGCGCCTGCTGCGCCATCACCTCCAGGTACGGCGCCCCCGCGGGGCTCAGCAGCGCCGGCAGTCCGGCCAGCGAGGGCTGCGCCAGCGCCAGCTCCACGTCGGCACCGACGACCTCGCCACCCCCGGTCCCAGGCAGGTTGTCGAGGTAGGCCGCGAATCGGCCGCGAGGTGCGCTCATGCGAGGAACCCGGTCAGCGGGGAGGACGCCTCGGCGGTGTCGAGGACCGCACCGCGTCCAGCCAGGAAGCCCATCCTGCCCGCCTCGGTGGCGAGGGCGAAGGCGCGGGCCATCAGCACCGGGTCTCGCGCCACCGCGATAGCGGTGTTGACCAGGACCGCGTCGGCGCCGACCTCCATCGCCTCGGCAGCATCCGACGGCACCCCGAGTCCGGCATCGACGACCACCGGCACGCCGGCCTGGGCCACGATGACCTCGATGGCGTCCCGCGTCCGCAGCCCCCGGTTGCTGCCGATCCAGGCACCGAGCGGCATGACGGTCACACAACCGGCCTCCTCGAGGTGGCGGCACAGCACCGGGTCGGCCGAGCAGTACGGCAGGACCGCGAAGCCCTCGGCGACCAGGCGCTCAGCGGCCCGCAACGTCTCGATCGGGTCGGGCGCCAGCGTGCGGGGGTCCGGGGTCACCTCGAGCTTGACGAGGTCCGCCCCGGTCGCGGCCCGACCGAGACGGGCCAGACGTACCGCCTCGTCGGCATCGACCGCTCCGCTGGTGTTGGGCAGCAGCGTCATCGCCGGGGGAACGAAGTCGAGGACGTCGCCGTCCCCCGCGCGGGTCAGGTCCACGCGGCGCAGGGCGACGGTGACGACCTGCGAGCCCGAGGCGAGCAACGCCTCGCGCATGACGGTGTGCGACCGGAACTTCCCGGTGCCGATGAGCAGCCGACTGGTGAACACCCTGCCGGCGATCACCAACGGTCCTCCGGAAAGGACCAGCGATCCTGTGGTGCTCTCCATCGAATCCTTCATGAGCGACTCCCCACGCGGGCATGACCCCGATCGGGTGGTGCGGGTCGCCGACGGTGCAGCACGTACATGTGCCACGGTCGGCCTCTCAGCCCGCCTCCGCGAGCTCCCCGGTCTGACGCCACCACTGTAACGCGGCCGGTCACCCCGCCGTACGGCGAGGGGCTGCGTGCCGGGACTCGTCACCGCACTTTCACATGAGTCCCAGCAGCCACACTTGCCACATGCGTCCCAGGAGTCGTAATGTCGACAACGGGGACCGACGACCTGAGGAACAGCCATGCCACGCAGTGCCCGAGGGACCGTCACGGCGCGCGCGACCGCACGCTCGCTGGGCGTGGTCGGCTTGCTCGCGGTCGTCGTGACGGCCGGCGCCCCGAGCGTTATCCGGATCCATCCGGGCGACACGCTGAGCGTGCTGGCCCTACGTCACCACACGACCGTCGCGGCGCTGCAGAAGGCCAACCACCTACACGGCACCCTGATCTACGCCGGAGCCCTGCTGACCATCCCGGGCAACGCCACTCCGGCAGCCGCGAAGGCGACCGGCACGACCACGCAGAGCCGCACCTACAGGGTGCGCAGCGGCGACACTCTCATCGGGCTGGCCTCGCGTTTCCGGACCACCCCACAGGGCCTGGTCGCGCGCAACCACCTGCGCACCACGATGGTGTTCATCGGCCAGCGCCTGACCTATGGCGCGAGCGTCCCGGCCCGACAGGCGACCCGTGCGGTGAGCATCTCCGGGGGCGTCAGCGCCTCGGCAGCGCACCACCGTGCCGTCCTGGCCAGCCGGAGCCTGCCGAGCAAGAGCACCGTCCGGAACCTCATCCGGGCGTCGGCCAGGCGCCACCACGTGCCCGAGTCGCTCGCTCTGGCCCTTGCCTACCAGGAGAGCGGGTTCCAGCAGGGAGTCGTCTCCCCGGTCGATGCCATCGGCGTGATGCAGGTGCTCCCGAGCACCGGCCTGGGTGTGGGCCGGATGCACGGCCAGAGTTTCGACCTGCTCGATACGCGGGCCAACGTCGAGGCCGGGGTGCTGCTGCTCGGCGACCTGCTGCGCGCGACCGGGAGCGCCCCGAAAGCGATGGCCGGTTACTACCAGGGGCTCGGGTCGGTCGGCCGAATCGGTCTGCTCCCGCAGACCAGGGCCTACATCAACAACATCACGCAGCTGCGGTCCCGCTTCGACTGACCCGCGCGCCGCTGGGTCAGCTATGCCAACCCCACCTAGACTCATCAGGCGATGGACGCAACCACGGGAGAGCTCAGCCCTGCTCCGCTGGTAGGGCGACTCCTGGATGGCCGCTACCGGCTGGACAGTCTCATCGCGCGCGGGGGCATGGGCACGGTGTACGCCGCGACCGACACCCGCCTCGACCGACCGGTGGCCGTGAAGGTCATGCACCGCGACAAGGCGGAGGATCCCGGATTCGTACGCAGGTTCACCCGGGAGGCGCAGTCGTCGGCCAAGCTGTCTACGCCCGAGGTCGTCGCGATCCACGACACCGGCACGGACCCGTCGACCGGGCTGGCCTACCTCGTGATGGAGCACGTGCGAGGACTCAACCTGCGCCAGCTGCTGCTCGAGAACGGTGCCCTGTCCCCTCTACGGGCCGTCTCGCTGATGGAACCGATCCTGCGCGCCCTGGCC
>JANXUE010000055.1 GCA_025352005.1 Frankiales bacterium
AGCTGCTCCAACAGGCACGCCCGCACCTCACACCAAGGAAGCGGCGGCGCGAGCTCAGACATAGCGTAATAGTACAAGAATTCGGATGTGAGCGGAATACTTTTCCACAGTAGATTAGGTAGTTACGAGCATAGCGAACGAGAACAGCAGGGCACATTTGGGTTGACGGACAAGCGGGAAGTGTCTTTCCGCTTCGAGGCGAGGCGCCCCGTGGATGACCTCCTTGGGCATGGACCGTCAGGTACCGACCCGCGCAGGCGGAGCTACCTGCACGTGGTCGTAGGGGGCGCGCAACTCGGCGTACAAGGGGAGTGGTCGGCGACCGGCTAGCGTCCTTGTGCGTGGAGTGGATCGAGCACGGCGAGCGGGCGATCTACGACTCGCCCTGGGTGTCGCTGCACCTGGTCGACGTCGAGGTGCCCGGTGGGGCGCGCTTCGAGCATCACGTCATCCGCCGCGACCTGCCTGCGGCGGGGGTCGTCGTCCACGACCCTGACCGCGGGGTGCTGATGCTGTGGCGGCACCGGTTCATCACGCGGACGTGGGGCTGGGAGATCCCCGCCGGTCGGGTCGAGGAGGGAGAGACCGTCATCGGGGCCGCCGCGCGAGAGGTGCTGGAAGAGACCGGCTGGGAAGCTGCCGGGCTGCAGCCGCTGTTCGGCTACCACCCGTCAAACGGCCTGTCGGACCAGCGTTTCGAGGTCTTCGCCGCCTCCGGAGCCGTGCAGGTCGGCGAACCGTCGGACCCTTCCGAGGCCGCCCGGATCGAGTGGGTGCCCGTGACGGAGGTGCGCCGTCTGCTCCGAGCCGGCCTGGTCGGCGACGGGCTCTCGCTCACAGCCCTGCTCTGGTGGCTGCTGCACGAAGCCCCGTGAGGACAGCCCCGGGTCAGGCGTCGAGGTCGCCCTCGCGGGAGGACAGCAGCCGCCGGTAGGAGTCGAGCCTGGCCGCGCTGGCCTGTCCGGACGTCACGAGCAGGTCGAGCGCGCAGCCGGGGCTGAGGTGGTCACAGCCGGGCGGGCACTCCTCGGCCGCGAGGGCAAGGTCCGGGAAGGCCGCCAGGACACCGGCCGGCGTCACGGCTCCAAGGCCGAAGGACCGCACGCCTGGAGTGTCGATGACGGTTCCGCCGCCCGGCAGGGCGAAGGCCACCGCCGAGGAGCTGATGTGCCGTCCCTTGCCGACTCCTGAGACGGACCCGACGGCTCGGTAGGCGTCCGGCACGAGCTGGTTGACCAGCGTCGATTTGCCCACGCCGGACTGGCCGAACAGTACAGATGTCCTGCCCTGCAGGCGATCGAGCAGCTCTGCGACCCCGGAGCCACGTCCGGTGACGACGGACTCGACGCCCAGGGGTTCGTAGAGCGCCAGCAGGGATGAGGGGGACGCGAGGTCACTCTTGGTCAGGCAGAGCAGCGGGACCAGCCCGCCGTCGAAGGCCGCGACAAGGCAGCGGTCGATCAGCCGCGGGCGGGGGACCGGGTCGGCGAGGGCTGTGACGACGACGAGGATCTCGGCGTTCGCGACGACGGCTCGTTCGACGGGGTCATTGTCGTCCGGCGTACGCCGGAGAAGGGACGTGCGCGCTTCGACCCGCACCACTCGGGCGAGGCCGTCCGGTCCGCCGGACAGGTCGCCGACGACCGACACGTGGTCGCCGACGACCACGGCCCGGCGCCCCAGCTCGCGGGCCCGAACAGCCGTGACGAGCACGTCGCCGACGGCCACGCGATAGCGGCCACGGTCGACCGTCACGATCTGCCCGAGGGAGGCGTCCTCGTGCCCGGGACGGGACTTGGTGCGCGGTCTGGTGCTGCGCGGTGGGCGGACGCGGACGTCGTCTTCATCAAGCTCGCGCGGCACCGTCAGCTCCCGAGCAGCCGCGACCAGGACCCGACGAAGTCGGGGACGGTCTTGCGCGTGGTGGCGATGTCGTCGACGGACACGCCGTCGACGCCGAGCCCCAGGACGGCCCAGGCCATCGCGATCCGGTGGTCGTCATACGACGAAAGCAGCGCCCCCGAAAGCGGCACGGGACGTACGACGAGACCGTCGTCGGTCTCCTCCGCGTCCGCGCCGCAATGGCCGAGTTCAGTGACGAGCGCCTTGAGGCGGTCCGTCTCCTGGAGGCGGATGTGGGCCACGCCCCGGAACCTGCTGGGCGCGTCGGCGAGCGCGGCGAGGGCCGTCAGGACCATAGTGAGCTCCGGCGCGTCGCCGAGGTCGGCGTCGATGCCGTGAATGGCCCCGGTGCCGGTGACGGTCACCGAGTCCGGCGTACGCGTGACGAGGCCACCCATCGCTTCGAGCAGCTCGGGGAGAACGGCTCCGGGCTGGCGGGTGTCGGCGGGCCACCCGGTGACGGTGACCGAGCCGCCCGCGACGAGGGGAGCCGCGAGGTAGGCCGCCGCCGTGGACAGGTCGGGCTCGACGGGGGAATCGCGGGCCAGCAGCGGGCCGGGCTCGACGGACCAGACGCCGGGGACGCTGTCATCCACGACTGCCCCAG
This sequence comes from Frankiales bacterium, assembly GCA_025352005.1. Taxonomy (GTDB): domain Bacteria; phylum Actinomycetota; class Actinomycetes; order Mycobacteriales; family SCTD01; genus RYN-111. The sequence goes on from JANXUE010000055.1 coordinate 2,510, forward strand.
CGGCGCGCAGGGCGTCGACGGTCATCGCCAGGTGCGGCGCGGACGGCAGCCGGCCGCCCTCGTGCCGCACGATGAGGCCTTCGGTCATCCGCGGGCCGGCCAGCAGGAGGCCGCTCAGGAGCTGCGAGCTCTGGGACGCGTCGACGACGACGGAGCCTCCGCGTAGCGAGCCGGTACCGCGGACGGTCAGGGGTAGGGCATCCACCGAGGAAAGGTCGGCGCCAAGGGCGCGCAAAGCGACGAGCAGGGGGCCGAGGGGCCGCTCACGGACGCGGGGGTCACCGTCGAAGGCGAGGTCCCCGACCGCCAGGCATGCCAGGGCGGGTACGAAGCGCGCGACGGTGCCGGCGTTGCCGACGTCGATCGCCCTGCCCAAGGGGGCCAAGGGTCCGGGGACTCCGTCGACCACCCAGTCCTCGCCGTCGTCGGTGACGGTCACGCCGAGCACGCGCAGCGCGCCGACCATGAGCTCGGAGTCGCGGCTGCGCAGGGGACGTCTGAGGACGCTGCGGCCTTCGGTGATCGCGGCGAGCACGAGCGCGCGGTTGGTCAGCGACTTCGAGCCGGGCAAGGCGACGACAGCTTGGAGCGGCGCGGTGGGGCGCGGGGCGGTCCAGGTCACCTCGTCATCTTCGCAGGCGCGGCAGAAACCGGGCGTTCCCATATCCTGGAGCGACGATGACTCGCGTCCTTCCAGCCTTCGGGGCTCTCGTCCTGCTCGGTATCAGCGCCTGCGGCAACAGCGGCACGTCCGCTGCTGCCCAGCCCGTCGTACCGCAGTAGTCATGTGCGGCCGCTACGCCTCCAGCCGGAGTCCGGAGGACCTCGTCTCCTACTTCGAGGTCGAAGAGCCTTCGGAGGAGGTCCTCGCCCCGTCGTGGAACGTCGCGCCGACCGACAAGGTCTACGCAGTGCTCCAGCGGGACACCCGCCAGCTTCGAGTACTGCGCTGGGGGCTGGTGCCGTCCTGGTCGAAGGACGCCAAGGGAGCGGCCCGCATGATCAACGCCCGGCAGGAGTCGGTGCCGACCAAGCCGGCGTTCCGCAAGGCGTACGCGACCCGGCGCTGCCTGGTGCCCGCAGACGGCTATTTCGAATGGAAGCCCGAGGGGGTCGGCAAGCAGCCGTTTTACCTCAGCACACAGGACCCGCTCGCGATGGCGGGGCTCTACGAGCACTGGAAGACCCCGGAGGGGGAGTGGTTGTCGACCTGCACGATCATCACGACCTCCGCCCCCGACGACCTCGGCGAGATCCACGACCGCTCACCGTTGCTGGTCCCCCGCGACGCCTGGAGGGTGTGGCTCGACCCCACGGTGCCGGACCCTGGTGACCTACTGATCACAGGAACGCCAGGGGTACTCGCGGCCTGGCCGGTCGGTAAGGAGGTCGGCAACGTGCACAACAACGGCCCGGGGCTTATCCTACCGATCTGACCCAAACCACTCAAGTGGGAACGACCGGGCACCGAAGTCGCTGGAGTGACCGTCGAGCCGCCCGTCCTCAGGCAGGCGGTAGCGCACCCGGACTGGGCGGCCCCCCCTGTTCGAGCGAACACCGCTGTGCTCGCCCGTGGCTCCATGCCCTCCGTCGACCTGCCACGACCGGCGGTCTCCCTCGACAGCGAGTCGGGGCTGCCGCTGGGTACCGGCCTCGCTATCGGCGCCCTCGGGCTGGTCCTGTCACTCGGGCTCACCCTGTGGTCGCGAGCGAGCGCGGACGCCACGC
>JANXUE010000150.1 GCA_025352005.1 Frankiales bacterium
CCCATTCCCACACCGACGCGCCGCGCGCGCAATGCGCGATTGCCGCCTCCATATCCAGCCATTGCAGTTGCGGCTGCTTATCCTGGACGATCAGGTTGACGTAGTCGCGGCTGCGGAAGCAGTGGTCCGCCGTCGCCAGCAGGCAGTTGGCGTCGGGCGGCAGGTAGATGCGCGCGACGGTGCCACGCTTGGAAAGCACGACATCAATCAGACCCGGCCCCTGATGGCTGAAGCCGTTGTGGTCGTTGCGCCAGCAGGTGGACGACAGGAGGATGTTGAGCGAGGCGATCGGCTCGCGCCACGGCAGTTTGCGCCCTTCTTCGAGCCACTTCGAGTGCTGCACAATCATCGAGGCGGCAATCATCGCGAACGCCTCGTAACTGGCGAACAGCCCGTGCCGACCCGTCAGCGTGTACCCCTCCAGCCAGCCGTGGCAAGTGTTCTCCGACAACACCTCCATGACCCGGCCGTCCGCGGAGACTGCGACGTCCTGGTCTGTGGTGCGTTCCATGAAGGCCCGGTCACTGACTTCAAACACCGCGCCCAGGCGGTTGCTGTTCGTTTCGTCCGGGCAGAACAGTCGGAACGTGCTCGGGTTGCGCCGGTACAGGTCGCGCAGCATGTCGCCCAGCTGACGGGTGGACTCGGCGAGATGCTGGCCCGGATGTGTGACCGGCACCGCGTAGTCGCGATAGTCCGGCAGGTCGAGGTCTTGCGTGAGTAGGCCGCCATTCGCATGTGGCGACGCGCTCAGCCGGTGGCCTGCCTCCGGGCTCGCCTCACGGACCATCGGCACCGGTCGGCCGGTGGCGTCGAACAGCTCCTGAGGCCGGTAGGACAGCAGCCATTGCTCCAGCAACGCCAGGTGCTCGGGGTTGTCCCGGACGTTGGCCAACGGCACCTGATGGGAACGGAAAGTCCCGGTCACCTGCACCCCATCCACCGTGGGCGGCCCCGTCCAGCCCTTGGGGCTGCGGAGTATGACCAGCGGCCAGCGGGGGCGGCCTTCCAGCGGCGTCTCGGTCCGTGCCGCCCGCTGGATCAATTGGATCCGCAGCCAGGCGTCGGCCAGCGCGGCAGCGAACCGCACGTGCATCCCGGGAAGGTCATGTCCTTCGACCTCGATGACGTGGTAGCCGTGGCCCTCGAACAGGGCTCGCACCTCGTGCGGGTCCTTGCGGGCGAGGACCGTCGGCCCGGAGATCTTCCACCCGTTCAGGTGCAACACCGGCAGCACCGCACCGTCCCGTGCGGGGTTAAGGAACGAGATGCCCTTCCACGAGCCCTCCAACGGGCTGGTCTCGGCCTCACCGTCTCCGACAACCGCCACGGCCAGCAGGTCTGGGTTGTCCATCACGGCTCCAAAAGCGTGCAGCAGGACATAGCCAAGCTCACCGCCCTCATGGATCGACCCGGGTGTGGTCACCGAGACGTGGCTCGGGATCCCGCCGGGGGTTGAGAACTGCCGGAACAACCTCCTCATCCCCTCTTCGTCCTGAGGCACGGCCGGGTAGATCTCGCTGTAGGTCCCCTCCAGCCAGGCCGCGGCGACCAGCGCCGGTCCGCCATGGCCGGGGCCGGCGAGATAGATCGCCTCCTGACCGGTCTGCTGGATCAGGCGCGACAGATGCCCGTACACGAAGGCCAGCCCGGGGCTCGTTCCCCAGTGGCCCAGGAGCCTGGGTTTGATGTGTTCCCGGCTCAGCGGTTCACGCAACAGCGGGTTGTCCCGGAGGTAGATCTGCCCGATCGTCAGGTAGTTGCAGGCCCGCCACCACGCTGCGAGCCGGACGAGCTCAGCATCACTAGGCGCTGCAAGAGCTGCAGCCACCTTCTCGAGGTCTACCTGTGCTGTGGTGAGAACTGTCATCGTCTGTCGCCCTTCTCTGGATGCGGGTGGGTGCTACGGATGTACGTTTCTGCGTCCATTGACCGGACCTAAGCCAGCGGCACCAACGACGCCGGCCCGGGCCAGCACGGTTCCCTAGGCGTGCTCTTCCGTCGTCCGGTGCTCGCCGAGACGGGTCAGCGGCGCATGCGCTTGTCGTTGGGGTCGTGCGTCGCGGCTGTTGGTTCCTGCTTGTCGTTCGAGCCGTGGGACATTCCCCGCATCATGAAGAACATCATCGCGGTGCACAGAACGGCGAACAGCAGGAAGCCAATGCTGACGGTGCCGCTGGCGACCAGGGCGACCGCGATGACGATCATGGGTACGCAGCAGGCCATCATCAGCCAGTGACCACGGCCACCCGATCCGTTCGACTCTGCCGGTGTGTGCATGTCGTGGTTCATGCTGGCCGTCACGCCATCATGGTCGCCCGGCTGAGCTTGGCGTAAAGCGGGCAGTGCCCGAGGGCGCCGGTCACGAACATGTCCAGCCCCGCCGCGACCAGCAGCACTTCCAACACCGCCCCGACCGCGCCGCCCACCGACGTCAACAGCACCAGCCCAACGACCACGGCCGCCAGGCCCAGCACGATCCGTCCCCGCCGCTCAGCAGCGGTGATATTCACCGATGGACGCTTCATTGCTCGCCTCCTGTTCGACTGTGCCCCAGCGTTCCCTCGCGCGGGCGGTCACGACAGGGTCGCCCGACCCGACGCCGGTGGGACCTTGGTCACCGCCGGGCTGCCGCGTGGACAGGACCGGTCGGTTCGGACGGGGCGCTCAAGGCCAAGGTAGGAGCGTGGACCATCTTCCGACGCTCCCGGGACCATCGACTCTGCCACCGCCCCAGGGTTGCGGAGCAGTGTTGCGAGCAACCCAGGGCCTCGTTCAGGAACCGTCCGCCCTCATTCTCGCGGAGGCACTCTTGGGTCGGTCGGCACCGGCACCGGACGTCGCGCCTCGGCCACGGGCCCAGACGTGTCCGTCCACCACGAGTACGCAGCGTCCGTAGCCGGCAGAACTGTCGTGGTGGAGATGGCTGGCGTGCAGTGGGCCAGCCAGGCCCAGGCGGTCCAGGTGTGCTTGCGGCGACTGCCAGGCGTTCTCGCGGCGGACCCAAACGCGGCGGCGCAGACGGTCACGGTCACCTTCGACCCTGCCGTGACCGAGCCATCGGTCCTGGCCCGGGCCATTGGGTCCTGTGGGTATGAGTGCCGCGGAGAATCCGTGCCGAGCCATGTCCAGGACACCGCGGCAACGCCCTCGCCGCACGCTGAGCACACGGCGCACACTGAGCAGTCCTCGCCGGGCGGCGGCCACGACGCTGCCAAGACCACCCAAGGCAAGGGGCTGTCCAGTCCTGCCGACGCGATGGGTCACGGCAGTTACGGGGCCATGTCGATGGCCAGCATGGTGCGTGACATGCGCAACCGGTTCGTGGTGGCGGCCGTGTTCGGGGTGCTCATCACCTTGTGGTCACGGATCGGCCGGGACGTGCTCGGGTTCACCGTCCCAGCGCCGTTCGGGTTACGCGACGACATGTTCCAGCTGCTGCTGAGTCTGCCGGTGGTGTTCTACTCCGCGACCGTGTTCTTCACCGGCGCCGTGCGGGCGCTGCGGGTACGGACGCTGGGCATGATGGTGCTGGTCGCGGTCGCGGTCGGGACCGGCTGGCTCTACTCGCTGGTCGTCACCCTCACCGGTGGCGGCGACGTCTTCTACGAGGCGGCGAGCGGCATCGGCGCCACCGCCAGGTCCGCCTTCGGGAACCCGCCAAGCTGGCGGTAGCGCCAATGAAGGTAGATGAGCAGGCTCAGGATCGAGGCGAAAAAGCACCAGACCGACACCACCGCATCAGCGGCGAACAGGTACGTCCCGAAAAAAGCCAGCAGAGCCATCCCCCCGAACAGCCGCACGAACATGTGGCTCGACACGGTGCCCGTGAAGCAGGTCGCCGCGAGGTCGAGTCCAGCGGGCAGAGCCCCACGGCGAGGCCCGCAACCTGAAACGCGAACATGGCCTTTCGGCACATACATCGGCCTCAGCACGTGTGAAAATGCGGAGTAGACGTAGGTCATCGTCTGCTTGAGTTCCGGAGCCCCGTGAGTCAGGCCCAGCCAGACGAAGCCCTCGACGATCTGCTGGATGCCGAATAGCAGCGGGATATGGGCGAACGGCACCTCTCGGCGATGTTGCAAGGTCACACCACCTTGATCGGGAAGTGTTTCCTTCGCCACTTCGGTCCCCCTCAACGACGTGCCGCAGTTGTCTGCGTACACTCACCAGCGTCCCTCCGTGAACGGTCAGCTCACCCGGGTTGACGAACGGTGGGGACACCGCTCAATCACGTCGCACGCGACACGAACCGGGGACCCACTCCTTGGGGCGAATCAGCGGCCCGGCATAGCGCCAGGTCGTCGTAGGGCACCTTCCAGCCCGAGCCCGTCAGCTAACCCGGTAGGCGGTTCATGGAAGAAGGGCACGACAAGTGCGGAACGCACACCAGCATGGCCTCTTCGTGACGCGGGCACTTGTGGCACCGGGACTGGCTCTGGCCCTCGCTGCCGGGCTCATCTCCTTCACCGCCGCACCGGCGTCCGCGGATATTTCCGCGCAAATCCGGGACGAACAGGCTCGCCTCGACACCCTCAACAACCAGGCCGAAGCCGCAGCGGAGCGCTACAACGCCGGCCGCATCGCGCTTGTCAGGGCGCGGTCAGCCGCTGCGATCGCCGACAGCCGGGTCGTGCGCGAGCAGGCAGCCCTGGATGCCCTCAAAACCCAGGTAGGTGCCTTTGCCGCTCAGGTCTACCGCTCTGGCGGCACCGACAAGATCGTGCTGCTGGTCACGACAAGCAGTCCGCAGACCTACCTGGACCGTTCGTCCGCCTTGGATCGCATCAGCGCCCGCCAGAGCTCACTGATGGCCAACCTGGCGACCGCGCGCCACCGGCGCGAACAAGCAAGCGTCGAGGCCAAGTCTGTAGCCGACGCGGCCGCCCAAACTCTGAAGTCCCTCGACAAGGACAAGGCCGCCGTGCTCCACGCCGCCAACCAGGCCCAAGGCGTCCTGCGTGATCTGCGGGTCAAGCAGGCACAGCTTGTGCGAGCAGCAAAGGATGCGGCGGCGCGGCGCGTTGCTCAGGCCCGCGCGGACGCCCTGGCTGCTCAGGCGCGCGCCAGCGCTGCTGCCGCTGCCGCGTTTGCCCAGGCGCCAACCACCGCCCCGAGTACGCCTGTGGCGACCGCGCCGACCAGTACGCCTGTCGCGACAACGAAGCACTACGCCGGCAGTGCCGCCCAGATCGCCGTACAGGTAGCGATGAACCAGCTTGGCAAGCCCTACGTATGGGGTGCGGCAGGCCCCAACAGTTTCGACTGCTCGGGTCTGACCATGTTCGCGTATGCGCAAGCTGGCATCAGCCTTTCGCATTACACCGGTGCCCAGTTCAACGAAGGCCAGCACGTCCCCCAGAGCGACCTGCGCCCCGGCGACCTCGTCTTCTTCGGAACGAGCCTCGGCCACATGGGGATGTACATCGGCAACGGGAACTTCATCCACGCACCGCATAGTGGCGACGTCGTCAAGATCAGTCCCCTGTCGGGCTACTACCAGAGCGAGTACGCCGGAGCTGTGCGCGTCGCGGGCTAGCCGCCCACAGGCTCGAACTGGTGCGCTGACCCTCTCCGTCCGGCTCGATGCTCAAGGTCAACTACTTCGCGTAGGTGGCGGGATCTGCGCGTCGGCCGTTGCAGACCCCAACCCGATCTAGGGGCAGCAGCCGCCGGCTTCGGCTCCACGCAGCCGCACCGAAGGTCTGCCGAGCGTCAAGGCGGGACTGCCGCATCCTGCGGATCGCAGCGCTCATTCTGGGACCTCAAGATGCCGGATCCGAAGGTCGGCGCTTCACGATACGCGCCCACCGGCATGCTGCCGACCGGTGCGTTGGACTAGCCGTTCAGGTAATGGTCCGCCAAGACTGTTATGTTCCTTTCCCGTGAGTCCTCTCCTGTCAATTCTTATGCCGGCTTACGATGAGTCGGCGACGCTGATGGCCGCTGTCGAGCGCGTCCTCGCCGTGGACTACCCCTGCACGTTTGAGCTCGTCATCGTTGACGACGGGAGTACGGACGGCACGAGGAACCTCTTACGGGGGCTGACCGACCCGCGCGTGGTCGTCCGCCACCATGAGGTCAACCAGGGCAAGGGCGCCGCGATCCGAACGGCGGCGTGGACGGCCAGCGGGACTTATCTCATCATCTGCGATGCCGACCTCGAGTACGCGCCGGAGGAGATCCCGTCTCTGGTTCAGGTAGTCATCGATGACTACGGCATCGAGGTCGTCTACGGCACCCGCACCTTCGGTTCCCATAACGCGTACTCGTTCTGGTACGTCGTGGGAAACAAGGCCGTGACGCTGGCCGCCAACGTGCTCTTCGACTCCTACATCAGCGACCTCGAGACGTGCTTCAAGCTGCTCCCGGTCGCGCTGTACCGCGAGCTCGATGTGCGCTCTGCCGGATTCGGCATGGAGGCTGAGGTCACCGCCAAGCTGCTCCGACGCGGCGTTCGGCCCTATGAAATGCCGATCAGTTACCGCGCCCGCTCGCGGGCCGAGGGCAAAAAGCTCACCTGGCGCGACGGCGTTGAAGCCCTGTGGATCCTGACCCGAATCCGCGTCAGAGGATATTGAGGGGCTGGCGACACATGACTGGCTCGAAGGTCTACAGATCCCGGGTGGCCGCTTTTCCTGCGCTCCTTGTCGTGGGCCAGATCGGCGCGATCCTCCCCGCAGCGGGCAGTGCAGTGAAGCATCCAGCAGTCCTCAAGGGCCCCGGCCCATACGGTCACCCGCTTGAGCATATGGCTGTCCGCGCGGGCGTCACGGTTGCCGGGATCGAGTTGCCGACGGGTGGAATGTCCGTGTCATGACGTCAGCGGTGGCCGCGCGGCGTCACGGTCTGGTCGGCTTTCGAAGCAGGCCCGTGCATGCGCACGACCTGATCACTGTCGCGACGGCTGCCGCTGTTTTGCTCGGCATCGCGCTCCGGCTGCGGGAGTACGCCTTTAACCGGTCGTTGTGGCTGGACGAGCTGAACCTGGCTGACAACATCATCTCGCGCGGTTTCGTTTCGTTGACCAAGCCGCTCGCCGCGGCGCAGGCGGCCCCGATCGGGTACCTGTGGCTCACCCGGCTGTCGGTCGACGTCTTCGGCGTCAACGAATTCTCCCTGCGGCTCGTCGCAGTCCTCGGCAGTCTGGTGGCACTCGCGGTCTTCGCTTTGCTGGCCCGGCGACTGCTTCCTCCGGCGGCGGCTGCTGTCGCGGCCTTCTTGTTCGCGACGACCCCGAACCTGATTGTCTACAGCTCCGAGGTGAAGCAGTACTCGACGGACGTGATGGCGGCAGTCGTACTCACCTACGCCACATGCTGTCTGCCCGCGCGACTGCGCTGGACCGCGGCCGCGCGCTTCGCCTTGCTGGCCGCAACGCTGGTGTGGCTGTCGCAGCCGGCGATCCCCGTCGCCTTCTGCTGCGTCGCGGTCGTTGTCGCGCGCGGCGTACGCAGGCCGCGCGATGTTATGCCGCTGCTGCCGGGAGGCGCCATCCTGGGCGCCTCGGTGCTCGTCGAGTACCTCGTCTCTTTGCGTCGGCAATCGACTAATGCAACGCTCAGGGCCTACTGGAAGGCAGGCTTCCCGCCCAGCCACGGGAGCAGGCTCGGCTGGCTCGTCAGCGACCTGCGATCAGTCCTCACCGACCCTTTTGCCATGCATGCCACGACGTTGTCGCTTCTTCTGGCTCTTGTCGGGCTGATGACCCTGATTGTCCGACAGTCCTGGATGGCGCTTGCGCTGATCGGGAGCGTGCTGCTGCTGGCGGTGCTGTTGGCCTTTGCTGGCGTTTATCCCCTCCGTCAGCGGTTGGCCCTTTATCTGGAGCCCGCAGCGTTCCTGCTGCTGGCGGCAGGCCTTGCCTGGGCTCCCCCATGGTCGGCGGGGTCACCAGAGCTGCCGCGACGCGCTCGGCTGACCGGAACGTTTGTGGCCGCGCTCGTCGCTCTGGGTCTGGTGGGGACGGCGGGTTCCGGGATCGCGCGAGGCGTCACGGTCCTCGGTCGTCCCATCGACATCACGGCAGGGCGCGAGGCCATCGCGTTCGTCGCGGGCCACCAACAACCCGGTGATCGCGTCTACAGCGAACGTGCATGGGCAGCCCCGACCTTCGGCTACTACGGGCCCAGACTCCACGTGACCCAGAGCGGCACCTTCAGCTGGGCGCCGGCGCCGGCGGGGGGAGGCGCGTGTGCACGTCCACACTTCCCAGCGAGCGTCACCCGAGTGTGGATCGTCTTCGCCCACCGAGCCTCCAGCTATCCGACTGACCGCGCGCAGCTGTACCTATCGTCGTTCGCTCAGCAGGGAACAGTCGAGCAGTCCTACGCGGGCTACGGCGGGTCCGGCGCCTACCTGCTGGACCTGACTCGACGTCCGCACAGCTCGGCTGTCCAGACGCCGACGGATGCTGCCCTCTGCGTTGTACTCGGTCGGCGGGACGCCGCCCTCGTCTGACACCCGCCCTACCTGTCCCAGGTTGAGGGGTGGTCCGGACTCGTTCGCTTGTCCTCGTTGGCGCCGTCAGCGGCCACGCCGGCGCTGATACCGTCCGTGGGTGAGCCTGGGCGGGGAAAGCGAATCGGTGGACGGCAAGGATCGATTGCTCGCCAAGCTGTCGGCGGTCGACGAAACGGGCCGCTTACGCCAGACGTTGATCCACGGCGTGCAGTTTCGTCCCACGCGCCCAGTGGTCCACGACGACGGCACCCTCGCAGAGGTCGCTCGCAGCGACTGGCCAGAGCTGGATCAGCCGATCGTCCATGTCCACGT
>JANXUE010000186.1 GCA_025352005.1 Frankiales bacterium
GTGCGCTCCGGTAGGCCGCGACGGTGAACACCGCGCACTGTGCGCTGTGCAAGCCGTGACCCATCCCGTCGAAGACAGCGACCTGCGTACGCCCGGGGTCTACGGAATAGTCCACGACATCGCCGGCCACCGCATAGCAAGGCTCGAGAGCGGCGGACACGGTGACCCTGGCGCTGGCGTAGCTCAGCGGTGGCAGGACCGAGGAGTGCAACTCGGCGGCGACGCCCAGATGATGACTGCGACGCAGGCGGACGATCGTGTCTCCATAGGCGCTCTTCGCCTGCAGGAGCACTCCGGCTGCGTCGGCCAACCGACCGAGGGCAGCGGTCTGCTCTGGGCCAACCTCATGGGCAAAGGTCGCTGTCAACACCCCCAGGCGGTGTGAGCCGATGCCTAACGGCAGCCAGAGCCGCGTCCCACCTTCGGACTCCACCTGGGTCTGCACGTGGACGGTTTGATACGCCCGACCGGCCAGGGTGCTGTCGACCGGCAAGGCGGGCAGGGACTGCTGCTCGGCTGACGCGTTCGGTCCGAGCAGCGGCTGCAGCACGCGCTGCTGCAGGTCGGTCACGTAGACGAGCGCGTTGGTCGCTCCAAGTTCACGTGCGCAGGAATCGAACAGGTCGGCCAGCTCGTGGGGTGCCGCGAGCTCCGCAGCTCGCGCGAGGGTGTCCAACGCGTGCTCGGTCAGGGGCATACTGCGACCTTAGGCGGTCCCTCCGGTACAGCTCGTCCTTGATGGCGGCGGCGTCCGCGTCGGTGTACTCGGTCGCGGCGGCCGAGGCCTTGATGTGGTGCGCACCGGTGCCGAGCCAGGCCGTGAGGCGGGCGACCAGCTGCCTGCCGGTGGCGTCGAGCGGGGCCATCAGGTTGCGGGTAAGAGGGGGTTGACGATGAAGCCCACGACGGACCCCTGCGGCTTCCGCACACTGGCGGTCACGATGCCCCCGCCTACCTCGGTCGGCGCGGTGTGCAGGGTCGCTCCCTGGGCCGTTGCGGCGCGCAGGTCCGGTGCCGGACAGGTCACGGTGCGCAGTCCGAGCAGGTCTCGTTCCATAACCGTGACTCGGTCACGGCGGCTCCGCGTAACCTTCTCGCCCATGACCACCTTTTGCGCGCCGTGCCTCGCCGATCTGGCTCTTGTCCGCGAGGCCGTGACGGCCGTCTCCGGCACCGCTTCCTGCATGGCCCATGCGGTCCTGCTCACCCACCCGACCGACACGCCGCAGCGCAGGCTGACCCGGCTCGGGGAGCTTCGGACCATGGCGGAGGGCAAGCTGCTGACCGCCTCCACCGAGGACGCGCCCACGATCGAGCTGCTCGTGCAGGAGTACGCGCTGGCCGGCGCCATGGACATGACGGTGCCGCTGCGCGACCTGGCCGGTGACCGCACGCCCCGACCGGCCAAGAGCCGCCGTACCCGGCCCGGCCGGGGTGACCGCCCCGAGGGTGCTGAGGGTGGCCGTCCCGAAGGTGGCCGTCATGAGGGGGAGCGTGGCCCCCGGGGCGAGCGCGGTCCGCGCGGGGAGCGGGTCCCGCGTCCCGAGCGGACCGGGGATGCCGGTGCCGGCCTCAGTGGTGACGCCAGCGCTGACGTGAGTCCGGTACCCAACCACGAGGCGCCCCAGGCCAGCCCCGCGCAGGTCGAGAGTGCCGCTCCCGAGACGGCCGCTCCCGAGACGGCGGCTCCCGAGACGGCGGCTCCGGCCCTGGCTCCCGAGGCACCCACTCCCACTCCCGCTCCCGCTCCCGCTGCCGCCGCGCCTGTCGAGCGGGACGTGCCTGCCGCCGCGCCCGCTCCCAGCTCGTCGGCCTGACCAGCGCGCCTGGTCTCATGTACGACTGGCCATCCGCCCTCGGCCTCGCGTCCGGGCTCGGTCTGGACGCGCTGCTGGCCGACCCTCGACGTGGGCATCCCGTCGCCGCCTTCGGCACCCTCGCCGGGGCGACCGAACGCGTGGTGCACCGTGACTCGCGCGCGGTCGGCGCCGCCTACGCGCTAGCCCTGACGAGCGGCGCCGCCCTGGCCGGCGCCCGGATGTCCCGCAGGGTGCGCCGACCCGGTGGCCGAGCCGCTCTCACGGCTCTCGCGACCTGGGCCGTTGTCGGCGGGACCTCGTTGCGGCGCGAGGCCGCCGCGATGCACGCCCTGCTCGAGGCTGAGGACCTCGAGGGGGCCCGGGCGCGGCTGTCGCACCTGTGTGGCCGCGACCCGTCGCAACTCGACGTCGCCGGGCTGGCCCGTGCCACGGTCGAGTCGGTCGCCGAGAACACCTCTGACGCGGTTGTCGGACCGCTGGTCTGGGGAGCCGTTGCCGGGGTGCCCGGCCTGCTGGCCTATCGGGTGGTGAACACGCTGGACGCGATGGTCGGGCACCGCTCGCCCCGCTACGCCCGCTTCGGCTGGGCCGCGGCCCGCCTGGACGACTTCGCCAACCTCGCGCCTGCCCGGCTCACTGCGGGCCTGGCTGTCCTGCTCGCACCGCTCGTGGGTGGCCGACCGTCGGCGGCGGTCCGGGCCTGGCGCCGGGACGGCCACAAGCACCCCTCACCGAACGCCGGTCCGGTCGAGGCGGCCTTCGCCGGTGCCCTGGGGTGCACCCTTGGTGGACGGCTCGCCTACAGCGGACGGGTCGAGCAGCGGCCACTGCTGGGCGACGGACCCACGCCCACGGTCGACGACATCGTTCGGGCGGCCCGGCTGTCGGCGGTGGTGTCGGTGGCTGCAGGAGGGCTCGCGGCGGCAACCGCATACGTCGTACGGGGGAGGTGTCCGTGACGGGGTCCTTGGTGCGGGGGGCGTTGCTCGTGGCGGGCACGACGTCGGATGCGGGCAAGTCCGTGCTCACCGCGGGCCTGTGCCGCTGGCTGGCGCGCCAGGGGGTGAAGGTGGCGCCGTTCAAGGCCCAGAACATGTCGCTGAATTCTGCCGTCACCGTCGACGGAGCCGAGATCGGTCGAGCCCAGGCGGTCCAAGCCGCTGCAGCCGGCATCGCACCCGAGGCCGCCATGAACCCGGTGCTGCTCAAGCCTGGGTCCGACAGCACCTCGCAGGTTGTGCTGCTCGGCAAGCCCTACGCGAACGTCACCGCCATGTCCTACCGGGAGCACAAGGCTGCTCTGCTCGAGGTCGCCCTGGACTGCCTCGCCGACCTGCGCTCCCGCTTCGACGTTGTCATCTGCGAGGGCGCCGGGTCGCCGGCCGAGATCAACCTACGGGCCACCGACATCGCCAACATGGGCCTGGCCCGGGCCGCCTCGCTGCCCGTCATTGTCGTCGGTGACATCAACCCCGGTGGCGTCTTCGCCGGGCTCTTCGGGACCCTCGCCCTGCTGTCGCGCGAGGACCAGGCCCTGGTCTGCGGCTTCGTCGTGAACAAGTTCCGAGGCGACCCGGCGCTGCTTGCACCAGGCCTCGACATGCTGCGCGGGCTGACCGGTCGTCCGACCCTTGGCGTCATCCCGTGGACGGAGGGCTTGGAGCTCGACGTCGAGGACTCGCTCGGGTTGTCCGCCCCGGTCGCACCCTTGCCCGCCGTCGGTCGCGATGTGCTCCGCGTCTCGGTGATCCGGCTCCCGCGACTGTCCAACTGGACCGACATCGACGCGCTGCGCACCGAGCCGGGGGTCCTCGTCCGCTTTGCGACCACCCCGGAGGAGCTCGCCGACGCCGACCTCGTCATCGTCCCGGGCACCCGGCAGACCGTCGCTGACCTCGCGTGGCTCCGCGACCGTGGGCTGGATGCAGCCCTGCTGCGTCGTGAAGGCCCGGTCCTTGGCATCTGCGGCGGTTTCCAGATGCTTGGTAGGTCGATCACCGACGGCGTCGAGTCCGGTGTGGGGGAGGTCCGCGGCCTGGGCCTGCTCCCGGTCCGAACGGTGTTCGGCACCGAGAAGGTGCTGTCCCGGCCGGTCGGCAGCTGGCGCGGTCAATTCGTGGACACCGCCTACGAGATCCATCACGGCCTGATCACCGCAACCGCCGGCGAGGCGTTCCTGGACGGGGTCCGGGTGGGCACCGTCAGTGGCACCGTCTGGCACGGGGCCCTCGAATCCGACGGCTTCCGGCGCACCTACCTATCTGAGGTCGCCGGGCTGGTGGGCCGCGACTGGGAGCCGGGGACGGTGGCGTTCGAGGACGTCCGACAGGCGCGCCTGGACCTGCTCGGCGACGCCGTAGCCAACTACCTGGACACCGACGCGGTCCTGCGGCTGCTGGCTGACGGGGCCCCGGCCGGCCTGCCGTTTGTGCCACCGGGCGCCCCGACCTGAGCCATCGGCTCCGTGGCCGGGGCCTGATGGCTCAACCGGCGACGGTCTCCTTGAGGGAGGCCGCGGCTTGCTCCGGGCTGAGCCTGATGAGCAGGGTGCAGACCACGGCGGCGGAGGCCAAGAAGGCAGCGCCCACGACGAAGCCGACGCTCCAACCGGACACCAGGGCATCGTTGACCTTGGCACCGAGCTGCTGCAGGGCAGGTGTGAACGAGTGTGTAGCCGTCGCCTGTTGGAGCTGGCCCTGGGCCTGGTCTATGCCCGGGAGGATTCCCTTGGTCCTGGAGCTGCTGACGGCGGTGAGGATGGCGAGCCCCAGGGCGCCACCGACCTGTTGACCGGCGTTGAGCAGTGCCGAGGCGATGCCCGCGTCGTCCGGGTCGACCCCCGCCACGGCGGCGCTGGTCAACGCCACGAACGTGAAGCCCATACCGCCGGCGACCAGCGCCAGCGACGGCAGGATCGTGCCGAGGTAGGACGAGTCCGGCTGCAGGCGCAGGCCGAGCATGAGCAGCCCGCTGGCGGCGAGCAGTGGACCGACGGTCAGCAGCGGACGCGGGCCGATCTTGCCGAGAAGCTGTGAGCCGATGCCGGCCCCGACGCCGATGATCAGGGTCATGGGCAAGAAGGCCAGGCCCGCCTTGATGGGGGAGTAGCCGTTGATGACCTGCATCCACAAGATGAGGAAGAAGAAAATCGCGAAGATTCCCGCGCCGACCAGCAGGGCGCCGAGGTCGGCACCGGCCACGCTCCGGGAGCGGAACAGCCGGAAAGGCACAAGTGGGGCCGTACTGCGCACCTGCACGAGCACGAAACCGGTCAGCAGCGCCGCAGCAACCGCAAGGGTGCCGACCGTCTGGAAGGACCCCCATCCCGCGTCGTTGCCCTTGACGAGTGCGTAGACCAGCGCCATCAGGCCTCCGGTGACCAGCACCGCACCGGGGATGTCGAAGCCCAGCGCGCGCTCGTCCTTGCTCTCCGGCACGAACCGGAGCGCGCCGACGACGGCGATGATGGCGATCGGCACGTTGACGAACAGCACCCAGCGCCAGGAGGCATATTCCGTCAGCACGCCACCCAGGATGAGCCCGAGGGCCGCGCCCCCGGCGGTGATGGCGGACCAGATGCCGAGCGCCCGGTTGCGCTCCTCGCCCTCCTTGAAGACCACAGTGAGAAGGGACAGCGCGGACGGCGACATGAGCGCCCCGCCAATGCCCTGCAGTGCTCGCGCGGCGATGAGCAGTCCGAGGCTGCCGGACAGGCCACCCATCATCGAGGCGACGGCGAACAGCACCGCTCCGCCCATGAAGACGGTCCGTCGGCCGACCCGGTCGGCGATCTTGCCGCCGAGCAGCAGGAAGCCGCCGAAGGTGAGGGTGTAGGCGGTGACGATCCATGACAGGTCGCTGTTGGACCTCACATGCAGGGACGTGGCGATGTCGGGCAGGGCGACGTTCACGATGGTGGCGTCCAGGACGACCATGAGCTGGGCGATGGCCACGGTGAGAAGCGCGAGGCCCTTGTGGACCTCCCTCCCATCGGCGTGGGTGAGATCCGGGCGGTCGCCCTGGGTGGTGGTGACGGACATGCAGGATTCCCCTCTACGTGCGTTGACTCAACGACCGTAGACGCTTGCGTGGTAAACGGTCAACGGCTGTAGAGTGACTCCTGTGACATCTGTGACATCGACGTCTCCTCTTCCCACCAGCCTGCCCGCGACGTCCGACAATTCGGTCGATCAGCCGGCAGGCCCTGCCCTTCCGATGGCCCTGCCGAGGGAGGAGCGTCGACGTCGTACCGAGGCTGCGATCGTGGAGGCGGCCAGGGAGCAGTTCGCGGAGCTGGGGTTCGAGCGCACGACGATCCGGTCCGTTGCCGCTGCCGCCGGCGTCGACCCTGCCCTGGTGATGCAGTACTTCAAAAACAAGGAGGGGCTGTTCGGGGCGTCCGCCCGGTGGCACGTCGATCACAAGAAGCTGTCGGAGGCCACCCTCGAGGACGTTCCCCGGACGGCACTGGACGACCTGTTCGCCAGCTTCGAGGACCCCAGTCGCCGCGACAGTGCGATCGCCCTGCTCAGGAACTGCCTCACCCATGAAGCTGCCCTTGACGTCATGCGCGAACAGGTGATGTGCGAGCCGCAGGCCATGGTGGCCGCCACGATCGGTGGCGAGCAGGGCGAGCTCCGGGCCGGCCTGCTCGGCGCCACGATGATCGGCATCACGATCGCGAAGTACCTGCTGAAAATCCCGGTGGTCGCCGAGGCCTCCCGCGAGCAGATCGAGCAGATCATGACCCCGGTTCTGCAGGCCCTGGTGGACCCGGAGCGCTAGGGCCGGTTTGACACCAGTGGACACTGGTCCGGTGCTACTGCTGCTCTCCACCGCCGACACCGACCTGCTGGCCGCCCGTGCCGTCACCGACCCGGTTCTGCCCGTGCGCCTGGGCAACCCGGCCCGCCTCGACGCTCCGGTCGACCTCGACCGGATCTCCCTGGTCGTGGTCCGGCTGCTCGGCGGGCGGCGGGCCTGGGAGGGCCTCGACGACCTGCTCGCGCGGGCGGAGGTCCCAGTCGTGCTGCTGGGCGGCGAGGGCCTGGACGCCGAGCTCACGGCCCTGTCGACCGTGCCCCCGGGCGTCGTGTCCGACGCCGCCGCCTACTTCCGGGAGGGGGGTGTCGACAACCTCCGCGAGCTCGTCGCCTTCCTGTCCGACACGGTGCTGCTGACCGGCCACGGCTTCGCCGCGCCGGTGAGCCTGCCCGCGTACGGCGTGCACGGCGCGCGCCCGAGGGCCGCCGGCCGCCCGACGGTGGGTGTCGTCTTCTACCGGGCGCACGAGCTGTCGGGCAACACGGCCTTCGTCGACGTCCTCTGCGACGCCCTCGAGGCGCGGGACGCCAATGCCCTCCCGATCTACGTCGGGTCCCTTCGTCCGGACGCCGAGGGTTGCATCCCGGCGGTCAGCGAGCTGCTGGCCGGGCAGGTCGACGCGCTGGTCGTCACCGTGCTGGCCGGCGGTGGCTCGAACGCCGCGGACGCCGAGGGCTGGGACGCGCGGGCCCTTGAAGCCCTCGACGTACCCGTGCTGCAGGGGTTGTGCGTGACGAGCAGCCGGCAGGAGTGGGAGGACTCGACCGCGGGGCTTGCGCCGATCGACGCTGCCATGCAGGTCGCGATCCCGGAGTTTGACGGGCGGCTGATCACCGTGCCGTTCTCCTTCAAGGAGCAGGGCGCCGACGGCGTGCCGGTCTATGTCGCCGACGCCGAACGGGCCGGCCGGGTAGCAGGTGTCGCCGTTGCCCACGCCCGGCTGCGCTACACGCCGAACGCGGACAAGAAGGTCGCGTTGGTCCTGTCGAGCTACCCGACCAAGCACGCCAGGGTCGGCAACGCCGTCGGACTCGACACTCCTGCCTCCGCCGTGCTCCTGCTGCAGGCGATGGCAGCCGCCGGCTACGACGTCGGCGACCCGCCGACCGACGGCGACCAGCTGATCCACACCCTGATCGCGGCCGGTGGTCACGACGTCGAGTGGCTCACCGAGGACCAGCTGTCGGCTGCCGTCGCCCGCGTGCCGCTGTCGACGTACCAGCGCTGGTTTGCCGAGCTGCCAGGTGATCTGCGCGAGAAGATGCTGGAGCACTGGGGTCCGCCGCCCGGTCGCCTGTACGTCTCTGGCTCGGGCGACGAGGCCGTCATCGGCCTGGCCGCCCTGCAGTACGGCAACGTCGTGCTCGCCATCCAGCCGCCTCGCGGGTTCGGCGACAACCCGATTGCCATTTACCACGACCCCGACCTGCCGCCGAGCCACCACTACCTGGCCACCTACCGCTGGCTGGCACAGGAGTTCGGTGCCGACGCCGTCATCCACCTCGGCAAGCACGGGACGCTGGAGTGGCTGCCCGGCAAGGGCCTCGGGCTCTCGGCGTCGTGCGCCTCCGATGCCGTCATGGGGGACCTGCCGCTGTTCTATCCGTTCATCGTCAACGACCCCGGCGAGGGGACGCAGGCCAAGCGCCGCGGCCACGCGACTGTCGTCGACCATCTCGTGCCGCCGATGGCGCGCGCCGAGACCTACGACGAGATGGCCCGCTTGGAGCACCTGCTCGATGAGTACGCCACCGTCCAGGCGCTCGACCCGGCCAAGGTGCCGGTACTGCAGGCGCAGATCTGGGAGGTTGTCACCGCCGCGCAGCTGCACCACGACCTGCACGTGTCCGAGTCGCCTGACACCAAGGAGTTCGACGACTTCGTGCTGCACCTCGACGGCTACCTGTGCGAGGTCAAGGACGTGCTGATCCGCGACGGGCTGCACATCCTGGGCCAGCCACCGGTCGAGGACTCGCTGGTCAACCTGGTGCTGGGGATCCTGCGTGCACAGCAGACCTGGGGTGGAGCAACCGGCGCCGTCCCTGGGCTGCGGCGGGTCCTGGGGGAGGCCTACGGGATCGCCGAGGACGACCGGGTCGGTTCCGACCGGCTCGAGACCCTCGCCCGCGCCCTGGTCGAGGGCGTGGCGGCTCGCGACTGGTCGGGTGCGGCCGAGGTCGCCGCGGCTGTCCTGGACCGCGACGTCCCCGGCGCGGTGGCCTCCCTGGAGTTCGCGTGCACCGAGGTGGTCCCGCGCCTGCGCCGAACCACCGACGAGATCGACAACCTGCTGCACGGGCTGACCGGTGGGTTCGTGCCCGCCGGACCCTCCGGGTCGCCGACACGCGGCCTCGTGGGGGTCCTCCCGACCGGCCGCAACTTCTACTCTGTCGACCCCAAGGCGATCCCGTCCAAGAACGCCTGGGACGTCGGGGTCGCGCTCGGCGACTCGCTGCTCGCCCGTTACGTCGCCGACCACGGTGAGTACCCCGCCTCGGTCGGGCTCGTCGTCTGGGGGACCTCCGCGATGCGGACCGCCGGGGACGACATCGCCGAGGCCCTGTGGCTGCTCGGTGTCCGGCCGGTGTGGGACACGGCGTCGCGGCGCGTCACGGGGCTCGAGGTCGTGCCCGCTGCCGAGCTCGGCCGGCCCCGGATCGACGTCACTCTGCGGATCAGCGGCTTTTTCCGCGACGCCTTCCCGCATGTGGTCACCCTGCTCGACGACGCGGTCCGGTTGGTGGCTGTCCTCGACGAGCCGGCCAACTTCGTGTGGGAGCACGTGCAGGCCGACGTCGCCTCCGGCGTGGAGGAACGGCGGGCCACCGCCCGCATCTTCGGCTCCAAGCCCGGTGCCTACGGCGCCGGCCTGCTGCCGCTGATCGACTCGCGGGACTGGAAGACCGACGCCGACCTGGCTGAGGTCTACGCGGTGTGGGGCGGCTACGCCTACGGCACCGGCCTGGACGGTACGTCCGCCCGTCGCGACATGGAGCGGGTCTACACCCGGGTCCGCGTGGCCGCGAAGAACCAGGACACGCGCGAGCACGACATCGTCGACTCCGACGACTACTTCCAGTACCACGGCGGGATGGTCGCCGCCGTCCGCGCCCTGACGGGGGAGTCGCCCGAGGCCTACGTCGGGGACTCGGCGATCCCCGACACGGTCAGGACCCGCACCTTGCAGGAGGAGACCCACCGGGTCTTTCGCGCCCGGGTGGTCAACCCCCGGTGGATCGCCGCGATGCAGCGGCACGGCTACAAGGGTGCCTTCGAGATGGCAGCCACCGTCGACTACCTGTTCGGGTACGACGCGACGGCGGGCGTCGTCGAGGACTGGATGTACGACAAGCTGACGACCGAGTACGTCTTCGACGAGACCAACCGGGCCTTCATGAAAAAGAGCAACCCGTGGGCGCTGCGCGGGATCGCTGAGCGGCTCCTGGAAGCCGTCGACCGCGGCCTGTGGGCCGACCCGTCAAAGGAGGCTCTCGACGGGCTGGAGGCGACGTACCTGGAGCTTGAGGGCGACCTCGAGGGCTGACTACCCCACGTGCACGCCCTCGCCACCGTCTGACCCCCCGTTGGCTCAAATCCACACGGCCCAGGCCGTGTGGATTTGAGCCAAAGGGGCGGGCAGGGGCCCTGGGGTCAGGTGAGGGAGGGGGCGTCGCGGTCGCCGGTACGCGGCGGCCCTTCGGCCTCCAGCAGCGCCTGCTCGGCCTCGTCGAACAGGCGGGAGCGGATCAGGAAGCGAACCCCACGAGGGGCTTCGAGGCTGAACCCGCTGCCTCGGCCGGGGACGACGTCCACGGTGAGGTGCGTGTGGCTCCAGTACTGGAACTGGGGACCGCTCATGTAGAACGGCGTGTCGTCCACGTCGCCCAGGTAAACGTCCCGGCTGCCGACCCGGAACTCTGGCCGGGGATAGCACATGGGGGCGCTGCCGTCGCAGCAGCCGACCGACTGGTGGAACATCAGCGGGCCGTGTTCGGCCGCCAACGACGCCAGCAGCTGAAGGGCTGCTGGCGTCGCGGCGACTCGCTCGAGGCTCAGAAGAAGCCCAGCTTGTTCGGGCTGTAGCTGACCAGGAGGTTCTTGGTCTGCTGGTAGTGGTCGAGCATCATCTTGTGGTTCTCGCGGCCGATGCCCGACGCCTTGTAGCCACCGAACGCCGCCCCCGCCGGGTAGGCGTGGTAGCAGTTCGTCCAGACCCGGCCGGCCTGGATCTCGCGGCCGGCGCGGTAGGCGATGTTGCCGTCCCGCGACCACACGCCGGCACCGAGGCCGTACAGCGTGTCGTTGGCGATACGCATCGCGTCGTCGAAGTCGGTGAAGGTCGTGACGGACACGACCGGTCCGAAGATCTCCTCCTGGAACACCCGCATGTCGTTGGTGCCCTTGAAGATGGTCGGCTGTACGTAGTGGCCGCCCTCAAACCCCTCGACGGTACGACGCTCGCCGCCGCGGAGGACTTCGGCACCCTCCTGACGGCCGATGTCGAAGTAGCTCAGGATCTTCTCGAGCTGGTCGTTGGACGCCTGGGCGCCCAGCATGGTCGCGGGGTCGAGCGGGTTGCCGCGGGTGATGGCGTCCACGCGGACCAGGACGCGCTCCATGAAGGCGTCGTAGATCGACTCCTGGATGAGGGCGCGTGACGGGCAGGTACAGACCTCACCGCTGTTGAGGGCGAACATGACAAAACCCTCGATGGCTTTGTCGAGGAAGGCGTCGTCGGCGGCCATGACGTCGGCGAAGAAGATGTTCGGGGACTTGCCACCGAGCTCGAGGGTGACCGGGTTCAGGTTCTCCGAGGCGTACTGCATGATCAGGCGGCCGGTGGTGGTCTCACCGGTGAAGGCGACCTTGGCGACCCGGTCGCTGGAGGCAAGCGGCTTGCCCGCCTCGACGCCGAAGCCGTTGACGATGTTGAGGACGCCCTCGGGAAGCAGGTCGCCGACGAGCTGGGCGAGCAGCAGAATCGTGACGGGGGTCTGCTCGGCCGGCTTGAGTATGACGCAGTTTCCGGCGGCCAGGGCCGGCGCGAGCTTCCACGTGGCCATGAGCAGCGGGAAGTTCCAGGGGATGATCTGCGCGACGACACCCAGCGGCTCGTGGAAGTGTAGGCGACCGTGTCGCCGTCGATCTCTCCGGCCGAGCCCTCCTGGGCCCGGATGACCGACGCGAAGTAGCGCCAGTGGTCTACGACCAGGGGTAGGTCGGCGGCCAGGGACTCGCGTACCGGCTTGCCGTTGTCCCACGTCTCGGCGATGGCCAGCTCTTGCAGGTTGGCCTCGATCCGGTCGGCAATCTTGAGCAGGATGTTGGCTCGCTCGGTCGCGCTGGTCTTGCCCCAGGCGTCCTTGGCGGCGTGGGCCGCGTCCAGCGCAAGCTCCACGTCCTCGGCGGTGGAGCGGGCGATGCTGCAGTAGACCTCACCGGTGACGGGGGAGCTGTTCTCGAAGTACTGCCCCTTGACCGGGGGGACCCACTTGCCGCCGATGTAGTTGTCATACCGGGGGTCGAACGTGACAAGCGCGCCGGGTGTGCCGGGGTTCGCAAAGACCATGGATCTGTCCTCCTGCAAGCGTGACGGCCGCACGGTCGCGAGCCGTGGGCGCAACACTGCGACGGGAGGGTTGGCCCGAGGTTGGCCCCGCTCCCAGGAGGGTGGGAGCGGCGTCAGGCCGAGCGGGCGCGGTCGAGTCGGGCCCTCGCGGCGGGCCGGCGCAGGTCGCCGGCGGGCAGCACGTCGACCAGGTGCTGCTGCACCTGCTCGTCGTACGGCTGGATGTCGGCGAGCGTCATCGCACTGGTCACGTCGTCGCTGCCCAGGACCGCCGAGCGCAGCGCCACCTCCAGGTAGCGCCGCCACTCCTCGAGGTCCGGGGACGTGGACTCGGGCAGCAGTGGTCCGCACACGGCCGCGATCGCCGTCGGGACGTCGCCGGTGTCGAGGGCGCGAAGGGTCCGCTGCAGGTCGCTGTCCACGGGCACGGTCAGCCGATAGGGACGGGAGCCGACCCCGCCGTCGAGCGCGCTGCGCAGGTGTGACACCTCCGCCTTCAGCGTGGACGTGCTGATGTCGGCGTCGCCGTACAGGCGGGCGTGCAGGGATTCGAGCGACAGACCCTCCGGGTGGAGCGCAAGCAGAACCAAGATCTCGACCTGCCTGGCGGGCAGCAGCAGTGGTCGCCCGGCCAGCCGCACCTGCGAGGTCCCCAGCACCTGCAGCTCCAGCGCGGGTACGGCGGACGAGCGCCGCTGAAGGGGCATCGCAGCCGTGACGAGCCGACCGAGGAGCTGGGCGGTGCCGAGGAAAAGCGGGTGGGCGCGGTCCCACGTGGTCGACAGGTCCAGGACACCGAGGACCGCGCCGGTCCCGGGTTCGGTCAGGGGCACCGAGTAGCAGACCCACCCGTGCACGGCCCGGCTGAAGTGCTCCGCTGAGTAGACCGTCGAGGGCTGTCCGGTGCGCAGCGCCAGGTCGAGGGCGTTGGTGCCTACCGAGGCCTCGTCCCACCGTCCGCCCGGGACGAAGTTGACGCGCTCGGCGGCACGGCGCATCACCCGGCTGCCCCGGGTCCACATGATCCGGCCGGTGTGGTCGGTGACGGCGGCGATCATGTCACCGTCGTCGACGACACGAGACATGTCCTCAGCGGTGGTTTGCAGCCCGGCAGCGACCGGTCCGCCCCGCCATCGCTCGAGGGCCCGGTCGGCGTCGTCGACCGGCGCGGACTCGACCTCGGGGCTTACCCAGGCCGCCGAACGCTGCCAGGACTCGAGCACCCCGCGGTTGAGGTTGACCGTGACTGCGGCGTCGCTGTTGCCGGTACGGACGTGCGACTCCCAGGTGCGGGCGAGCACGGTGCGCCGCTGCTTGAGCTCTGCGTGGCTCGGCACGTGACTCCCTTCGCCGCTGTGACCTGCCTCACCAGTTGAAGGTAGGTCAGAACGAGCCCGGACGCCGCTACAAGCCGCAGGTCCAGAATCAAAGGTGCGCCGGACCTGAGCACAAGGTGCGCAGGGCGGGCGGCCGCCGTCGCCTCGTGGAGCAGACACGAGGGGCGCGGCCCCACCACCAGGCCCTCGACCGGGGCGTCAAGCTGATCGGGGCGACCGCCCACTACGTCACGGCTGTGCTCGACGAGGGCCCGATCATCGAGCAGGAGGTCACGCGGGTGTCCCACACGCACACCGTCGTCTTCACGTAGGCCGTCCCGGCCCTGCCGGTACAGTTCGACCGCTAGCGACGACAACGGAGGAAGCCGGGAAGCCGGCGCGGTCCCGCCACTGTGAGCTCCCGCACCTGGGGGCCAGCCAGACACTCCGACCGTCGAACCATCCACCCGGGGCGCGGACCCCGAAGGAAGGCCCTCGTGTACCCCTTCAGCGCCGTCGTCGGCCTCGATGACCTGCGGCTTGCCTTGCTCGTCAACGCGGTGTCTCCCGCTGTCGGCGGAGTGCTGGTCCGCGGCGAGAAGGGCACCGCCAAGTCGACCATCGTGCGCGCGCTGGCCGCACTCCTGCCTCCGGTCGAGGTCGTCGAGGGCTGCCGCTTCTCCTGCGCACCTGGCGATCCCGACCCGACGTGCCCCGACCGCGCCGCTCATGGCGTCGCGTCGGAGCGCCCCGCCCGCCTCGTGGAGCTCCCGGTCGGTGCTTCCGAGGACCGCCTCGTCGGGTCCCTGGACCTCGAACGCGCCCTGACGACGGGCGTCTCAGCGTACGAGCCCGGGCTCCTGGCCTCAGCCCACCGCGGCGTGCTGTACGTCGACGAGGTCAACCTGCTCCACGACCACCTTGTGGACCTGCTCCTGGACGCTGCCGCGCTCGGCACGTCCTACGTCGAGCGCGAGGGCGTGTCCGTGCGGCACGCCGCGCGGTTCCTGCTGGTCGGCACGATGAACCCCGAGGAGGGCGAGCTGCGCCCGCAGCTGCTCGACCGTTTCGGGCTGACCGTGGAGGTTGCGGCGACCCGCGACCCGGTCGAGCGGGCCGAGGTCGTCCGCCGCCGCCTTGCCTACGAGGCGGACCCCTCGGCCTTCGGCGCCTCCTGGGCCGCTGCAGACGCGACCCTGGCCGAGCGGATTGCCGTCGCGCGCGACCTGCTGCCCAAGGTCGTCCTGAGTGACCACGCCCTGCGCGAGATCACGACTGTCTGCGCTGCTTTCGACGTCGACGGCCTGCGGGCCGACCTGGTGACCGCGAAGGCCGCCTTAGCGCTCGCCGCGTGGGCCGGCCGCTCCGAGGTCACCACCGAGGACGTCCGCACTGCGGCCCGCCTCGCCTTGCCGCACCGCCGCCGCCGTACCCCCTTCGAGGCCCCCGGTCTCGACGAGGACCAGCTGTCGCAGGCGCTCGACTCGGTCCAGCCCGAAGGCCCTGATGGCCCCGATGCCCCTGACGGCCCTGAGCGCCCCGATGCCCCTGACGGCCCAGACGGCCCTGACGACGGGGGCCCTGACGGCGGCGGCCCACCTCGCGCTGCCTCCGACGAACCACCCCCGTCGCCGGGCGCCGACGCTAGGACGCAAGGGGGTGCGGGGGAGGCTGACGGCGGGACCCCTTCCGCTGCGCCTTCTGCTGCGCCTTCTGCTGCGCCCTCCGATATGTCCGACGAACCAGCCCCGAGCGCGTGCGCGGAGGCCAGGACGCAGGAGGGTGCGGACGTGGGGGAGACGTTCCACGCCCGTCGGCTCGAGGTTCCTGGAGTGAGCCGCGACGGCGCCGCCGGACGTCGGTCGCGCACGCAGGGCGCCGCAGGTCGCCTCACCGGAGCCCGCGTGGCGAACGGACGGCTCCAGTCTCTGCACCTGACCGCGACCCTGCGGGCCGCCGCGCCCCACCAGCGCGCGCGCGGACGACAGGGCGCCGGGGTCACACTGCGAGCCGGAGACCTGCGGGAGGCGGTCCGCGAGGGCCGCGAGGGCAACCTGGTGCTGTTCGTCGTGGACGCCTCCGGGTCGATGGCGGCCCGGCAGCGGATGAGCGCTGTGAAGGGGGCTGTCCTCTCACTGCTGACAGATGCCTACCAGCGGCGCGACAAGGTGTCGCTCGTCAGCTTCCGGGGGCACACCGCCGACCTGCTGCTGCCTCCGACGTCGTCCGTCGACGCGGCCGCCGCCTGCCTGACCGACCTGCCCACCGGCGGTCGCACCCCGTTGTCGGCCGGCCTGCTCCGTGCTGTTGAGGTGCTCCGCGTCGAGGCCGTGCGCGACCCCGCCCGTCGGGCCCTGGTCGTCATCGTGACCGACGGGCGTTACACCAGCGGGCCGGACCCGCAGCTCGCCGCGGCCCACCTTGTCCGGACCGGTGCGGCCTGCGTCGTCGTCGACTGCGAGAGCGGCCCGGTGCGGCTCGGATTGGCGAGCGACCTGGGAAGGTCGCTCGGCGGGGTCGCCCTGCGCCTGGAGGAATTGTCTGCGGACGCGCTCACCTCCGTCGTCAGGGCCGCCTGATGCCGCAGGGACAGCCGTCCGTCGTCCCCGAGGACGGCATGACGACGCGGCAGCGACGCAACCGGCCGCTGGTGGTGGTCCACACCGGTGAGATGAAGGGCAAGTCGACGGCGGCCTTCGGACTGGCACTGCGTGCCTGGAACCAGGGCTGGTCGATCGGGGTCTTCCAGTTCGTCAAGAGCGCGAAGTGGAAGGTCGGCGAGGAGCATGCGCTCCAGGTCCTCGGGGCCAGCAGCGAGGGTGGGACGGTGGCCTGGCACAAGATGGGCGAGGGCTGGTCCTGGACCCGCAAGCAAGGGACCGACGACGACCACGCCGCCAACGCCCGAGAGGGCTGGGAGCAGGTCAAGCGTGACCTGGCGGCCGAGACCTACCAGTTCTACGTGCTCGATGAGTTCACTTACCCCATGACGTGGGGGTGGGTCGACGTCGAGGACGTCGTCGAGACCCTGCGCGTCCGCCCCGGCACCCAGCACGTCGTCATCACCGGCCGCGACGCCCATCCCATGCTCGTCGAGGCGGCCGACCTGGTCCTGGAGACCACCAAGGTCAAGCACCCGATGGACGCCGGCCAGAAGGGTCAGCGTGGCATCGAGTGGTGACCATCCCCCGCCTCGTGATCGCGGCCCCGTCCTCCGGTGCGGGCAAGACGACCATCGCCACCGGCCTGATGGCGGCCTTCCGGACCCGCGGGCTGCAGGTCAGCCCGCACAAGGTCGGGCCCGACTACATCGACCCGGGGTACCACGCGCTCGCCACCGGGCGACCCGGGCGCAACCTCGACCCAGTGATGGTCGGGGAGGACCTGGTGGGCCCGCTGTTCGCGCACGGGGCAGCCGGGGCTGACCTCGCGATCGTCGAAGGTGTGATGGGGCTGTTCGACGGGCGGGGCTCGACCGAGGTCGGCTCGACGGCCCACGTCGCCCATCTGCTCGAAGCGCCCGTCGTGCTCGTCGTCGACGCGTCCTCGCAGTCCCGGAGCGTTGCCGCCCTCGTCCACGGCTTCACCTCCTACGACGAGGACCTGCTCCTGGCCGGCGTCATCCTCAACCGGGTCGCGTCCGACCGGCACGAGAAGGTGCTGCGCGAAGCTCTCGCAGGCCTGCTGCCCGTGCTCGGCGTGCTCCGCCGCGACGCCGATGTGGCCACCCCTTCCCGACACCTGGGGCTGGTCCCCACTGCCGAGCGGACGCCCGAGGCTGTCGCCACCGTAGAACGACTGGGCCGCGTCGTTGCCCAGGCCTGTGACCTCGACGCGCTGCACCGGATTGCCTGTGCCGCAAACGATCTCGATGCGACACCGTGGGTTCCTCCTGCGCCGGACAGCTTTGACCTGACGGTGCGGCCGGTGGTCGCGCTGGCCGGTGGAGCCGCCTTCACCTTCGCCTACGCCGAGACCGCCGAGTGCCTGGCCGCAGCGGGAGCGGACGTGGTCGTGGTCGACCCGCTGCGGGACGAGGCGCTGCCGGAGGGCACCGCAGCGGTGGTCCTCCCCGGTGGCTTCCCCGAGGTCTACACCGAGCAGCTCACCGCCAACCGAGGCTTCCTCGCCAGCCTGCGCTCGCACCTGGCCGGCCGTCGCACGACCTACGCCGAGTGCGCCGGACTGCTGGTGCTGTGCCACAGCCTCGACCGGGTCGAGATGGTCGGGCACTTCGATGCCCGTGCCGCGATGACGCCACGGTTGACGCTTGGCTACCGGACCGTCGTGGCGCACTCCGACACCCTGGTCGCGAAGGAGGGCACCGTCCTGGTCGGCCACGAGTTCCACCGCACGGTCGTCGAGCCGCGGGCCGGCCATCGCCCGGCCTGGCAGCTCGAGGATGGCAGCGTCGAGGGCTTCACGACCAGCGACGACGTGGTCGCGTCCTACGTGCACCTTCACCCGGCTTCGGTCCCGTCTCTGAGCCGCAACATCCTCGCGCGTGCCCGGCGCCCGCTGGCTGTCGCATGAGGCTCATCGGGGTCGGGATGGGCCCTGGTGACCCGGAGCTGGTGACGGTCAAGGCCGTCCGCGTCCTGCGGGAGGCCGACCTCGTCGTCGTACCCGTGATGAGCGCCGACGAGGTCGGGCGGGCCGAAGCGACCGTCCTCGCGCACCTCGACCACGACCGCGTCCAGCGGCTGGTTTTCGCCCTCGACGACAGGGGAGGTGCCACCCCCGATCGGATCCAGGCCTGGGATGTCGCCGCTGACGTGGTGGCAGAAGCCCTGCGCGGCAGCGGTTCTGTGGCCTTCGCGACCATCGGTGATCCGAATGTCTACAGCACGTTCACCTACCTCGCCGACGCCGTGCGGGAGCGCCTGCCCGATGTGGTCGTCGAGACGGTCCCAGGCATCACGGCCATGCAGGCCCTCGCCGCCCACTCGGGGACGGTCCTGTGCGAGGGCACCGAGTCCCTTGCCCTGCTGCCGCTGACGGCGGGGCTGGAGGTTTTCGAGGAGGCCCTCACCCATTTCGACACCGTCGTCGCCTACAAAGGTGGCCGCCACCTCGTCGCCGTGCGTGAGGTCCTCGCCAAGCACGACCGGCTCGACACCGCCGTCTTCGGCGCAGCGCTCGGCCTGCCCGACGAGCAGGTTGGCCCGCTGCCGACCTCCGCGGCGCCCTATCTGTCGACGGTCATCGCGCCCGCTCGGCGGACCACTCGTGGAGGAAAGCTGTGACCGGCCATGTCTCGTTCGTCGGTGCAGGCCCGGGGGCTGCCGACCTGATCACCCTGCGGGGCGCGCAACGGATCGCCGAGGCGGACATCGTCATCTGGGCCGCGTCGCTGGTCCACGAGGACGTCCTGCAGCACGCGCGCCCCGACGCGCTGG
>JANXUE010000199.1 GCA_025352005.1 Frankiales bacterium
CCGTCCTTCGGCAGGCTGGTGACCCAGATGACGACGTACCGGGCGGACGTGCCGGGAGGGGGCGTGAGAGCGGCCACCTGGGCGCCCGCGGTGGCAGCGGCAACCGTCTGCAGGGAGGTCGCAGCCGAGGGTGGGGCGAGGGAGACGCGCAGCTCCACGTTGGCGCCGGGGGCGCTGAAGCCGACCTGCACGGTGTGCAGCACGGTCGGCTTGCCGAGGTCGAGCAGCAGCCCGACACCCTGCTTGAGGCCGCCGAACGCGGCGGTCCGGTAGCTGCTCGTGGCCCACGTGGTGTCGGGGATGCCGTCGACGGCGTTGCGGACCTGATCGGGGTTCTCCTGCTTGTCGCCCTGCGGGTCAAAGTCCTTGATCGGTAGGCGCGTCAGGTCCAGAGCTGTCGCGGCGGGAACGCCGGGACGGGGGGCCTGGGTGGTCGTCACGATGGCATCGACGCCGTTGGCCTTGCGAGGAAGGTCCCCGACGGCGAGGCCAAGCAGCCAACCGGCCACGCCGACGCCACCCAGGAGCAGCAGCGTCAGGACCCACGGCACGGAGCGGCGCACCCTCGAGGGCGGTGTGGGAGCCCTGTTGACCGCGCGGGCCGCGCGGGCCTCCGCCGCGGCATCGTCCGCGGCGTCGGCCAGCTCGGCGGGGGTCAGCTCGGCGGGGGTCAGCAGCGACGCGCCCTCGTGCCCGCGACCGAGCGAGCTGCCGGAGGTGGCGAGCAGGCCGCGCGAGATGACGTGGTCCAGGGCCCGCGGCACCCCCGCCCTGAGCTGGCGCGGGCTCAACGGATGGCCGTCGGCGAGCGGGCTGGTGGGCAGGCTGCCGGCGGGTTGGGCCGTCGCCCCACTGGGCCATCGACCGGTGACGAGCGCGTACAGGACGGCAGCCAGGTCGCCCGTGTCCCCGCGGGTGGTGAGGACATCGGGGGGCAGCTCGTGCAGCGCGGCGGCCACGGCGGCGTCGGTGAGGCGGACCCGCCCGGCGGGGGTGACGAGCACGTTGCGCGGGTGCACCCGACCGTGGACCAGCCCACCGGCGTGCGCAGCGGTGAGGGCGTCGGCGGCCTGCCGGAGCACGTCGCAGGCATCGGGTGCGGCCAGCGCCCCGACTGCGGACAAGTGCGCGTCCAGGGGCTCCCCCTCGACCCACTCGCTGATCACGTAGGCCACGTCGTTGCCCCGCCCGGTACGGGTCTCCAGGGCGGCGTCGTACACCCGGACCAGGCCGGGATGGTTGATGGACCCTGTTTGTACGGCCGCGTCGAGGAACGGCTGAGCGGCGTCGCGCGCCTCCTTGTCGGGCGTGGCGATGACCTTCTCCGCGACGGCGCGGGCCAACACCTCGTCGTGCGCGTGCCACAGCACAGCAGGCCCGGTGCTGGCGACGGCCTCGAGCAGCTCGTACCGTCCGGCCAGCAGGTCGCCGACCTGCAGTGGCCCGGGGATGACGTCGTCCGCTGTCCCGGCCGGGGTACGGCGGGCTCCGGTCGGCACGTCACTCCTTCACGGCTGCCTGCGACAGCGGTTGCACGGGCTACCCATGAGAGCGGCCCGGTCCCTGCCCACTGTAGGGGCGCGATCGTCAGCCGACCGCTGCGACAGTCAGCCGTACGTCACCCCCGCGCCCGCTTGCGTCCTAGCCCCCACGGTCAGCACCCCTCCAGATCGCAGGACGTCCTGGGGCAGGCGGAGTCAGGGGGTGGGGGCGACGGCCACTCCGGGGCGGACGGCGCCGAGGTAACCGTCGAGGTAGACCGGCTGGATCTTGACGACGTCCCCGGTGTGCGGGGCGGCCAGCATCATGCTGTTGCCGAGGTACAGGGCGACGTGGTGGATGCTGTTCGGGTCGTTGAGGTTGCTCGCCCAGAACATCAGGTCGCCGGGCTGGAGGTCGGCCAGGGCGATGTGCGGTCCGGCGTACCACTGCTGGCTGGCGACACGGGGCAGGTGCACCCCTGCCGCCGCGTAGGCCGCACCGGTGAGGCCGGAGCAGTCGTAGGAGCTCGGGCCGACGGCGCCCCAGACGTAGGGCTTGCCGAGCTGGGCCCGTGCGAAGGCGAGGGCCGCGGCACCGCGCGGGCTGGTGGGGACGTTCGGCAGTGGGGGCAGTGGACCCTGGTCAGCGGAAGAGGCCGTGGCCGTGGCAGCAGCGAGGGTGGCGGCGGCCTGGACGGCCGCGGCTGCCTCCTCGGCCAGGCGCTGCTGCTCGGCGAGCACGCGCACCCGGGAGTCGGCGGCAGCCAGCAGCGCGTCGGTCTGGGCCAGCAGACCGCGTACGGCGTCCGCCCGGTCCGCAACCCGCTTCTGCAGACGGACCGAGGTGGCGGCGGTGTCGGCGAGGCGCTTTTCTGCGGCCTGCCGTCCGGCGACGACCTGGCCGGCATCACGGGTAGCGGTGCGGTCCTCGCGCAGGACAGCCTGGACCTGCTGGACCCGGTCGGCCATCTCGGCAACGGAGGAGCTCGCCAGCACGCGGGCGTAGAGAGCGGACGTGCCACCTGACATGTAAAGGGCGCGCACCCGCAGGGACGTGCGGTTGCGGGCCGTCCCGGACGCCTGCTGGGCAACCTGCAGGGCGCGCTCGGCGCTCAGGTGCTCAGTGACGGCCACACCGAGCTGGGCGTAGGCCGCGTCGTAGTCCTCTGTGGCGATCTCGGCCTGGGTACGCAGCCCGTCGACACGGACCCGGAGCGCTGCGGCCTGCTTCTTCGCGTCACCGACGGGACTGGCATGCGCGGCTCCGGGCAGCCCGGAGGCCAGCAGTGCGCCGAGGG
This sequence comes from Frankiales bacterium, assembly GCA_025352005.1. Lineage (GTDB taxonomy): Bacteria > Actinomycetota > Actinomycetes > Mycobacteriales > SCTD01 > RYN-111. The sequence goes on from JANXUE010000199.1 coordinate 2,780, forward strand.
CTAGCACCGCAGCGAGCCGGGTCACGGACGGTGGGGTGTGCCGGGTCACGAAGAGGGACCACCTTCGCCGAGGGCGCTCTGGGTGAGGTACTTCTTCAGCGGCCCGACTCGGTACAGCCAAAGGGTCTGCGCCTCACGACGCAGGGTCAGCAACACGTGCCCGTCGGTCGGCCGGACCGTGAAGCTGTGCGGGTCGATCGTCTCACTCTGCGTGATAGCCAGGGCCAGCGCGGCGTCGTACGCTTGTTGAACGTCGTGCGTGTGGGCGTAGGTGTCGGCCGCGGCGGAGGCGGCGGTGTTGGCGTGGTCGGCGACGGTGAACTCGTTGCGCACCAGGGAGATGCCGTCGAAGGCAAGCATCCCGAGGACGCCCAGGAGCAGGACGATCTTGGTCAGCCAGCCCAGCACGACCGAGCCCGTGTCTTCCCGCATGCACTTCACCTGTTGAGGTTCGGCGCTCGGGCACGTCCTCTTGAGCCGTTCCGCGCACTAGCCCAGCCGCAGGCGGCTCAGGAGCGACCCGGTGAGGGCCGCGACCTCGGGGACCCGCACCCGGGCGGCCCCGCGGACGTAGCCCAACCCAAGCAGGCTGCCGGCCATGACGCAGGCGGTCACGGCACCGAGCAGGCCGGTACCGAGGACGGTTTCGACGGCGGTGACCAGGAGCATCGCGAGGGTCCCCGGGATGGCGGCGGCCAGCAGGCACCGGACCGTCGTACGCAGGACGAAGCCACGGGGGTCGGGCGGGACGCGGCGGGCCAGCACGGCCGTGCAGACCACCACCCCTACGAAGTACGCCGCGGCCTGGCCGGCCGCGAGTCCCACGATCTTCAGGTCGTCAGGCAGGACGGCGTAGAGCACCAGGTCCACGGCCACGGTTGTGACGTTGACGGCCAGGTTGACCAGCGCGGGCGTGCGGGTGTCCTGCAGCGCGTAGAAGGCGCGCAGCTGCAGCTGGTAGGTGCTGAACGCGACCAGCCCGCAGGCGAAGACCGCGAGCAGCGTCCCAACGAAGCGTCCGTCGGCCCCGGAGGCCCGGCCGTGCCCGAAGACCAGCGCCGCGATCGGGTGCCCCAGGACGACGTAGGCGATGGCCGCCGGCACCAGGATGCTGACGGTCAGCCGCAGCCCGCCGTCGAGCTGGGTCCGCAGCTCATCCAGCCGCTCTGCCACGACCGAGCGGCTCATTGCAGGCAGCAGGGCGGTGATGATGCTGACGGCGACCACCGCGTGTGGCAGCTGCCAGAGCACGTAGGCATAGGTGTAGGCCGGGTAGTCGCGGGCCCGGCCGGTGCCGGTGGCCAGCTGCACCACGACGACGAGCACAAGCTGGTTGCACACAACGTAGAAGAACGTCCAGCGAGCCAGGCGGGCGGTGGGGCCGAGGCCGGTGCCGCGCAGGTCGAACCGGGGCCGCAGGGTGAGGCCGGTGGCGCGCAGGGCAGGCAGCAGGGCGACCGTCTGGGCCACGATCCCGAGGGTGACGCCGACCCCGAGCACATAGACCTGGGTGTCGGTGATGCTGGCGCTCGTCAGCGCCGACGGCCCTGGCAGGAGCGCGAAGACGACCAGTGTGCCGATGACGACGACGTTGTTGAGGACGGGCGCCCACATCGGTGGGCCGAACCGACCGTGCGTGTTGAGGTAGGCAGCCAGAATCGCCCCGAGCCCGTAGAACAGCACCTGCGGCAGGAAGAACCGGGCAAACAGCACCGCGAGGCGCCGGGTGTCGTCGTCGACCTTGGAGTTGGCGTAGAGGTCGACGATCTGTGGAGCTAGGACCACGAGCAGCACCGACGCGATGCCCAGGACGAGCAGCGCGAGGGTGAGCAGCCGCTGGGCGTAGGCCTCGCTGTCTCCGTCGGCGTGGGCCCGCACGAGCAGCGGGACGACGACGCTGGTGAGGATCCCGCCCAGGAGCAGGTCGTAGACAATGTTGGGTGCGGTGTTGGCCACGTTGAAGGCGACGGCCACGCCCTTGAGGCCGAGTACGGCGGCCAGCACCGCCGTTCGCAGGAAGCCGGTTCCCCGGGAGGCGACGGTGCCGAGTGCCATGGTGCGGGTAGCGCCCAGCAGGCTCATCTGCGTGCGCGCACGGCGCGTCGGGCGACCCGGACGCCGGCGGCGATGAGCAGTACCCCGAACCCTCCTGCGGTCACGGCGAGCGCGAGCCTTCCGAACCGGGTGGAGCGCACGATCACCTCGGCCTCCTGGCCAAAGGGCTCGCCGTTGCGGTCGACGATCTGCGCGAAGACCACGAACTGGCCGGACCGCTGTGCCTCGGCCTTGACACCGGCCTGTACGGCGTGGCCGGCGGGGATCTGAACCAGTCCGGTCTCGGCGTTGGACAGCGTCGCGGTCTTGGACGAGAAGCGGACCCGGACGTCGACCGGCACGTCGAGGGTGTTCTCGATGCTGACCTGCAGCGTGCCCTTGCTCGAGGTCAGCAGGGCCTTGCCTCCGCGGACGACGAGGCGGTCGACGAGCCGGCCCACCTCGGTGTGCAGGGCGTTGGCGCTGGCTTGGCCGCCGGTGGCGTCGGAGCGCCAGGCACTCGACTCAGCCCGCGCGACGGCCTGCCGGAGGCGGAGCTTGGTCGCGGCAACGGCATTGCGGACAGCCGTGTCCTGCGCGTCGCTCAGCACCGCGTCGGTGAGCTGCGCGACGACGTCCCGGTCGGCGGCGATCCCGCTCAGGTAGGAGGCAGGCAGCTCGTTGGCGCGGTCAGAACGCAGGGTCCCCCGGTCGGCGGGCCCGACCGACTTCACGGTGGGCTGCTCGACGCACCGCTCGGTTCCGGCCGCGACCGCACCGAGGGTGACGGGGCACAGCCACGGGACCCGTCCGAGGTCGCGCAGCGCGGCAGTGCTCGCGGCGACCGACGCGTCGCTGCGCCGGTCGGGTGCGATCAGGAAGGTCCGGGCCTCCCCGGGGCGCTGCGTGGCGATGATCGCGGTCTCAGCGAGGAAGCGCTGCTCGGCCAGCCGCGGCCCCAGGATGCGCGACTCGGGGCCCAGCACGAGCGTAGACAGGTCGCTGTCGACGACCAACCCGTCGAGCTCGGTGCCGGTGGCCGACGAGGACAGGATCGTCCGGGCCTGCGGGGTGGAGTCCGGCTCGCTGTCGGGCTGGCCGTACGCGGACTCGTCGAGCACGAACGCCGTCGCGCCGTTGCCGGCCAGGGCGTCCGTCGCGCCCTGGGTCATGGGGCCGGCCGGCGGCCAGGCCACCGTGGTGAGGGGCGTTGTCGGCAGCACGTCGCCGACCGTGCTGCGGCCCAGGACGGTCGCGAGGGCCACGTCGTCGCGCCCGCCACTTGTGCGCGTCAGGGCCGTCACATCCGGGTCGGCGTAGGGCAGGGCGAGGACGGCATTGGCGGCACTGCCTTTGGTCAGCCCCTCCCGCAGGGAGTCCAGCCAGCCCTCGGCCACGGCGCCACCCTGGCCGGCGACGGCCTTGGGGGACGCTGCGACGCGGTAGCCGGAGGCCATCGTCGCGGCGGCCGCGAGCAGGTCCGGGTCGACCCCGTAGGTGATCGGCACTGCTTCGCAGCGCGTCGGCGGCTTCTGGCGAAGGCCCGCGGCCGTGATCACCCCCCCGCCGCAGTCGCGGCGGCCTGCCCCCCTGGCCACGGCCAGCATCCGGCCGAGCCGTCCAGTGGACGCCAGGCGCGTGGCCAGGCGGTCGTCGGCGAAGGTGGACGTCACCATCTGGTGCGGCTGGTCCACCAGGGGCCACAGCACAGCGACCCGGTTCTGCCGGGGGCCGGCGTCGGCGAAGAACGGCACCCAGGTCGGCGCCAGGCCCAGGCTCTGGAAGCCTGCGCCGGCGTTACCCCGGGCCTCCACGTCCAGTGGGTAGACGCCCAGCGAGCGGATCCGGAGTGCGTCGAGGTCGGTGCGGATGTCGAACGTCGCGGATTCACCCGGCGCCAGCGGGTTGGCCAGGATGACCCGGGCGCCCTCCCGGCTGTACGTGACCGGCCGATCGGTGTCCGCGGCATGCAGGTCGCTGCGGAGCGTCACTATCTCGCCAACCTTCAAGCGCACCTGCACGTCCGTGACCGCTGTGTCACCAATGTTCTTCACGGTGCCGGACACCTCGAAGGCGCCGTGGGCGACCGGCGCGCGGGGCAGCAGCTCGGTGACGGTGACCTTCAACGGGGCTTCTGGAGCAGGCGAGCGCTGTGACGGTGACGGTGACGGTGACGGTGACGGCGTCGGGTCGGCGACCGCCGGGACGGCTGTCACACCGGCGAGCAGCACCGCCACGGTCAGCCACCGGAGCCTCACGCGGTGTCGGCCAGCAGCTCGGGGACCTTCGCCAGGAGCCGCCGCTCGTCGGAGTGGGCCAGCTTGGCGGCGAGCTCGGCGACCGGTACCCACGCCACCTCGCTGACCTCGACGTCCTCATCGGACAGCTCCAGCCCGCCCCGAGGGTCGCTGGCCAGCAGCAGGAAGTGGTGCACCGTCTTGTGCACCCGGCGGCCGTCTGCGACGAACCAGAAGTCGATAATGCCGAGCTTGCCGACGACCTCACCGAGGATGCCGGTCTCCTCCTGGACCTCACGGACCGCGGTCTGCGGCTCGGTCTCGCCCGGCTCGACGTGTCCTTTGGGGAGCGACCACAGCAGGCGTCCGCGCCGGTCGAGCCGACCGATCAGGGCACCGCAGGCCTCGGGTCCCCGACGGTCGAGGACCAGGCCGCCCGCGCTCGTCTCGTCCACCCTGCGCAGCGGGCGCCGCGGTGGCGTCGGGACGGGAGGCATGCGCTCAGCGTACGGCGGGACCACCCCGGCCAACGCCGTCCGCCGTACCCTTGGCCCCCGTGTCCCAGAGCCGTCCGCTGAGCGAGTTACAGAGCAATGCCGTCCGTGAGCTCGTCGCGCGCTCCCCGTTGCTCGTCGAGCTCGGCGAGCGGTTCGCCGCGGCGGGCCACGCGCTGCATCTGGTCGGCGGTTCGGTGCGGGACGCGCTGCTCGGCCGCCTCGGTGACGACCTCGACCTGACCACAGAAGCCCGCCCCGACGTGGTCCTCGCGCTCGTCGACGGCTGGGCCGACGCGACCTGGGAGGTCGGCATCGCCTTCGGGACCGTGGGGGTCCAGAAGCACGGCCACCGCCTGGAGATCACGACGTACCGGGCCGAGGCCTACGACCGGAGCTCGCGCAAGCCCTCCGTCGTGTTCGGCGAGCAGCTGGCCGACGACCTGGTTCGCCGCGACTTCGCGATGAACGCGCTTGCCCTCCAGCTGCCCGACTGGAAGTCCCCCGGCGCCTTCGTCGACCTGTACGGCGGGATGGAGGACCTCGCGGCCGGGGTGATCCGGACCCCCGGCCGACCCGAGGATTCCTTCGACGACGACCCGCTCCGGATGCTGCGCGCCGCCCGCTTCGCCTCCCAGCTCGGCTTCGCCGTTGCTCCCGACGTGGTCGCCGCGATGACCGACCGGGCCGCCCGGATCGAGATCGTGTCCGCGGAGCGGGTCCGTGGCGAGCTGGAGAAGCTGCTCCTGGGCGCCTTCCCCCGCGCCGGTCTGTCACTGCTCGTCGACACCGGCCTCGCCGCCCACGTCCTGCCCGAGCTACCCGCGCTCCGGCTGGAGATCGACGAGCACCACCAGCACAAGGACGTCTACGAGCACACGCTGCAGGTGCTCGAGCGGGCCATCGCGCTCGAGCCCGACGGACCGGACCTGATCTTGCGGATGGCGGCGCTGCTGCACGACATCGGCAAGCCGGCGACCCGGCGGCACGAGCCGGGTGGTGGCGTGTCCTTCCACCATCACGAGGTCAAGGGCGCGCACCTGGCCCGCAAGCGGCTGCGTGCGCTGACGTTCGGCAAAGACGTGGTCGAGGCGGTCTTCCTGCTCACCGAGCTGCACCTGCGCTTTCACGGTTACGGCCAGCCAGGTACCTCTCCCTGGACCGACTCGGCCGTACGCCGCTATGTCCACGACGCCGGCGACCAGCTCGACCGGCTCCACCGGCTGACCCGATCGGACTGCACGACGCGCAACCGCCGCCGGGCCACGGTCCTGTCGTCGGCCTACGACGACCTCGAGCGGCGGATCGCGGTCCTCGCCGAGCAGGAGGAGCTTCGGGCCATCCGCCCCGACCTTGACGGCGCGGCCATCATGGGGATCCTCGGCGTGCCGCCGGGGCGGGTCGTCGGGGACGCCTACAAGCACCTGCTCGCGCTGCGGATGGAGCGCGGGCCGCTCGGACCTGACGCAGCAGCCGCCGAGCTGAGGACGTGGTGGGCGGCCCGCCCTGCGGGCTAGCCAGCCTCGCTGGCCGGTTCAGGCTGACATGACGATCGGTTCCGCGGGCTCGAAGGGCGCGCGGAGACGGACGAAGACGCCGTAGGTCAGCGCTGTCACCGCATATCCGCCGGCGATGAGGAACAGCACCGGGTAGCTCTTGCCGTCGTTCGGAACCAGGACCGCCGCGAGCGCTGCAGCGGAGACGAAACCGACATTGAACAGCGTGTCGTAGAGCGCGAAGACCCGGCCGCGGTAGTCGTCGTCGATGGCCTCCTGGATCAGGGTGTCGACGCAGATCTTCGCGGCTTGCGCGGCGAACCCGAGCCCCACCGCCGCCACCAGGAACGACGCGTGCGTGTACGGCGTACCGAAGGCGAGCTCGAACCCGGACGCGCCGGCGAAGACCACCACGATCCAGGTCTGCGTCCCGAGGCGCCGGGTCGCCCGGGGGGTGACCGCGGCCGCGCCGAGGCCGCCGACGATCGAGGCGGTGACGACTTGACCGAGGCCCGCGAGACCGCGGTGGAGGTAGCCGGTCTTGGTGTAGAGCAGCAGGGTCACGATGAAGGACAGGCCGTAAAAGAAGCGGTGGGCGGTGATTGCGGCCAGGCCCCGGGCGGCGGGCGGGTGCCTGCGCAGGTGCCGGGCGCCCTCGCCGAATCCGCGCGCCACCGCTTTGAGCGCCACGCCGACCGCCTCCCGTGCAGTGAAGTCCGGTCCGAGCCGGTCCCTGGCGATGCGGGCAGCGAGGGCACCGGCCACCAGGTAGATCCCTGCTGCGCAGACCGCGATCCAGGCGGCACCTGCGTCGTCGCGCCCGAACAGGTCTCGCAGCCCGAGGGCGCTGACGCCCCCAACCGCCGCCGCGCCGCTGCCCAGGGTCGTCGTGAGGGAGTTCGCGGTCACCAGCCGCTTCGCAGCAACGACGTGGGGCAGCGCCGCCGACAGGCCCGACAGTACGAACCGGTTGAGCGACACCAGGACCAGCGCCAACCCGACCGTCCCGACGCTGGTCGAGCCGGTCTGCGCGAGTGACCCGGCCAGGCCGACCAGGAGCAGCGCGCGGGCGACGTTGGCCACCACCAGGACCCGCTGCCGGGACCAACGGTCCAGGAGCACCCCGGCGAACGGGCCGACGAGGCTGTACGGCAGCAGCAGCGTCGCGAACGCCGCGGCGGCCTCGCTGGCGCTGGTGGCCTTCTCAGGGTTGAAGAAGGTCGCCCCGAACAGCGCGCCCTGGAACAACCCGTCCCCGCACTGGCCGGCCAGCCGTACCCGGAACAACCGCGCGAAGTCCGGTTCGGCGAGCAGCTCGCGCACCGCGTGCGTCCTCGGCGCCTCCATGGTCCCACCCTAAGCGGCGCCCCCACCCACCTCCGCGTCCCACGACCTCTCGTTGCGTCCTAGCCCGCACGCTCACGGCCCCTTGAGTTGCCAGGACGCCCCGAGCTGCACCAGCCAGCGCGGTACGCCCGCGGCGTACCGCGTGCGTCGGCCGACGATGGCGCCTTGCTCGACGGCGATCCGCCGCGTGCGAGCGATACCGAACTGGGCAGGAAGGGAGCTGGTCGTCATACCCCCAGCCAAGGCCAGTAGGACCGCGTGTGGCGGTCCTCGGACGGATCTGTGGACAGCGGCCGGGCGTGGTGGCGAGGACGCAAGGAAGGTCGGTCGGACCCGGATGTCCTCAGCACTCGAGGGGCACCGGGCGTGGACGCTAGGACGCAACGAACTGGGGGGAACGAGGCGAGCGGCCCGGCACCCCCCGCGAGAGGGGTACCGGGCCGCCGGGGGCGCTGCGGCGCCAGGAATGCAGGGCGCTCCGGAGCCAGGAGGGCGCCGGGGGAGCCGTGGGCTACTTCTCGTTGATCCAGGCCTCGAGGGCCGGGCCGGCGACGTCGTCGCGGACCTGACGCGGCGGGGACTTCATGAAGTAGGTCGAAGCCGGGTGCACGGGGCCACCCTCGCCGCGGTCCATGGCGATCTTGGCGCAGCGCAGCGCGTCGATGATGACACCGGCGCTGTTGGGGGAGTCCCAGACCTCGAGCTTGTACTCGAGGTTCAGCGGGACGTCACCGAAGGCGCGACCCTCGAGGCGGACGTAGGCCCACTTGCGGTCATCGAGCCACTGCACGTAGTCCGACGGGCCGATGTGCACGTTACGGGCGCCCATGTCGTGCTCCATGTTGGAGGTCACGGCCTGCGTCTTGGAGATCTTCTTGGACTCAAGGCGGTCCCGCTCGAGCATGTTCTTGAAGTCCATGTTGCCGCCGACGTTGAGCTGGTAGGTGCGGTCCAGGATGACGCCGCGGTCCTCGAACAGCTTCGCCATGACACGGTGGGTGATGGTCGCGCCGACCTGTGACTTGATGTCGTCACCGACGATCGGGACACCGGCGGCCTCGAACTTGGCGGCCCACTCCGGCGTACCGGCAATGAAGACGGGGAGCGCGTTGACGAAGCCGACCTTGGCGTCGATGGCGCACTGGGCGTAGAACTTCGCGGCGTCCTCGGAGCCGACGGGCAGGTAGCAGACCAGCACGTCGACCTTGGCGTCGCGCAGGACCTTGATGACGTCGACCGCCTCGGCGTCGCTCTCCTCGATGGTCATGCGGTAGTACTTGCCGAGGCCGTCGAGGGTCGGGCCGCGCTGGACGGTGACGTCCATGGGGGGCACGTCGGCGATCTTGATCGTGTTGTTCTCGCTGTTGAAGATCGCCTCGGACAGGTCGAAGCCGACCTTCTTGGCGTCCACGTCGAACGCGGCGACGAACTCGATGTCTCTGACGTGGTACTTGCCCAGGGTGACGTGCATGAGTCCAGGCACGCGGGCGGACGGGTCGGCGTCGCGGTAGTACTCGACGCCCTGGACGAGCGACGCGGCACAGTTGCCGACGCCGACGATGGCTACGCGGATGGAACCCATTCTGGGCGTCTCCTTCTTGAGGGGGATGGAACTTCGGGGGCTAGCGGGACGGGTGAGCGGGGTGGACTAGTGGAAGGGATGGTTCTTGCGTTCAGTCTCGATGAGCTCTGTGAGCCACCGGACCTCTCGGTCGACCGACTCCAACCCGTGCTCCTGTAGTTGCAGGGTGTAGCTGTCGAGCCGCTCGCGGGTGCGGGCGAGCCCGGTACGGGCACCTTCGCGGCGCTCCTCGAGCCGGGACCGGCGGCCCTCGAGGATTCGCACGCGGACCTCGGGGTCGGTCTTGCTGAAGAACGCAAAGTGCACGCCGAATGTCTCGTCCTCCCAGGAGGAGGGCCCTGCCTCGGACAGGAGCTCAGCAAAGCGCTCCTTGCCCTCGGCGGTGAGCTTGTAGACGACCTTGCCGCGGCGGCCGGTCAGCGCGGGGGCGCCAGCGACGATGTGGGCGTCACCCTCATCCACCGCGATATGGCCGGCATCCTTCATCCGTCCAAGCGTGGGGTAGAGCGAGCCGTAGGAGAAGGCCCGGAAGCTGCCTAGGGTGGCCTTGAGTCGCTGGCGCAGCTCATAGCCGTGCAGCGGGCTCTCGTGCAGCAGACCGAGGATGGCGAGCTCGAGCACGACGTTCCCCTTCCCCTGCGGACCACGTATCGAATGGACATATCGGATGGACGTATCGAACGAATGTATCGAACGAATGTATCGCCG
>JANXUE010000211.1 GCA_025352005.1 Frankiales bacterium
ACCTCGGATACTCTTCACCTACGGAGTGCCTTCCCGTGACGACTACTGAGACCTTCGATAAGCCCAGTATCCGTTGCAGGACAGGCACTTCCGTGTATTCAACCCCGTGTCACACACCACACCCATGAAAGACGCAGGCTAACACCGCGTCCCGTCCCGATGACCTCGAAGACCGCTGCGTCTCGGCCGGCAAGTTCGACGCCGGGGGAGGCGAGGCCGGTCAGGCTCGCCAGGAACGCGCGCACCTGATCCGCCGTCACGGTGCGCGGGAAACGCACCATGAAGACGCGACGGCCAGCGTCGCGGCGTTTCTGGTCGCGGTGACGCACGAGGAGCAGTGCGCCGATGGCGAGAGTGCCGAAGAGTGCGAGGGCGATGAGGCCCAGGTTGGCGCTACTCATCGCGGGCCTCGGACGGCTTGGCAGGCTTGGGAGTCTCGCTCTCAGTGGCCACGAGCTGACGCGCCAGGCGCAGCAGCGCGAAGGCCAGCTTGTCGAGATCTATGTCTTTGCGTTCGACGGCGCGGATACGGATTCGTCGCGTCATGGTAATTCCCTCAATTATTTCGTCGTTCCACAAATGAGACAGTGTGAGACGACAAAAGGGGCCAGAACTAAACATAGCTCTAGCCCCTCCTGCTTTGAATGTTGCGCCATTGCAACTACTATTGCAAGCACCAGCTCTATCGTCCGACGGCGGCAATTCCGATGATCGTCAGGACGAAGATCAGGACGAGGAGCAAGGGCACGAGGGGGTCCAAAATCGCGACCAGCAAATGGAGCAGGAGCGTCGCTCCCAGCAGCGCCCCGGCCCCAGCCAGACCCCAGCGGACGGTCTTCACTCGCGCGCTCGCATGACCCGATCCAGGACGGCCGCCCGGCCGGCCGCGGCCAGGTCGCTGATCTCCGCCTGGACCCGCAGCGACGCGAGGAACGGATCCGCCTCTCGAGCCGGTGGGTGCCTCAGATCGTCGTACTGGTCGAGCAGGGAGAGCAGGCCGAAGAAGGCAAGGACGCCGAACAGGCTGAGCGCCACGACCAAGAAGAACAGGACCAGGCCTTGGAGCGGCGCACTCACAGCGGCCTCGTCATGAACTGAACGAGAACCTGCTGCGACCCGATAGAGACGATGGACTCGATCTGACGCAGCTCCATCTCGAGTCCAGGATCGTCTCGCGTCACCTCTGTGATGAGGGAGTGGAGTCCCTTGAGCTCGAGGATCGTGCGCGTGCCGATGTGGTGCGCCGCATCGATCCGGAGCTGCGATAGCTGCGCCACGACGAGTTCCTCACCCTCCCGGATGCTCGCCTCATTGCGCAGGGCGGCCAAGGCCCGGTTGGTCTGGCGGTCGATGCGAACGACGCGCGATGCGCCGGTTAGGTCTGCCCGTCGGATGATCTCGCTCATCTGCTGCCTCCTGGTGTGTCGATCTAGCTGGCACATCAAGAATCGAGCGGCAGGACGCCAAGGGCTGGAGCCGGTCTGATCCGGCCTTGGCCCGCTTCTGGGCGGGGTTTGGCGGCGGTTTGGCACACAAGCAGGGAGTCCCGACACCTGGCGGTGCCGGGACTCCCTGGTCGTACGAGCTACTTCACGGACGGTTCACGCTCTCGCGCCGCGAGGTGCGCCGCCAAGAAGCCCAAGCACTCGCGTTCGAGGCCGAACGGGCGACGCCACTGATCTACCGTGACGCGCTCGATCCCGAGCTTCTGGATGGCCCGGCTACGCCGGCCCGGTGCTGAGAGGTGACTGCCCTCGATGCCGAGCAGCAGCCGGAAGGCGACTCGCGCCGCTTCCGGACTCGCGACCACGCCTGCGATCTCGACAGGTTCGTCGAACGAGGCGATGGCATCGATGAGGAACCGCCGAGTTGCAAACCCAGCCACACGGGCGGGTTCGCCTTCCGAGCCAGCGGTTCGGACAAGAACTTGTAGCGCCGCTACGCGCCGTGGACTTGCACTCCACCCGACGAGCAATTTCAGTTCGTCGGCGAGATGGTCTTGTGCGTCCATGATGGTCGGTCATGGGTCTCTAATGCTGTACATCCAGAGCTTCATGCACCTCTCGCTGGCGCTTCCCATCACCAGCGAGCTCTCCCTTTCGGGACCCGTGATCAGGGTAGGGCGATCCGACGGGGCGCGGTAGGTCTTCCGGCCTGTCACCCGGGATCAGTCGGTGGTTGCTGACAGGATCCACCATGGACCGTCATCTGTCGTCTTGGTGTGGCATTTGCGGGCCCGGCGGATGCGGAATTGCTTGCATGTATTTCGTTAATGATCTTGAATGGGTATAGCGCTTCTAGCCTGCGTCTTTCACGGGTGTGGTGTGTGACACGGGGTTGAATGCACGGAAGTGCCTGTCCTGCAACGGATACTGGGCTTGTCGAAGGTCTCAGTAGTTGTCACGGGAAGGCACTCCGTAGGTGAAGAGTATCCGAGG
>JANXUE010000219.1 GCA_025352005.1 Frankiales bacterium
GGGTCGGTGGAGCCGGCCAGCTTCTCCCGCAGGATGCGACCCAGGTGGAAGTAGAACCACAGGTCGCTGCGCGCGTCACCAGGGGGTTCCACGGCCTCGTGGTGCCACTGCAGCATCCGCTGGGTGTTGGTGAAGGTGCCCGACTTCTCGGTGTGCGCGGCCGCGGGCAGGAAGAAGATCTCCGTGCCGACGTCCTCGGTGCGCATCTCCCCGGTCTCGATCTCCGGGCCGTCCTTCCAGAACGTCGCGGACTCGATCAGGTTGAGGTCCCGCACCACGAGCCACGAGAGCCGGGCCATGCCGAGCCGTTGGAGCTTGCCGTTTGCTGAGCCGACCGCTGGGTTCTGGCCGAGCAGGAAGTAACCCTCGACCTTGTCGTCGAGCATGTCGAGGACGGTCTGGTAGGTGCCGTGGTCGCCGCTGATCCTGGGCAGATAGTCAAAAGCCCAGTCGTTGTCGGCGGTGGCGTGCTCGCCCCACCAGGCCTTGAGCAGGCTGACGACGTAGGACTCTGCTGCGCCCCAGAACCCCTTCTGCTGCGGGCTTCTGATGGTGTCGACGTAGTCCGTGAAGCTGTCGTGGCCGACGACCGACCGCATCGGGAGATAGCCGGGCAGGAGGTTGTACAGGGTGGGGATGTCGGTTGAGCCCTGGATCGAGGCATGCCCCCGAAGGGCGAGGATCCCGCCACCCGGGCGGCCTATGTTACCCAGCAGCAGCTGGATGATCGCCGAGCCGCGGATGTACTGCGCACCGACGCTGTGGTGGGTCCAGCCCACCGAGTAGACCCAGGCCGTCGTGCGCTCGCGGCCACTGTTGGCGGTCACCGCCTCGCACACCTTCAGGAACGCCTCTTCGCTGACGCCGCAGACCGTCTCCACCATCTCGGGGGTGTAGCGGGCGTAGTGCCGCTTGAGCACCTGGAAGACGGTCCGGGGATGCTGCAGGGTCGGGTCGCTCTTGATCTGGCTGGGGTCGATCGAGGTGCCGCCAGACCCGTCGGTGTCGTAACGCCAGCTCGTGGGGTCGTAGGTTGCCGTCGCCTCGTCGTACCCGCTGAACAGGCCGTCGAGGTCCTCGGTGTCGACGAAGTCCTCCCGAAGCAGGAAGGAGGCGTTGGTGTAGGCCGTGACGTAGTCGGTGAACTGCAGGTCGTTGTCGAGGATGTAGCGCACGATGCCGCCCAAAAAGGCGATGTCGGAGCCGGCTCGCAAGGGCACGTGCTGGTCAGCAACCGCTGACGTGCGGGTGAAGCGGGGGTCGATGTGGATGATCGTGGCACCGCGCGCCTTGGCCTCCATGACCCATTGGAACCCCACCGGGTGGCACTCGGCCATGTTGGAGCCCTGGATGACGATGCAGTCAGCGTGCTGCAGGTCCTGCAGGAAGGTCGTGGCTCCGCCGCGGCCGAAGGAAGCACCCAGACTGGGCACGGTGGCGCTGTGTCATATTCGCGCCTGGTTCTCGATCTGCACCGCACCCAGCGCGGTGAAGAGCTTCTTGATGAGGTAGTTCTCCTCATTGTCGAGCGTGGCACCACCGAGCGACGCGACGCCGAGGGTGCGCCGGGTGCGGTTCTTGTGGGCGTCGAGGTCCTGCCAGGTGTGCTCGCGGGTCGCGACCAACCGGTCCACGATCATGTCGGTAGCGGTCTCGAGATCGAGGTCCTCCCACTCGGTGCCGTGCGGGCGCCGGTACCGCACAGTCGTGGTGCGGGTCGGGGAGTTGACGAGCTGCTCGCTGGCCGACCCCTTGGGACACAGTCGACCTCGCGAGACCGGACTGTTGGGGTCGCCTTCGATCGAGATGACCTTGTCGTCCTTGACGAAGACCTTCTGGCCACAGCCGACCGCGCAGTACGGGCAGACACTGTCGACGACCCGATCGGCCGTGGTCGTGCGGGCATGCATGCCAACAGAGCGGGCGCTCTGGGCCGCCGGTCCCCGAGCCATCGGGTCCTTGCCCGTCACCTGCCGCATGACAGGCCACGACAGGAACGTCTTCCTCAACTCCACAGCGGCCTCCTGCCCGAGTCCTGAGCCAACTACGCCTGCCCGGCCGGCGCACTGTTCGGGGCGTCGTGGAAGTCGGCCCCGGCGTGGCTGCCGTCGCACAGCGGCTTGTTCTTCGACGCCCCGCAGCGGCAGAGCGTCATGCGGCGCCGCGTCTGGAAGGGCTCCCCATCTGCGCGTACGACGGACGGTGCCCCCGTCACCCACAGCGGACCGTCATCCAGGACCGCGATCCCCGCTGCCAGCGGCGGTTCGATGTCGTCGGCGACCCCGTCGAGCCGGTAGGTCAGGGCACCGGACGGGCAGCGCTCGACCATCGCGGCGACCTGGGAGCGGATGGGAGTGCTCTCGGTGTCGCCGGTCATCTTCCACACGTTGCTCTGCTTGTTGGCGCAGAAGCCGGCGTTCTCGCAGATCCCCCGGTCGTCGCGCACCGTGATTCCGGTGCCCGGCAGGGTCTTGGCCCGCTCGGCGTAGGTGCTCGTCGGAGCCGTCTCCGTCCCGTCCCAGTCCCGCGTCTCATGGGTGCCGTCGCAGAACGGCTTGTTGGCCGACCCACCGCACCGGCACAACTCGTACGTGGCCCCCTGCTCGGTGCCACCGGCACCCAAGGGGGCATCGTGCTCCCAGGCGATCGGCTCGCCCTGCTCGGTCGTCAGGCCACGGGCGCGGTGCGGCATCGGAGCCCCCGTCACGACGTACGGACCCTGGCGCGTCACCTTGATCTCCAACGGTGCCTCCTTCTGCTCGACACCTAAGATGGCACAGGTTTGGCGGCTCAGCAGAGGGGGCGGCACGCCCAGGTTTATCCGACCCCGCCGCCGGTCATGTCCTACAGCCACCCCACCGGAGCGGAGACCCCCTGTGAAGCTGCTCTACAAGCCGTGGAGCATCCTGTTCGGCGTGCTGGGCGGTCTGCTCGCCAGCCGGGTGTTCACGAAGGTGTGGGACCTGCTCTCGAAGCGGCCTGCACCCGAACCGACCGAGCGGCAGGCGTCGTGGAAAACGGTGCTGCCGGCCGCTGCGCTCGAGGGCGCGATCTACGCGGGAGTGAAAGCTGCCACCCAACGAGGAGGGGCGCAAGCGTTCGAACGGGCAACCGGGGTGTGGCCAGGGACTGACAGCGGGGCCTGACAGCGGAGCCAGGGCCGACGACGACGCACTGCGTCACAGGCCATTTTGGCGTGGCAGCTGCCCCTTGGGACTCGGTCTGTCCGGCCTGGGCTCAGCGGCCGAGCGCTCCTCGGGCGTCGACCCGCTCTCGAACGGCTGCTCCGTGACGGGTGCTTCGACGGGGAGCCGGACCCGACGCTCCGCTGGGCGCAGCCGCACGGCCGGTCGTAGCGGGGCGGGCTCGTCGGGTTCGGTCTCGGGCCCGCCGGAAGGAATCAGCCCGCGCGGTTCGGCCGGGCTCGCGGGCCCGGTAGGTCGGGCCTGGGGCACTCCCGCTTGGGGCACCTCTCCGTCCCGGCGCCACCAAGGGATCACACCGGCAGCCGAGGCTCGTTCCGGGGCTACCGGGGCGAACGCCTCAGCGTGCGGCGCAGGGCCAGCCGTCGGGGGACCGTGCAGCAGGCCCAGCCCGAGGCCCAGCCCGATCAGCACCCCGCCCGCCATGAGCAGCACGCTGGTCGTCGGCGTGGGTGCCAGGACGCGGAGCAGGCCGAGGAAGAAGGTGGCGCTGAGCCCAAGACCCAGCCCTGGCAGTACGCAGCCGAGGGCTCGCACGACGGCGCGGTTCCCGAGCAGCCGGCGACGCGCCCGGGACACGATCCGGGCGAGAAGCAGCAGGGTGAGAGCGGCAACGGCCAGGCCGAAGACCCCGTAGAAGCTGAGCAGGCTGCCGCGTACGTCAACCGTGCCGCTGTCGCTCCCCAGCACGCTTCGGTCTGGGGCGAGCAGGGACAGCCGGGCGTTCATGAGTCCCAAGGCCTGACCGCGTAGGTCCCCCAGGTCGAGGGAGAAGGCTCGGGTGCCGGTGTCTCCGGGTGCCAGCATCAGGTCGACCCGGGTGGTGTAGCTGACGAAGGCGAGCCCCAGGACGCGGGCGTCCAGGCGGACCGAACGCACCTCCACCGGACTGCCGGTGTGGTTGGTGAGCTCGATGCGCACCACCGCGTCGGTGGAGGCACGGAGGACGATCGGGTCGCGGCGGCCGGTGTCGGCAAGGGCGCGCCCCGCGACCGTCTCCTTCAGCTCCAGCCCCGAACCGGCCGCCCGGGCAGGGCCGGCCAGTGCGAGCAGGACGGCGATGAGGACGAGCAGGGCTCCTGCCCGAGGTGCTCGTGTGCGCATGGCGCGGACGGTAGACGGGCCTGCCCCACGCTGTCAGCAACGAGCGGCCGTGTCCGATGTCAGGTGGGATCATTCCGTGCGCCGCCTTGACGATCCTCGCCCGAGCGGCGACCGTCCGCGAGTGACCGTCAGGAGCAGCCGCAGCCACATCGTGCTGTTGCTCGCCCTGACCGCCGCATTGGCCGCGATCTTCGGTGGCACCGACACGGCACGAGCAGCCGGCTGCCCCACGACGAGCAAGGCCACGGTGACCGGGCTGTCGGCGTCGCCCAACAACACGAGCAACGTCGTCGCCGCCCCGCACACCGTGTCGGCAGGGGTCACGACCGACGCCCCCGACGGCAGCGGGGTGTGCGTCCGCTTCAGCCAGACCAGCGGCCCGAGCACCGGCTGGCCCCGGTACGCCGTGACCAACACCCAGGGAGCCGCGTCCGTCACGTGGACGAGCTCGCTCGCGGGCACCGACATCATCCGGATCGAGGCCCTCGCCAGCAGCGGCTCGGCCGTGCTCAACAAGTCGGTGAGCCACTCCTGGACGTCCGGGGCCACCCCGTCGCCTACGCCCACCAGGACAGCCACCCCGCGGCCCACGTCCAGCACGTCGAGAACGCCGTCGCCCAGCCCGTCACGAACGGTCACTCCCAGCCCCACCCCCAGCGCCACGCCGTCCAGTACGCCGACCCCGACGCCGACCCCGACCCCAACCCCGAGCCCGAGCCCGACGCCGAGCCCGGTCCGGAGCACCGCTCCTGACACAACGGCAGGGTTCGGGTCCGGGACGGTGGTTCTGAGCCATCCGTACGCGCCGCCCGGGGGATCCACCGTCGTCAGCGGCCGCAGCTGCCCCGCTGGCGCTCCCGTGACGTTCAGCGTCGATGGGCAGGACGCGGGTGCGGCGACCGCCACGTCCACCGGGACCTTCACCGGGACGGCGCATTTCCCCGACCTCGCCATCGGGCAATACGCCCTTGAGGTGACCTGCGGCGGCCGCTCAGAGACGGTGCCGATCGACCTGGTCGTGTCGTCCTCGAGCCAGCCGGCCTCCGGCCGGGGAGCAGCGGTGGTCGCTGTCGCCCTGCTGCTGGGCGTGGCGGCCCTCGGCGGCAGGAAGGACCGTCGTCCGTGAGCACACGCCAGGTCGGGCCACCGGTCGGAGGTTCGACCGCGCCGAGGACGGGCAGGCAGGCAGCATGATCGACACGACGACATCGACGCGCGCCGACGAGCGCAGCACGGCGCAGCTGGTCCAGCAGCTGACCGAACAGGCCAGCACCCTGGTCAAGCAGGAGATCCGGCTCGCGCAGCTGGAGCTGGCCAGCAAGGCCAGACAGGCGGGGATCGGCCTCGGTGCGCTCGGCGGCGCCGGCTTCCTGGCCCTGTACGCCGTGGGCGTCCTGCTCGCTGCTGCCGTCCTGGGACTGGCCACGGTCTTCGCCGCCTGGTTGGCAGCCCTGATCGTGGCAGGTGCACTGCTGCTGGTCATCGCAGTGCTTGCCTTGCTGGGCAAGCGCAAACTCGGCAAGCTCAGTCCGGCTGCCCCCGTCCAGGCGCTGGCGAGCGCGAAGCTCGACCTCGACACCGTGAAGAAGGCGGCGAAGCGATGAGCGACGTCGACGACATCAAGGCACAGATCCTGCAGACTCGCCAGGAGCTGGCGGAGACCACCGCGGCCCTGTCAGCCAAGACCGACGTCAAGGCCCGGGTGAGCAGCTCGGCGAAGCAGCACCAGCAGCAGCTCACCCTCGCCGGTGGTGCGGGCGCTCTCGTCGTCCTGCTGCTGCTGGTACGGCGCTGGCGCAAGCGCCGCTCCTGAGCCTTGACCAAAGCCTCCGCGGCCGGGTTCCACGTGAGCGAGAATGGGGCCATGACGGATCCCCCCGGCCCACCCTCCGGCCCACCCTCCGGCGAAGCATCTGCGGTGTACCCGGTGTATGCCACCACCCATCCGTACGGAGGTCCGGGCGCCCCACCCCCCGCCCCCCTGTACGGCGCACCCCTTGTTCCTGTGCGCCGCAACGGTCTGGGGACCGCTGCCCTCGTCCTCGGGATCCTGGCCACTGTGGTGTCCTGGATCCCCGTCGTCGGCCTGGCGCTGGCCCTCGTCACGGTCGGCCTCGCGATCTCGGCCCTGCGCAGGGTTGGCCGGCGGCAGGCCACCAACCGCGGAGCCACCGTTACCGGCCTGGTGCTGGGCGTGATCGCGCTGGTCATCTCCCTTGCCCTCACCGCGGCACTGGTCTACTTCCGCGACGATGTCCGGACCTACTACGACTGCGTCAAGAGCTCTGGAAGCAACGCGACCGTCCAACAGGCCTGCCAGGAACAGCTGCGTCAGGCCATGCAGCCCTGAGGCAGCCCTGAGGCAGCCCTGAGGCAGCCCTGAGGCAGCCCTGAGCCAGCCCTGAGCCAGCCCTGAGCCAGCCCCTGCATCGGCTGATGGCGGTCAGCGGCGCTTGCGTCGTCGCCGGCGAACGACCAGCAGTCCGATCACGCCGACGGCCATGGCGACCTGCCTGTTGCTGATGGGCATGCCGGGCACCGGCTCGGGTAGCACCGGAAGCGGAACCGGGGTGCGTACCGGCGCCTTCACGATCTCGGGTGCTCTGACCCCAGTGACCTCAGGAGCCTCAGGGGCAGCCACGACCGGCGCTGCAGGGGCCTTCTTTGCCGGGGCCGACGGCTTCTCGACCGCAAGCTTGTCGGGCTTCACCGCCGACTTCTGGGCGGGCTTCGCGGCCGACCGCGACCGCGGGGTCATCTTCTCGGGCGCCTTGGCTGCCGGCTTCGTGGACGCGGCCCCGGACTTGGCCCCGGGTCGCTCGCCGCTCTTCGGAGCCGAACGAGGGGCAGCGCTGGCCGGCGAAACCTCCCGGGCGGCCCGCTGCTCGGCTGCGGTCTTGGGTCGCCGCGCCCCGTCGCTCACGTTCTGCTCCGCCACGCGATCACTCCTGTTCGTCGGGGGTCATGAGTCCTGCCCATCAAACCGCAGGCTGCTTACCGTTCGCACCGATGGGTCGCAGCTGCGCGAGGGTGGTGGCCGCGTCGATGAGGGCCAAGTGGCTGAAGGCCTGCGGGAAGTTGCCGAGCATCCGGGTCCCGTCGTGCTCCTCGGCGAGCAGGCCCACGTCATTGCGCAAGGTCAGCAGCTCCTCGAACAACTCGGTCGCCTCGTCGACGCGACCGGCGAGGGCGAGGGCGCTGACGAGCCAGAAGGAGCAGGCGAGAAACGACCCCTCCCCCGCGTCGAGACCGTCGATGCCGCTGTCGCTCTCATACCTGTCCACGAGGCAGCCGTGCCGTAGTCGGGCGCTGACCGCATCGATGGTGGACACCAGGCGAGGGTCGTCTCCGGGCAGGAAGCCGACCGACGCCATGATCAACACGGCCGCATCCAGCGCGCTGCTGCCATAGGACTGGGTGAACGCTCCTATGCCTTCGTCCCAGGCTTTCTCGCAGATCTCAGCGTGCACCTGGTCGCGCATGCGCGTCCACAACTCGACGTCGGCGGGCAGCGAGTAGGTCTGCGCGTCGATGACGGCAAGGTCGAAGGCAACCCACACCATCACCTTGGAGTGGGTGAAGTGCCGCGGCTCGCCCCGGACTTCCCACAGCCCGTAGTCGGGGTCGTCCATCACCTTGACGAGCCGGCGCATGATCGCGCACTGCAGGGGCCACGCCACGTCGTCGTCGACGAGACCCGCGCCTCGCGCCGCGTGCAGCGCGGAGAACACCTCACCGAACACGTCGAGCTGGAACTGCTGACTCGCGCCGTTGCCGATGCGCACCGGCAAGGACCCCTCATAGCCGGACAGCCCTTCGAGCTCGAGCTCGGGCAGCATCCGCTCACCGGCCAGGCCGTAGAGGATCTGCATCTGCTCCGGCGACCCGGCGACGGCCCGCAGCAGCCAGTGGCACCACTCGCTGGCCTCCTGGTCGTAGCCGACGGACAGCATCGCGAGCAGTACCAGCGTGGCGTCCCTGAGCCAGCAAAACCGGTAGTCCCAGTTGCGGCTGCCGCCGATCCACTCCGGCAGCGAGGTCGTGGCGGCCGCGACGATGCCCCCCGTCGGTGCATAGGTCAGGGCCTTGAGAGTGAGCAGCGACCGCTCGACCGCCTCTCCCCACGGCCCGTCGTACGTCGACGCGTCCGACCATGCGCGCCAGTACTCGATGGTCTGGGTCAGCGCCTCGCCGACGTCGTGGGGGTGCGGCACCGGCTCGTGTGACGGGTACCACATGAGGGAGAAATCGACGGTGTCGCCCGCCCTCACGGTGAAGTAGGCGTGGTGGGCGTGATCGTCCTCCTGGTGCGGGCGGGTGTCGCTGCTGTGGTCCACCTCCGGCAGCAGGTCCCCACGCAGGACGAGCGCATCCGGACCGGCGATGGCCTGCAGGACCGGGTGTCCCGCACCGTCCTCCGTCCTGGTGACCCACGGTACGGCGGTTCCGTAGGCGAACCGCACCGTGAAGCGCAGCGCCATCTCCACCTCGCCGGAGACGCCCTCGACCCTGCGGAGCACGGCTGTCTGTCCGTTGCGCGGAGGCATCGCGTCGATCAGCCGTACGACCCCGGTAGCGGTCTCCCACTCGGTCTCGAGGACCATCGTTCCGTCCAGGTAGCGTCTACTCGTCCGCAGCACCGCTCCTTCTGCGAGCCCGCGCGGGCACAGCTGCCAGCGGCCGTTCTGCTCGTCGCCGAGCAGGGAGGCGAAGCAGGCGGCCGCGTCGAAGCGCGGGAGGCACAGCCAGTCGATCGACCCGTCCCGGGCGACCAGCGCCATGGTGTGGGTGTCGCCGATGACGGCGTGGTCCTCGATGAGGAGTCCGGGTTCATGGGGTCGCACCCCGTGATGCTCTCAGGAGTCCAGGCCAGTCGTCACCTACTCCCCGGTTCTGACACGTCCCTCGTGTCAATCTGGCACCAGCTCGCCCCCCCACACGCTGCGGGTAGGACCGTGCACCGTGCTCTGTCGCCCGCTCGTGCCGCCTGACAGACTCCCCGGCATGGCTCAGACCCAGCGCCTCTCGGTCGGCGACACGGCACCGGGCTTCGCGCTCCCCGACGCAGGCGGGGCCGTCGTGAAGCTCTCGGCGTACAGCGGGACAAAGGTGGTGCTGTACGTCTACCCAGCGGCGATGACGCCCGGGTGCACGAAACAGGCCGGCGACTTCCGGGACAACCTGCAGCGCTTCCTCGACGCCGGATACGCGGTCATCGGGCTGTCACCTGACAAGCCCGAGAAGCTGGCCGCGTTCGTCGCCAAGGAGGGCCTGACCTTCCCGCTGCTGTCCGACACCAGCAAGGACACCCTGCGGGCCTACGGCGCGTACGGCGAGAAGCAGCTCTACGGCAAGACCGTCACCGGCGTGATCCGCTCGACGTTCCTGATTGACGAGGTGGGCGTGCTCACGTCCGCGTCCTACGCGGTCAAGGCGACCGGCCACGTTGCGAAGCTGCTCAAGGACCACGGCCTGTAGGAATTCTGTGGGCCATCTCGGCCCCTGTGGGCAGCCGAAAGCGGGTGTCGGTAGGTCAGGGAAGGCTGCCGGGATGGTGACCTTCGACCTCAAACTGCTCGCCAACACCGCCGAGACGGTGCACTCGATGAACGAGTTCCTCGATGCCCTCGTTCTGCCCCGGACTCCGCGCATTCGGCGAACCATGGGCCAGCGGCTGCGCAGGTCAGGCATCGACACCAGCCACTGGGAGCGCTCTGGTTCCTACCGCTACAGCCATGACGAAATACGCAACGCGGTGGAGGCCAGCACGAGCTACGCCGGGACGCTTCGCCTGCTTGGTGTAGCCGTCACGGGCGGGCAGCACGCCCATCTTGCCCGGCGGATCCGTCAGGAGGGAATCGACACCGCGCACTTCGTGGGCCAGGCTCACTACCGGGGCCGCCGGGCGCCTCGGAAGGATCCCGCCGTCGTTCTTGTGCTTGCTCCAGCAGGCTCAGGCCGACCGAGGACCCAGGTTCTGCGGCGAGCTCTCCTGAGCTCAGGGGTAGCGCACCGGTGCGCCATCTGCGGATGCGGCCCAGAGTGGCGGGGACAACCCTTGGTCCTCGAGATCGACCACATAGACGGCAGTTGGTTGGACAACCGCATCGACAACGTCAGGTTCCTGTGTCCGAACTGCCATGCCCAAACCCCGAACCACAGTCGCCGGTCCGACCGAACGGCACCTACGATCGACGGACAAGCGCGCCTGGCGGAACTGGCAGACGCAACGGCTTTAGGTGCCGTCGCCTTCGGGTGTGGGGGTTCGAGTCCCCCGGCGCGCACGTGAGGGCCGTAGCGGAGATGAGCGTCGAGGTGGAGCACCACTTCGAAGCGCCTGCAGAGGCGGTGTTCGCGTTGCTGACCGAATTGGACCCGAGTGCGGCAGCGCTTCCAACACGGGCCTGGGATGAGCTACCTGCGGATGCGCTGCGAGCAGGACCCGGCAGGCGCGGACCGTTACATCGCTTGGCGCGCAGACAACCTGCGCACCGGCATGCTCGAGGTCCTGCAGGAAGCAGCGTCACTGCTCCAGGGCTGAGGCCAGAAGCGGGGCCAGTGCGCGGAACGCCTGGCCGCGGTGGCTGATCGAGTCCTTCATCTCCGGGGACAGCTCCGCGGAGGTGACGGACATGCCGACCGGCACGAAAATCGGGTCGTACCCGAAGCCGCCGGTCCCCCGCGGCTCACGCAGGAGGGACCCACGCAGACCGCCCCGTACGACCTCGGACCGTCCGTCGGGCAGGGCGTAGGCCGCCGCACAGACGAAGGCCGCCCCGCGGTCGACGACGTCCGACAACTGACCGAGGACGAGGTGCAGGTTGGCGAGGTCGTCGCCGTGCCGGCCGGCCCAGCGCGCCGACAAGATGCCAGGCATCCCGTTGAGGGCATCGACGCTCAGACCGCTGTCGTCAGCCACGGACGGCAGTCCGGTCTGCGTCACACCCTCCCGGGCCTTTTCCAGTGCGTTCGACTCGAACGACGTGCCCCGCTCCGGACCCGGGTCGTAGCGCGCGCCCTCGAGCGACAGCCCGTACGGCGCCAGGATCCGCTCGAGCTCGCGGACCTTGCCCTCGTTTCGGGTCGCGAGCAGGACCCGCCTCGCCGGTCGGGTCACGGCGAGAGGGGCTGGGCCAGGACGGCATTCTGGAGCTCGGTCAGGGAGCGGCAGCCGGCCAGCGCGAGGTCGAGTAGCGCGTCGAGCTCGGCGCGGCTGAACGGCGCGCCCTCGGCGGTGCCCTGCACCTCGATGATGTCACCGTCACCGGTGGCGACGACGTTCATGTCGGTGCCCGCGCGGACGTCCTCGGTGTAGGCAAGGTCGAGCAGCGGGGAGCCGTCGACGACGCCGACCGAGATGGCTGCGACGGAGCGGACGAGGGCCTCAGGCTTGCCCAGGTGGGCACAGGCGTCGGCGAGAGCGACGTACGCGCCGGTGATCGCTGCGGTGCGGGTGCCGCCGTCGGCCTGGAGCACGTCGCAGTCGACGGCGAGGGTGTTCTCCCCCAGCAGCGAGAGGTCGACCGACGCCCGCAGGGACCGCCCGACGAGCCGGCTGATCTCGTGGGTACGCCCGCCGAGGCGGCCCTTGACGGACTCCCGGTCGTTGCGGGTGTGCGTCGCGCGCGGGAGCATCGCGTACTCCGCGGTGATCCAGCCGAGGCCGGAGCCCTTGCGCCAGCGCGGGACGGTCTGCGTCGCGGACACAGCCACGAGCACTCTGGTCTTCCCGAACTCCACCAGGCACGAGCCCTCGGCGTGGTCGAGCCACCCCCGGGTCATCGTCACCTGGCGTAGCTGATCTACGGTCCTGCCGTCTTCGCGGGTCATGCGCCAGAGCCTAGAGGGGATGCCCGCAGCACCCGTTGTTGCCGCTAGATCTGGTACGTCGACCCGGGGTGGACCAGCTCCAGCGGCCCGTCATAGGTCTCCTTGGCCTCCGCCAGCATCGCCTGGGGGTCGTGAAACGGCATCAGGTGCGTCAGGAGCAGCTTCTTGGCCCCGGCGCGATGGGCATGGTCGCCCGCCTCCCGGCCGGTGAGGTGGATCCCCGGTGGCGGTGGCGGGTCAGACGGCCAGGACGCCTCGCACAGCAGTACGTCGGCGTCGCGGGCCAGCTCGACGAGGGTCTCGCAGCTCGCGGTGTCACCGCTGTAGGTCAGGACCCGGCCGCCCGCCTCGAGCCGCAGGCCATGGCACTCGATGGGGTGCTGCACCACGCCGACCGTCACCGTGAACGGCCCGATCGCCAGCGTGCCGGCCGTACTCTCCCGGAAGTCATAGACCTCCTCGAGGCCTGCAACCGGTTGCTCCTCGAAGGCCTGCCCGATCCGGCCCGCCATCCCAGCCGGCCCGTAGACGGGCAGGGTCGGCAAGATCCCGGAGGGGTGGAAGCGACGGGCGTAGTAGTACGCCACCAGGTCGATGCAGTGGTCGGCGTGGAGGTGGGAGAGGTAGATGGCATCCACGTCGCGAAGGTCCAGATGGCGTTGGAGGTTGCCCAGCGCGCCCGCGCCCAGGTCCAGCACCAGCCTGAACCCCTCGTGCTCGACGAGGTAGCCCGAGCACGGAGAGTCAGGACCCGGGAAGGTGCCGGCGCACCCGAGGACGGTCAGCTGCACAGCTCCTCCTGACTGTCGTCGCGGGTCCTCATCCGCGTCACCTGTCCGATCTCCGGCCCGAGGAACCGTCGACCGACCTTGGCGAACAGCTCCGGGTCACCCGTGGCAAGAAAGCGGTGCGCCGGAGCGGGCGCGTCCCCGGGTCGCTCCAGGCCCTCCCGGACCAGCACCCGGTAGACGTCCTTGGCGGTCTCCTCAGCGCTGCTGACAAGCGTCACCGAGTCCCCCACAACCAGGCTGAGGAGACCGGTGAGCAGCGGGTAATGCGTGCAGCCGAGCACCAGGGTGTCGACGTCCGCGTCCATGAGCGGCGTCAGGTAGTGCGTCGCGAGCTGCAGCAGCTGGCGTCCCGACGTCACGCCGCGCTCCACGAAGTCGACGAACGCCGGGCAGGCCGCGCTCGTCAGCTGGACAGTCGGCGCCGCCGCAAACGCCTCGTCGTAGGCACCGCTCGCCACTGTCATCTCGGTCGCGACCAGGCCGACCCGGCCATTTCGGGTCGCGGCCACCGCTCGACGTACCGCCGGGGCGATGACCTCCACCACCGGCACGTCGTACCGCTCCCGAGCATCCCGCAGGCAGGCCGCCGAAGCGCTGTTGCAGGCGATCACCAGCAGCTTCACGCCGCTGTCGACAAGCTCGTCGAGCCCCGCGAGCGCGTGCCGGCGCACCTGCGCGATGGGCAGCGGACCGTACGGGCTGTGGGCCGTGTCGCCCACGTACAACAACTCCTCCTGCGGGAGCTGGTCCAGCAGCGCCCGCGCCACGGTCAGCCCACCGATACCGGAGTCGAAGACCCCGATCGGCGCGCCGGGGGTTACCGCCACCGCCGCTTCGCTGTCATAGACGTCACAGCCCCCTCTCTGTCACGGCCGCAATCCTAGGGCCGACAACGCCCCATGACCGCCCGGAACTGTCAACTGTCCGACACTGTCCCCAGGGGTCCTCACCTCCCGCGCTCGCTCGTCCTACGCCCAGAGCTGGCCCTCGAGGGCTGACTCGGCCTCTTCGAGGGTGCCTGCGTACGCACCGGTCGACAGGTACTTCCAGCCACCGTCGCAGACGATGAAGGCGATGTCGGCGCTCACGCCAGACTTGACGCACTTCATGGCCTCGCCGATCGCCGCGTGCAGGATCGCGCCGGTGGAGATGCCCGCGAAGATCCCCTCCTCCTCGACCAGCTGCCGGGTACGCCGGAGCGCCTCCCGCGGGCCCACCGAGAAGCGCGAGGACAGGACGGTCGCGTCGTACAGCTCGGGGACGAAGCCCTCGTCGATGTTGCGCAGGCCGTAAACGAGCTCGCCGTACCGCGGCTCGGCGGCGATGATCCGGATACCAGGACGGTTCTCGCGCAGGTAGCGCCCGGTGCCCATCAGGGTCCCGGTGGTGCCGAGGCCGGCGATGAAGTGCGTGATCGTCGGGAGGTCCTCGAGGATCTCCGGGCCGGTCGTCTCGTAGTGCGCCTGCGTGTTGGCGGGGTTGCCGTACTGGTAGAGCATCACCCAGTCGGGGTTCTCCGCGGACAGCTGCTTGGCGACGGCCACGGCCTGGTTCGAGCCGCCCGCGGCCGGAGAGGTCACGATCTCGGCGCCGTACATCGTCAGGAGCTGGCGGCGCTCGATCGAGGTGTTCTCCGGCATGACGCAGATCAACCGGTAACCACGCATCCGGCAGATCATGGCGAGCGAGATGCCAGTGTTTCCGCTGGTCGGCTCCAGGACCGTGACGCCGGGCCGGAGCAGGCCCTCCTTCTCCGCCGCCGCGACCATGTAGAGCGCCGCGCGGTCCTTCACGGAGCCGGTGGGGTTGTTGGTCTCGAGCTTGGCCCACAGCCGGACGTCAGGTGACGGGGACAGCGTAGGGAGCCCGACGAGCGGCGTACGCCCGACGGACTCGACCAACGAGTCGTACCGCATGCCTAGAGCGCGCCGCCCGCGACCGCCGGCAGGACGGTGACGCTGTCGCCGTCCTTGATCGGGGTCTCGAGCGATCCGAGGAAGCGGACGTCCTCGTCGTTGACATAGACGTTGACGAAGCGGTGGAGCTTGCCCTCGTCGGTGATCAGGCGGCCCTTGATGCCGCTGTGACGGCTGTCGAGGTCGTCGATGAGCCCCTGCAGCGTGTCGCCCTTGGCCTCGACGGCCTTCTCCCCACCGGTGTAGGTACGGAGGATGGTCGGGATGCGGACCTCGATGGACATGCTTCTCCAGTGCTCTGACGGACTGCGGTCGGACTCCTACCAGTCAACACGACGCGTGAGCCGTCGCATTCCACACCACTCACGTGATGGTGAGCGGCTCCTCGACCACGTCACCGTCGGTGATGACGTAGGAGCGCACCTCGTCGGTGCCGTCCCTGGTCGAGACCAGCAGCCAGTGCCCGAACTCGGTGTTCTTGGACCACAGGACGTCGGTGCGGGACGGGTAGGCCTCGGTCGCGGTGTGCGAGTGGTAGACCACCAGGGGCTGCTCATCGGCGTCGTCAAGCGCCCGGTAGACCTGCAGCCATTGCCCGCTGTCGAAGCTGAACCCGGTGGGCGAGCGCTCGGCGTTGTCCATCTCGAAGACCCGAGTCGCGACGCCGTCACGGCCCGCGATGACGCCGCAGCACTCGTCCGGGTGGTCGCGGCGGGCGTGGTCGACGACCCGGTCGAGCATCTCCTGGGGCAGGCTGAGCATGGGCCCAGCCTAAGGCGTGCCCGAGACACGCGGCTCGAGGCAGGACAGCAGCGACTCCTGCAGGTAGCCGAGCCAGCCGTAGACCTGCAGCGCCTGGTACGCCGGGTCGTTGTCGGCGTAGTCGTCGGGGTCAGTGTGTTCCGTCACCCCGAGGGAGGTGCCGAGGGCGAGCCGGACGTCGTTGAGGCAACCGAGCCAGGCGTCGGCCTGGTCGCGATCCAGCGTCATCCGGCCGCCACCCTCCGGAACCGTGTCGAGCACGACCTGCGCGTTGGCCCGCTTGCCGGCCCGCAGGTCGGCATCGGTGTAGCGCCGGAAGTCCCCCGAAGCCTCCGGGTCGGTACCGTCGGCGCCGGGCCGGTCGTAGGCGTCTGGGAGCAGCCGGGACAACACCGGGCCGTCCGGCTCGGGGACGTCACCGGGCGGCAGCCCGACGAGGGCGGCCAAGGGGTCACCGGAGACTTCGGGCTCGTCGACGAGGCCGAGGACCTCCTCGGCGAGCTGGGCGAGGACGCCGGCCTCGACCTCGTCGAGGTCGGCCCTCAAGACCCCCCGGTGGCGGGTGAACCGCATGCCGCGCATCCCCTCAGTCCTGTTGCAAGGTGGCCCACAGGCCCTTGGCGTGGCAGCGGGCCACGTCCGCTTCCATCTGCTCTCGCGTCCCGTTGCTCACGACGGCCTTGCCATCGTGGTGGACCTGCAGCATCAGCTGGGTCGCCTTGTCCTTGGTGAAGCCGAACAGCTCGATCAGGACGTGCGTCACGTAGGACATCAGGTTGACCGGGTCGTTCCACACGATCGCGACCCACGGCCGGTCGAGGAGCTCGTCGGTTTCGGGATGGTCGAGCTGGGCCGGCGCGGTCATGCCAGCTCCCGCTTGAGGACCTTGCCCGTCGCGTTACGCGGCAGCGCCTCGACGAACGTGAACACACGCGGTACGGCGAAGCGGGCCACCCCGTCGCGGACCCTCGCCTTGAGGTCCTCGATCTCGGCCTCACCGACGACGTGCGCGACCAGGCTGACGCCGAACGTCTCGTCGGGCACCGCGGTGACGGCGCACTCCCGCACCCCGGGGTGGCCGAGCAGGGCGTTTTCGACCTGGCCGGGGTAGACGTTCTCGCCACCGATGACGACCATGTCGTCGTCGCGGCCGAGCACGGTGAGCCGTCCCTCAGACCCGAACACCCCGAGGTCACCGGTCGCGACGAGGGCACCGAGTCGGTCCTTGTCGGTGCCGTCGGTGTAGCCGGCGAAGGCCAATCCGCTGCCGACGAAGACCCGTCCCGGGGTCCCGTCAGGCACGTCTTCGCCTGCGGCGTCGACGATCCGCAACGTCACACCGTACGGCGGTCGGCCGGCGGTGTGCGGGTCGGCGGCAAGGTCCTCAGGTCCGGCGACGGCGGCGTAGGCGACCTCGGTCGAGCCGTAGAGGTTGTAGAGGACCGGCCCGAACACGTCGAGGACTCGCGTCGCGAGCACCCCCGGCAGGGCGCTCCCGCTGGAGGCGATGACTCGCAAGGCCTGCAGGTCGAACCCGGCCGGGTCCGCCTTGAGCAGCAGGTCCAGCATCACCGGGACGACGACGAGGGCCGAGGCCTCGTGCTCCTCCACGGCCTGCAGGACCCGGGCCGCGTCGAACTTCTTGTGCAGCACGACGGTCGAGCCCAGCAGCATCGCCATCGTGAGGTGACCCAGGCCCCAGGCATGGAAGACCGGGGACGCGATGAAGGTGGTTTCCGCTGCCCTCAACGGGATCCGGGACAGCATCGAAGCGGCGTCATCGATGGACGCCCTGCTCCGGGCGGCGCCCCGGGGAGCGCCCGTCGTGCCGCTGGTGAGGATGACCAGGCGGGAGGCATGCCCGGTCTTGGGCGGAGCCTCGCGGGTGCTGGTGGCGGCGAGTGCCGAGAGCTCCTCGGTCGTGACCATGACCTTGCCGGGGGCGGACGGAGCCAGCAGCTCGGCGAACTCCGCGTCGTGCAGGACGGCGTCGGCCCCCTCGCGGTGCAACACCTCGGCAAGCTGCGTCCCTCCTAACCCGGTGTTGAGATAGAGCACGTCCGCGCCGCACTTGCTGATCGCGACCGAGCCCTCGACGAAACCGCGGCCGTTGCGGGCGAGCAGCCCGACGGCACTGCCTTCCAGGACCCCGCGCGCCCGCAGCTCACCGGCCAGCCGGTCAGTGCGCTGGTCGAGCTCGCGGTAGGTCAGCGACCCCTCGTCGTCGATGATCGCGACTCGATCGGGGTGACGGGCGGCTCCTGCGGCGTAGCCGGTCGCGGGCGTCAGGCCCCATCGGGCCAGGGCCAGCGCCATGCCGAGCAGCCGGTCCGGACGGATGGGGTTGAGCAGGCCGGCCTTCGCGAGCACCTTCGCGCCGGTGAGGTCCATGGTGACACCGTGCCATGTCCGCCCGACAGGTGAGTGAGGTGGGGACACTCGGTCAGTCCGAGACAGCGTCCTCGAGGCCGGGCAGCCCATCGAGGCTTGTCGCGTTGCGCTGCGCCCGATACGCCAACACGCCCTCGGGACCCTTGGCCTGGGCCCAGCGCAGCATCTGGTCGCGCTCCCCCACGTGGTCCATCAGGGGGACGCCGTAGCCGCAGGAGTCGCTGACCCGGCTGACATCGACGGTCACCACGGCCCTGGTCGAGGGGTGGGCGGGGTGACGGGCCACGACGTCGCCGTACCCGGGTGATCCTGGCAGGTGGACGGTGCCGTGGCCGTGCAACCGCACGATCCTGGGCGGCCCGTCGAAGGCGCACCACATCAGCGTGATGCGGCCGTTCTCGCGCAGGTGCGCGATCGTCTCTACGCCGCTGCCGGTGAAGTCGACCCAGCCGACCTGCAGGTCACCCAGGACCGAGAAGCAGTCCTGGCCGCGAGGGGACACGTTGACCAGCCCGTCGGCGGCAAGCGGCGCGGTGGCGACGAAGAACAGGTGCTGCACGGCGATCCACTGCGCCAGGTCGGTATCGATGCCGTCGAAGAGCTTTCCCATGCCCCGCAGGGTAAGGCCGGTACGACGAAGGCCCCGCGCAGAGGCGGGGCCTTCGTCGTTACAGGCTGTCTCGATGGTGGAGGTGCCGGGAATCGAACCCGGGTGCTCCGGTACCAGAACAGGGCTTCTCCGGGCGCAGTTGACTGTGCTTTTCTCAGCCCTCCCGGTCTCGCCAACAAGCCGGGAACAGGCTCAGCCGCAGTAGCTCATCGGACACCCCTGCGGCACAAGAGCCCGATGTTCCTCCTAGCGATGCCAGGTCCCAGGCCGGAGGCTCTCCTGGGCTGACAGCGACGCTTACTTGCTGCTAGGCAGCGAGGGCGTACGCGCGCGGACTGTTGTCGGCGCTTGATTTTTTTCCGACATTTCGTGGTTAACGAGATCATTGTCGGCTTCCTCGGCCCGCTTCCCCTGTCCCGACATCCGGAGTCGAGACCTGTCACCCCCTTCGTGGTGCGTAAGGGGTCAGCCTACGCCCGATCTGGCGTCGTGCGCGGCCCACCCGGTCAGATCCGCAGCAGCCGAGCAGCGTTGTCGTGCAGCACGGCACGCAGCCAGGCCTCGCCCAGGTCCAGCCTCTGGAGGGCCTCGATCTGGTGCGCGAACGGGTAGGGCGTGTTGGGGAAGTCGCTGCCCAGAAGGACCCGGTCCTGCAGGTCGACCAGCTGCGGGAGCAGCTCCCGTGGGAAGGGCGCCCGGGCCTCGGTGAAGTCGGTGAACACCATCGTGGTGTCGAGGTGGACCCGCTCGTACCGCTGGGCGAGGCCGAGGAACTCGGCGTACTCGGGGGTGCCCAGGTGGGCGATGACGGCGGTCAGCGAGGGATGGCGGGCCAGGACCTCACCGAACGGGCCGGGCCCGGTGAATGCCCCGGGCACCGGGCCCGAGCCGCAGTGCGTGACGACCGGGATGGCCGCATCGGCGAGCACCCCCCACACCTCGTCCAGCAGCGGGTCGCGCGGGTCGTACGCACCGACCTGCAGGTGGGCCTTGACGACCTGCGCCCCGGCCGAGAGCTGCTCGGTGACGTAGCCCAGCACGCCCGGCTCGGGGAACAGCGTCATCGTGTGCAGGACGTCCTCGTGCTGCGCCGCGAAGTCAGCCGCCCACGCGTTCAGCCAGGCGGCCATGCCCGGCTTGTGGGCGTAGACCAACGACGAGAAGGCGCGTACGCCGAGCGCCCGAAGCCGAGCCAGCCGGTCGGCCTCCTCCGTGCGGTAGGCGATCGGCCAGGGTGCGCCGGTCAGCGGGCCGACGGCGTCGAAGTAGGCCCAGACCTTGTCCATCACCTGCCGGGGCATGAAGTGCACGTGTACGTCGATCAGCCCCGGCAGCCCCAGTGCCTGCCAGAGGGCTGGGACGTCAGCGTCGTCCACTGGCGCGCTTGCCCGTGCCGCGCGACTCCTGCGCGCGACCCTTGACCGCACGGCCCATGGCCTTCGCGATGTCCCGCTTGGCATCGCGCTCGCTCAGGGCCTGCCGCTTGTCGTGGCTCTTACGGCCCTTGGCGAGGGCGATCTCGACCTTTGCGTGACCGTCGCTGAAGTACAGCTGAAGCGGCACGATCGCCAGCCCGGACTCCTTGGTCTTGATCGTGAGCTTCAGGATCTCTTCCCTGTGCAGCAGCAGCTTGCGCTGCCGGCGGGGAGCGTGGTTGTTCCAGGTGCCCTCGGTGTACTCGGGGATGTGCGCACCCATCAGCCACGCCTCGCCGTCCTGGATCACGGCGTAGGCGTCGATCAGCGAGCAGCGGCCCTGGCGCAGCGACTTGACCTCCGTGCCGGTCAGCACGATGCCGGCCTCGAAGGTGTCCATCAGGTCGTAGTCGTGGCGGGCCTTCTTGTTCTGGGCGACGAGCTTGCCGCGACCGGTTTCGCGACCGGAGGCCGGCTGAGCGGAGGACGTCGGCGTGGGACGCGCGCTCATCCCCGCCCACCGGTGTCGGCCAGCAGCCCGGACAGGACCTGGATGGCACGCTCGAGCGCGGCGTCCCCCGTCTGGCTGGCGTCCGAGGTGCCGACCTCGATGTCGGGCTCGATCCCGACACCCTCGACGGAGCGTCCGGAAGGCAGCGCGTAGCGGGCCACCGTCAGGGCCAGCGAGCTGCCGTCAGCCAGCCGGTACGGCTCCTGCACACTGCCCTTGCCAAAGGTCCGCGAGCCCGCGACGACGGCCCGACCACGGTCCTGCAGGGCGCCGGCCACGACCTCGGCGGCGCTGGCCGTGCCACCGTCGACGAGCACGACCAGCGGCGTGCGGGTGTCGCCGTTGCCAGCAGCGTCCAGCCGCTGCGGCTGCTCGTCACGTCGGGTGTAGGTGACCACCTGGCCACCGTCCAGGAAGGCCCCCGCCGTCTCGACCGCCTCGCTCAGCAGACCACCCGGGTCGCCCCGAAGGTCCAGCACGATGCCTGTGGTGTTCTTGTCGCGCAGGCTCCGCACGGCGTCCCGGACCTGCCGGCCCACGCCCCTGCTGAACGCCGGGACGGTGATCCGGCCGACCCGGCCCTGCACCATCGCGGAGGTGACCTCCAGCGCAGGGACCTGGGCGCGGGTCAGCACGAGGCTGCGTAGCGACGTTCCCCTACGCAGGACCAGGCTGACCGTCGTACCGGGGCGACCCCGCAGTGAGGCCGCGACGTCGGCCGTGCCCAGCCCGCGGGTGGTGCGGTCGTCCACCGCACGCAGCTCATCACCGACGTGCACGCCGGCCCGCTCCGCCGGGCTCTTCGCGGCGACCTGCGAGACGTCCAACCGCAGGCCACCTCGACGTAGCCACAGTCCGACCCCCGCGTAGGAGCTGCCCGCGGAGCTGCTCTCTGCCCAGGAGCCCCACTGGTCCCCGGCCGCGCTCAGCATCGCCTTGATGGCGGCCGCATCGAGGGCCTGCCGGTCGACCGGCTTCAGGGACGAGCCGGCGATCTGGTTCGCCGCGTCGTCCAGGACCCCCGATGCTGCCGGCGGGTCGCTGCCGGGGGTGCTGCCAGCCCCGGCGACGACCCCCAGGGTGAACGCCGTGCCGACCGCGGCAACGGCCCCGAGCGCGAGGGCGACCCGGCGGGTCACGATGCGCAGGCGGGGGGTCACCGGGTGAGTCTACGTTCGGCGGGTCAGACCCTCAGGTGGCGACGGAGTGTGAAGAACGACGCCAGGCTGGACATGACGATGCCCGCGAGCAGGATCAGGGGGATCGTGGAGAGCACGTCGGACCAGCTGATGAAGTTGGTGAACTTCACCAGCGGCCGCAGCCGCTGCTCGATGAAGTAGTAATAGCCGAGCGCGACGAGCCCACACGCCCCCGCCGCGCCGATCAGCCCGGCCAGCGCTCCCTCGAGCAGGAAGGGCGTCTGGATGTAGAGGTTGCTCGCCCCCACCAGGCGCATGATGCCGGTCTCTCGTCGCCGGCTGAACGCTGCTACCCGGATCGTGTTGGAGATCAAGATGACCGCAGCGAGCAGCATGAAGCCCGCCACGAACCAAGCGATGCTCTGGAACACCCCCAGCACCTTAAAGACCGGGTCCAGCAGCTTCTTGAGGTCCTGCACGGAGTCCACGCCGGGCCGGTCCTGGAACGCGCTGGCGACCACCTGGAACTGCTCGGGGTTCTTCAGCTTCACGCGGTAGGACTCGGGCAGGGCGTCGGGCGTGACGTTGTTCACCAGGTCCGGCGAGTCTTTGAACTGCTCTTTGAACCGCTTGTACGCGTCCTGCTTGGACTCATAGAAGACGGTCGCCACCTGCGGCGTGGTGTGCAGGTCGCTGTTGAGCTGGTCGCGCTGCTCCTGGGTCACGTCCTTGCCGGCGCAGTTCGTCGAGCTGCTGTTGATCCCGCAGAGGTAGATCGTCACCTCGACCTTGTCATACCAGTAGCCCTTCATGACGTTGACCTGCTTGTGGACGAGCAGGCCCGTGCCTGCGAGGGCAAGGGTGATCATGACGGTGACGACCACCGCAATCGTCATGGTCAGGTTGCGACGCAGGCCGATGCCGATCTCGCTGACGATGAAGTTGGCGCGCACGATGAGGTCCTCGAGGGGTCGGGGTCAGGTGGAGCGAGCTGAGCGGGTCGAGCGGGCTAGGCGCCGTAGCCGTAGACGCCGCGGATCTGGTCGCGGATCACCTTGCCCTCGGAGAGCTCGACGACGCGGCGACGCATCGAGTCCACGATCGCGGCGTCGTGGGTGGCCATGACGACGGTGGTGCCGGTGCGGTTGATGCGGTCCAGCAG
Organism: Frankiales bacterium; assembly: GCA_025352005.1. Lineage (GTDB taxonomy): Bacteria > Actinomycetota > Actinomycetes > Mycobacteriales > SCTD01 > RYN-111. Next base: position 22,835 of record JANXUE010000219.1, read on the forward strand.
CTTCATGATTCCGACGCTTGTGTTGGGGTCCAGGTTGCCCGTCGGCTCGTCCGCGATCAAGATCATCGGCCGGTTGACGAAGGCCCGCGCCACCGCGACGCGCTGCTGCTCGCCGCCGGAGAGCTCATCGGGCATCCGCTGGGCCTTGCCGTCGAGCCCGACCAGGTCCAGCACCTCGGGGACGACCTTGTTGATCGTGGCGTGTGACTTGCCGATGACCTCGAGGGCGAAGGCGACGTTCTGGTGGACCGTCTTGTTGGGCAGCAGCCGAAAGTCCTGGAAGACGCAGCCGATCGAGCGGCGCAGCGCTGGCACCTTCCAGTGCGACAGCCGGGCCAGGTCCTTGCCGGCAACGTGCACGCGTCCGGCGGACGGGACCTCCTCCTTCAGCAGCAGCCGCAGGAACGTCGACTTGCCCGAACCGCTGGACCCCACGAGGAAGACGAACTCACCCTTCTCGATGTCGACGTCGACCCCGTCGAGCGCCGGACGGGTGCTCGTCGGGTAGCTCTTGGAGACATTCTCAAGACGGATCACCGGTCCAGTCTAGGTCCCGCCCAAGCGGAACAAGGCGCGTCGCCCGAACGCTAAGGCTAGTAGAGACTGTCATCGCGGACCCCAGCTCTGGGCCCGCGGAGCCCTGTTGAGCTGAAGGAGGTGCGCCGATGAGCTGGCAGGACCTCCTCTGCGCTACCTGCGGCGGTCGGGTCGCCGAAGCCCGGTGCAGCACCTGCCGGGCGGCCCGCGCCCACTTCGAGGGCCAGCGTGTGAGCCTTCCCGCAGGGCCGTTGCTGGTGCTCGCGGCCGTGCTCTTCGCGCTGCTGGTCGTGCTCGTCCGCTAGCGGCCCGCTGACCGGCGGACAGCGGGTTAGTTGTCGTCCTCAGCTGAGGTACGACGCCAGCGGATCATCGCCTCGACGAGCTCGTCGATCTCACCGTCGAGGACGCCCTGGGTGTTGGACGTCTCCACGTTGGTGCGCAGGTCCTTGACCATCTGGTAGGGGTGCAGCACGTAGTTGCGGATCTGTGAGCCCATGGCGTTGGCGCTCTTGTCGCCGCGGATCACGTTCATCGCGGCGAGCTCCTCCTCGCGCTTGCGCTCGAGCAGTTTGGTCTGCAGGACGACCATCGCGGCGGCGCGGTTCTGGATCTGGGAGCGCTCGTTCTGGCAGGACACCACGATGTTGGTCGGCAGGTGGGTGATCCGGACCGCCGAGTCGGTCGTGTTGACGCCCTGGCCACCGGGGCCGGAGCTGCGGAAGACGTCGACCCGCAGGTCCTTCTCGTCGATCTCCACGAAGTCGGTGGTCTCGACGACGGGCGTCACATCCACGGCGGCGAAGGTGGTCTGCCGGCGGGCCTGGTTGTCGAAGGGGCTGATCCGCACCAGCCGGTGCACACCGTGCTCCCCAGCCAGCGTGCCGTACGCGTAGGGCACCTTGACCTGGAAGACGACGCTCTTCACGCCGGCCTCCTCGGCCTCCTGCCACTCGAAGACGTCGAGCTCGTAGCCGTGCCGCTCGGCCCAGCGGTAGTACATCCGCCACAGCATCAGGGCCCAGTCCTGGGCCTCGGTGCCGCCCTGCCCGGGGGAGATCTGCACCAAGGCGTACCGCTCGTCGTACTCACCGGACAGCAGGGTCCGCACCTCGAACGTGCCGATCTCCTTGGTGAGCGCCGCGAGCTCGACGTCTGCCTCGTCTGCGGTCCCCTCGTCACCCTCCTCGGCAGCCATCTCGTAGAGCACGGCGAGGTCGTCCATCCGGGAGCGGTAGGTCTCCAGCCGCTTGATGTCGGCCTGCACGACCGACATCCTGCCGGTGATCTGCTGGGCCTTCTCCTGGTCGTCCCACAGGCCGGGCATGCCGGCCTGCTCCTCGAGGTCGACGTGCTCCTCGCGCAGCTTCGGCAGGTCCAGGACCGTTTCGATGCTCGTCAGGGTGGTGTCGAGGGCCTTGAGCTCGGAGGACTTGTCGGCGGCCACGATCGGTCAGCCTAGTCGTTAGGGCAGGACCGGTGACTGGGCGCGGGCGGTGGCGTGCACCTGCACCCTGCCCACCTCGAGCCACCCGCCGAACGGCAGCGTCACGGTCCGGTAGGCGTCCACCACTGCCGTCGAGGCGCCGTCGACCCTGGCCACCAGCCGCAACCCGGGAGCGCTGTCGTCCGCCTCGTCCTGGTAGGTCGCCACCAGCTCCTGGACCAGCACCTCGTCGAGCGGAAGTCGGCTGTCGAGCCCGTTGCCGCTGTCGACCGACGCGGTGTCGACCCGCTGGGCGGCCGCCACCGCCGCCCCGTCCGCGGCGCTGGACACCCCCCGTTTGGCGAGGATGACGGCACTGACGTCGACCACCACGGCGACGAGCAGGAGCAGGACGACGGACAGGCCGATCGTGAGGAACAAGACGGTCCCGTCGTCGTTGGTCCGGTGGCCCTGGGCACCTTGGCGCATCAGGGCGCCTTGAAGATGTCGACGTACTCCGTGTGGGTGGCCGTGACGGGGATCGTGCCGCCGGCACCACGGCCGAAGACGGCCCCGAGCACGGGTAGCCGGACCCGGTAGGTGAGCGTGACACGGACCCGGCTGCCCTGGCTCAGGCACGGGCCGCCGAGGCAGGTGAAGGTCGGCGTGACGTCCTCGGTGATGCCCTGGTCCGCAAGGGCCAAAGCGGCAGCGAGGGTCCCGCGCCGCTCGGCCTCGTCGACGTCACCCGCCCGGGCATAGGCCCGCCCCGCCTGCCGGACCGCTTCGGTCGTGCCGAAGGACGCGCGTTGCAGGAAGAACACCGTGATCAGGACGTAGACCAGCGGCACCATGAGGATCACGCTGAGGTAGACGAACTCGACGAGCGCGTTGCCCTCGTCGCCAGTGGGGCGTCGCGTCACCGGGCTTCCTCGAGGGCGTGCGCGTGCACGGTGATCGTCAGCGGGCCGGCGGGCAGGAACACGATGGGCATCGGTCCGGTGCAGCGGATGTCGACGACCGGGGCACCGTCAACGGTGGCTCCGGGCACCGGCTCGCAGGTCATCCGGTCGGCGACCCGGCGGCCGAGGGCCTCGGCGACGGCCTCGTGCGCTCGCTGTGCGCCCTCGTCCGGGGTGCGGTCAGCGGTGGCCCCGAACCGGGCCCCCTCCGCAGCCGCGGCCACGAGCACGTTGCGCACATGCAGGACGACTCCGACCTGGAACACCAGCAGGAACATCGACAGCACGAGCACGCTGACGAGCACGAAGTCGACGACGGCCGCGCCGTGGTCGCCTCGCGACCGACTCATCCGGGGGACTTCACCGAGTTCAGCGCGCTCTCCAGGATGCTCTTGAGCTGGGTGTTGGCCACGCTCCAGATCAGTGTCACCAACCCCGCGGTCATGATCGTGATCAGCACCCAGCCGGGAATGTCGCCGCGGTCGGACTGTGCCGCGAGCGCGCGCGCCTGAAGACGGACGGCAATCTTGGACAGGGACATGGCTTACCTGCTTCCCGAAAAGTGGTGCGTGGAGGTAATGCCCTGACACCCCAGTGTGCCGGATTTTCGGTACGCCAACGGGGTAATCAGCATCGGGATGAGACGAAAGCGCACGGACCGGCCCATCAGCCGGCCACCAGCTTCAGGCCGTAGAAGCCGGGGTACAGCGCGAACATCACCGTAACGGGCAGCACGAAGAACACCACCGGAACCATCATGCCGATCTCACGGCGACCTGCGGACTCGAGCAGCCGCCGTTTGCCGGCCTCCCGGACGTCGACCGCCTGGGCCCGGAGCACCTCCGCCAGTGGGGTGCCTCGCTCGACGGCGACCGCGACACCGTCGACGAACCGGGCGAGCGGCGCGAGGGAGGTGCGACTGGCGATGCCCTCGAGGGCCTGCACGAGCGACGCACCCGCGCGGGCGTCGGCCAGTGCCCGCCCGAGCTCGCGGCTGAGCTCACCCGCGGAGATCCGGGTGACCCGCTCGAGCGCACCGACGGGCCCCTCCCCCGCGGTCACCGCCAGTGCCAGCAGCTCGGCGATCGTGGGGAACTCCTCGAGCATCCGCTCCTCGCGCCGGGCGACCTGTTTGGTGAGGTAGCGGTCACGACCGAGGACACCGAACAGCGTGGCCAGTCCGGCCAGCACCAGCGCGGGGACGGGGCTCGGGAGCGAGCCACCGACGACCGACAGCAGCAGCAACCCGAGGGCGCCGGCGAGCCCGAAGCCTCCCCACAGGACCTGCTCGGCGCGGAACTGATCGACACTCATGTCGCCGCCGAGCTGCTCGAGCCGCCGGCGCACGCTGGTCAGCCCG
>JANXUE010000241.1 GCA_025352005.1 Frankiales bacterium
GCGCGGGCCGGCCTGAGCGAAGAGCTGGCCTTATCCTCGCTTCGTGCGCAAGCAGTACCACTTTCGTCCGAGCCCCCTTGGCCTGCGCGCGTGGGATGTCGATCGTCTGGTCGTTCTGTCAGCAAGCCTTTCAACGGAGCAGGTTCCGCTGGCCGCGATCTCGGAGGTGGACACTGACTACTGGTTCAGTCGCGGAACCGTGGCGACTGTTCGCGATGTCGTCGGACACATGCAGTTGGTGAACGAGTCGGATCTCGCCTACCCGATCATCCTTGACCCCGATGGAAGGGTTATGGACGGCATGCACCGTGTGGCGAAGGCGCTGCTCGCCGGGAACGACTTTGTCTCGGCACGACGACTGTTGACACTCCCCGAGCCGGACTTCGTCGGCGTCGCGCCAGACGATCTCCCGTACGAGTAGGTGCCGCTCTCCATCGCGGAGAGCCGGCCTTCTCTACTGTGTCGGGACGGCGCTACTTGCTGTCGCGTGTCATGCGGTCATGACGCTGCAGAGCCACCTGGTCCGCTTTGCTAGTGACGGCGGCGGATGTCGGCTCCCCCTCGCGCTCGCCGTGACCGCCTACGACGAGCAGGACGCACTGGGCCGTTTCAGCGCGACCTACGCCGAGGACGCGGAGCTGCCACCCGTGGCGGAGATGCAGGTGGCCTCACGTTCGAGGAGGTCGTTGCTCAGATCGGCAACGCCGACTACGGGGTCCCAGTCGTGAGAGGCATCTGGTATCCGCACCTCGACAATCCGTAGATCATCACCAGCCTTAGGATTTGCGACAAAATAACTTAGGTTTTCGTGTTTGAAGGCTCTACGGTTCTGCTATGGCCGAGAGCGGGCAGGTGGCGGATTCGGTGGGGCGTCGGTACGCGGCGTTGCGTCCTCATCTCGATGAGCGGCAGCGTCGGCTGCTGCTGGGGACTGAGGCGGCCGAGCTGGGGCGGGGCGGGGTGAAGTCGGTCGCCCAGGCGACTGGGGCACATCCGGACACAGTCGCTCGGGGCAAGCGTGAGCTGGAGGGCCAACCGGAACCGCAGGCCCGGGTGCGGGCACCGGGCGGTGGCCGCAAGAAGCTCACCGAGACCGACCCGGACCTGACTGCGGAACTCAGCGCCCTGGTGGACCCGGAGACCCGCGGTGATCCGATGTCACTGTTGGTGTGGACGACGAAGTCGACCAAGAACCTCGCGGATGCCCTGGCGGCGCTGGGTCATCCGGTGTCGGACCGGACGGTGGCCCGGATGTTGCGCGCGATGGGCTTCAGCTTGCAGGCCAACAGCAAAGTCACCGAAGGCCGTCAGCATGAGGACCGCGACGCCCAGTTCCGTTATCTGGCAGCGCAAGTCAGCCAGCACATGAGCGCCGGCCAGCCGGTGATCTCGGTCGATGCTAAGAAGAAGGAACTGGTCGGAGCGTTCAAGAACGGGGGCCGGGAGTACCAACCGACCGGGCAGCCGGAACAGGTCAACGTCCATGACTTCCCCGACAAGGACCTGGGCAAGGCCATCCCGTATGGCATCTACGACGTGTCCGACAACACCGGCTGGGTGAGCGTCGGGATCGACCACGACACCTCCGCGTTCGCGGTCGCCACCCTGCGCAGCTGGTGGGCCACCATCGGCAAGGTCCGCTACGCCAGCGCCGATCAGATCCTGATCTGCGCCGACGGCGGCGGGTCCAACGGCTCCCGAGTCCGAGCCTGGAAGATCGAGCTCGCTGCCTTCGCCGCCGAGACTGGCCTACGCGTGACGGTCTGCCACCTGCCCCCAGGAACCAGCAAGTGGAACAAGATCGAGCACCGGCTGTTCAGCCAGATCACCATGAACTGGCGAGGCCGACCCTTGAAGACCCACCAAATCATCGTCGACCTGATCAGCAGCACCACCACAGCCACCGGCCTGACGGTGCACTGCACCCTGGACACAGGCGAGTACCCCACCGGAATCGCCTACACCGCAGCAGATGTCGACGCCCTACCCCTGCAACGCCACGACTTCCACGGCGAATGGAACTACAGCCTGCTCCCCAACGACACGCCCGACACCTGAGGAATTATTTCGTCGCGGGCCCTTACCCTCTGCCGGTGAGCCAGCCTGAAGAGCCGACCGCGGTCGTGTTTACGACGACCGAAGATGCGCTACGCGTGAAGCTCGACGTGAGACTCGGCCCGTGCGTCCCTGCATCGGGGCTTCGTCGTGCCCTCTGTTCGCCGTTGACGCAGCACGGCTCTGAGCAGCCGCACCACACGGCTGCGCTCTACACGGTCCTGACGGGTAACCATGCAGACGAGGCGCTCACGCTCATAGAGCAGAACGGCAACGGGCGGCTGTTCCGCCGCCCACACGGCGCTGGCGACCGCCCGCGAGGTCGCGGCCACCGCCGCCCGCCGGCAAGCTGAGGTCCTCCGCCAGCCGGCTCGGGACGAGAGTGTGGTCTCCAGCGGTCCCGGACTGGACTTGCCGTGACACGCGCCGCTCGCCGTCAGCCCAGTGCCCTCCAAGGGGCGCTCTTCCCGTCCAGCGGTCCGAGCGAGGAAGCCGCATCCCGACCCGCCCGGATCCTCCAGATCACGCCAGCCGAAGGACCCGCAGAGCAAGGTCAGACCTGCGCTGTCGACCCGGCGAGTGCCTTCCTGACCGCGCTCGAGGTCATCTCGCGCTACGGCTGCGGGCGCACCAAGGGCTACCGGATGCTGCGATCCGACGGCTTCCCCCGTCCGATCGGCGGCGACCGGTATCGGCTCGACACCCTGGTCGCCTGGGAGAACTCGCAACTGACTGCTGCGCGCCCGGCGAAACCGGTGCCCAGCCTCCCGCCGCGCAAGCGCGTTCGCGCGAGTTGAGGTCAGTAGTCCTCGAGCGCAGCGGTGACGTCGGCGAGCGCGTCGACTCCGGACCTGACGTAGTGGTCGAGGACGGTCGCGAGCTTGTCACCCAGCCAGGCGGCGACATCGGCCCATTCCCTGCCCAGCTCGTCGTGCCAGAAGCCGGCGGCGTGGTGGCGAAGATTCCTGTAGACGATGTGCTTGGGCCAAGCCTTGTCCCTGTCGTGCAGGGCGAGCCAACGGCGCACCCGGTGCCACCTGTCGTTGAACAGCTCGGTCCGCGGCGGCAGTCCGGTGTGGTTGTCGACGAACAGCCAGAGCTCATCGTCGGCTGGGACGTCGAGCTCCCACCAGCGTTCCAACGAGCCGGCCAGCCGCCCTCGGCGGACGCGTTCGTCTGTCTGGGCCTGCGTCACCTGCTTGACCGAAGAGTCGGGCGGCAGCCCAAGCAGGTGAGCGCAGCGGGGCAGCAGCTCGGTCCTCAGTGAGGCGGGCAGAGGCGCCTCGTGCACCAGGCCGTTCTTGACAGGACCGCGGAACGCCTTCGCGTCAGCGAGGCGGGGCTGGGTCCAGGAACCGTTGATGGAGACGACACCGCGGTCGAAGAAGACGTCGAGAGCACGGAGCCCGAGCTGCTCGCCGAGGCGCAGGCCGCCGTACCCCGCCAGGCGGATCTGGGTTCCCATCAACGGGAGGCGCTGCAGCTCCACCGGTCCGTGCTGAGTCAGGTGGTCGGCGGCGGCCGCCATCGCATCGACGTGGCGACGGGCAGGCCTGAGGTCGGGTGGGACGAACCCCCGCCCAGCACCCTGCAGGGTTTGCTGCCGAGGGAGGGCAAGTCCGTCGAGCGGATCGACGTCGCGAGGAAGCCAGCCCTCGCGCCAAGCCAGCTTGCGCATCGCGGCGAGGTCCTGGCGGATGTCCGCGAGCCGGCCGACGGACTTCACCCCGCGAGCCTTGGCGCCCTCGATGACCTTCCGAGAGTGGGCCAGCCGCCACCGCGCCACGGGGACATCGGCCAGCACCGGTTCGATGTGGACGCGCAGCCGGTTCTCGCGCTGCTCGATCGTCCGGACAGCCTTGGCCTGCGCCCGACTGTCCGCGAGGTACGCCTCCGCCAGCGCCTTCCCGGTGCGACCGCGCTGCACGTTCGCGCGCACCGGCGTCGCGACCATCGCGTCGAGCGCCTTCTCCACCTGGGTGAAGATCCGCCGGGCTTCGGCCTCGGTCGGGGCCGTGCGGGCCGTCCACGTCCAGACCTCGTCGGTCTGCTCCTTAAACGTGACGCGATAGAGGCTGTAGCGACCCGCGGGGGCGTACAGCGCTGCGCGCCAGGACCGCTGGCCGCTGCCGTCGCGGGCCTTGCCGATCGCGATCCGGGTGCCTGCTTGGCTCACCGCGTCCCCACCCCGGCGACGAGCTCCGTGGACCAACACGGCACGATCCGACCCATGGCGGGCCAGTTCGGAACCGTCCAACGCATCGTGGCAGCCAAACTCGTATGTCTAGCTCGTATGTCTAGGCACCGTGACAGACATACGAGATCACTGGTAGGGAGTGGCAGGAATGCCCAATCGGCTTGCAACTGAGACAAGTCCGTATCTGCTCCAACACGCTCAAAATCCGGTCGAATGGTGGCCCTGGGGACCCGAGGCCTTCGCCGAGGCAGAGCGCTTAGACAGACCAGTCTTATTGTCCATCGGGTACGCCGCCTGCCACTGGTGCCACGTGATGGCGCACGAGTCTTTCGAGGACGAGACGACCGCCGACTTCATGAATGGTCACTTCGTCAACGTGAAGGTCGACCGGGAAGAGCGCCCCGATGTCGACGCGGTCTACATGGAAGCGGTGCAGGCGATGACCGGCCACGGTGGCTGGCCGATGACGTCGTTCCTGACAGCGAAGGGCGAGCCGTTCTTTTGTGGGACCTACTGGCCGCGCCAGGCGCGCCAGGGGATGCCGAGCTTTACCGAGGTGCTGCAGTCCGTCGCGCAGACCTGGCAGACGCGCCGGGCGGAGGTCGAGGCTGCGGGCGCCGAGGTCGTCCAGCGCCTTGCCCGGACGGCAGCCGCGAACGGTGCGGTGGTCACGGAAGCCCTTCTGGACAAGGCTTCGGCGGCCCTGATGCCGTCGTACGACGGGGTGCACGGCGGGTTTGGCAGTGCCCCGAAGTTCCCACCGTCGATGGTTCTGGAGTTCCTGCTCCGTCGGCACGCCCGCACGGGGGAGGGGCTGGAGAAGGTCGACCACACCTGCCAGGCGATGGCCCGCGGCGGGATGTACGACCAGCTCGGCGGTGGCTTCGCGCGTTACTCCGTGGACGGTCAGTGGGTTGTGCCGCACTTCGAGAAGATGCTCTACGACAACGCCCTTTTGCTGCGGGTCTACCTGCACTGGTGGCGTGCGTCGGGGTCGGCCTTCGCCGAGCGGGTCGTCCGCGAGACCGCCGACTTCCTGGTGCGCGACCTGCTCACCGCCGAGGGCGGCTTCGCCTCGGCCCTCGACGCGGACACCGACGGCGTCGAGGGCCGCACCTACGGATGGACACCAGCGCAGCTCGTCGAGGAGCTCGGGGAGGTGGACGGCGCCTGGGCCGCGGAGCAGTTCGAGGTCACCCGTACCGGGACCTTCGAGGGGGGTTCCTCGACCTTGCAGCGACTGGTCGAGCCAGCGGACCCCGACCGCTACGAGAACGTGCGGTCCCGACTCTTCACCGCCCGCTTGCTCAGGTCACAGCCAGGACGTGACGACAAGGTCGTCGCCGGCTGGAACGGGCTCGCTGTCGCCGCCCTTGCCGAGGCAGCGGTCATGCTCGACGAACCGCGCTACCTCGAGGCGGCGCGGCGCTGCGCGGAGCTGGTGCGCTCGCTCCATTGGGTCGGCGGACGGTTGCGGCGGGTGTCCCGCAACGGTGTGGTCGGTCGCCACCTCGGCGTCCTCGAGGACTACGCGGACGTCGCCGAGGGGCTGCTGGCGCTCTACTCCGCGACCGGCGACCTCGAGCAGCTGCGCGGCGCGCACGCCCTCCTGGACGTGGTCCTCGCCCAGTTCCGCGACGACCGCGGCGGCTTGTGGGACACCGCCGACGACGCCGAGCAGCTGGTACGACGCCCCCAGGACCTCACCGACAACGCCACTCCTTCGGGGGCCGCAGCGGCGGCTGGAGCGTTGCTCACCTACGCCGCGCTCACCGGGTCGCAGCGGCACCGCGCCGCCGCCGAGGAGGTGCTCACGACGCTGACGCCGCTGTTCGCCCGGCACGCGCGGTTCGCCGGCTGGGCCTGCGCGGTCGGGGAGGCGCTGCTCGCGGGACCCGCCGAGGTCGTCGTGCTCGACCGTCCGGACCTGCTGCGGCCGGCCCGGCTGGCCACGTCCCCCGGTGCGGTCGTGGCCGTCAACGGCCCGCTGGCCGAAGGGCGCGAGCCTGGTGCGGCGTACGTCTGCCGGCAGTCCGTCTGCGAGCTCCCGACCACCGACGGGGCTCGCCTGCGTGACCAGCTCGGGGTGGTTGTCCGGTAAGCGGGAATGAACCTATGCAAATGTTGTTGTGTAATTATGTAATTGCAACAACACAAGAGAGGGGATGTCTGATGAGACACCCACATGAGAAGTACGGGCGTCAGGCGCCCGAAGGTCCTGACGGACGAGGACGCGGCCGAGGTCCAGGTGGCCCCGGCGGTCCTGGCGGTCCGCGCGGGCAACGAGGTCCGCACGAGCACGACGTACCTGCTGCTGAGGGCGTTGCCGGCTGGTTCGCCGGTCGCCTGCCCGATGCCTGGGGGACGCCCGAGATCGCGGTCGACCGCGACGAGATCACCGTCCTGGTGACCGTCGAGTCACCCACGGTCGAGGGGAGCGAGGCCGACGTCGCGGCGGCCGAAGCCGGGCGGATCACCCGCTGGCGCGAGGACACCCGCGATGAGCGGGTCGCGATCGCCCGGGAGGCGGAGCACCGGTACGGCCGCAAGGTCGCCTGGGGAGCCACCGCCGGGTCGAGCACCCAGCTGTTCACCCACCTCAGCGTGCCGGTCATGACGCGTTTGCGTCAGCCAGAGCGTCAGGTGCTCGACACCCTCGTGAGCAGCGGCGTCGCCCGCTCGAGGGCCGAGGCCCTGGCGTGGTGCGTCAAGCTCGTCGGCGAGCACGCCGACAGCTGGCTCGGTGAGCTGCGCGAGGCGATGGAAGCGGTCCAGAAGGTCCGCGAGCAGGGCCCCACCCTGTAGACGGCCCTCCACCTCACCCCCCTTTGTCGCAAATCCACACGGCCCTGACCGTGTGGATTTGCGCCATCGGTGCGTTGGGCTCAGCGCCACTGCCGACGCGATGGACGGTTGAGGCACGAGCGTCCAGTCTGGTGCGCGTCGCCTGGCCGCTTGGCTACTTGTGGGTGCGTCATCTCACAGAAAGGCGCACTGTTGGCAGCCAGGAGCACGGGGCACACTTCGACGCAACCCCGCCGCCACGCTCGCTTGGCGACAGCACCTCGATGGAGAGGACCTCATGACCACCGCCGCCCCAACGATTCCGGGCCTGGAACAGCCACCGACCAAGAACGCCAAGCTGGTCGACTGGGTGCGCGAGGTCGCCACCCTCACCACGCCCGACCGGGTGGAGTGGGCGGACGGCTCGCAGGCGGAGTGGGACCGGCTGACGCAGCTGCTGGTCGACAACGGGACGTTCACCAAGCTCGATGAGGCCAAGCGGCCGAACAGCTTCTATGCGAAGTCCGACCCGACCGATGTCGCCCGGGTCGAGGACCGCACCTTCATCTGCTCAGAGGACGAGGCCGACGCAGGCCCCACCAACAACTGGATGGCACCGGCCGAGATGCGGGCCACTCTCAGTCCGCTGTTCGCCGGCTGCATGAAGGGCCGCACGATGTACGTCGTCCCCTTCAGCATGGGACCCCTCGGCTCGGCCATCAGTCAGCTCGGCATCGAGATCACCGACAGCCCGTACGTCGTGGTCAGCATGCGCATCATGACCCGGATGGGGCAGGCCGCCCTTGACGAGATCGGCGAGGACGGCTTCTTCGTCCCGGCCATCCACACCGTCGGCGCCCCGCTCGAGGACGGCGCTGGCACTGTCACAGCCGACGTCGCGTGGCCGTGCAGCGACACCAAGTACATCGTCCAGTACCCGGAGACCCGTGAGATCTGGTCCTACGGCTCCGGGTACGGCGGCAACGCCCTCCTGGGCAAGAAGTGCTTCGCTCTGCGCATCGCGTCCGTCATGGCGCGCGACGAGGGCTGGATGGCCGAGCACATGCTCATCCTGAAGCTGACGCCCCCGAGCGGCGTCGCGAAGTACGTCGCGGCCGCGTTCCCCAGCGCCTGCGGGAAGACCAACCTCGCGATGCTCCAGCCGACCATCCCCGGCTACACCGTCGAGACCGTCGGCGACGACATCTGTTGGATGCGTTTCGGTGAGGACGGCCGGCTCTACGCGATCAACCCCGAGGCCGGTTTCTTCGGCGTCGCCCCCGGGACCGGTGAGGACACCAACGCCAACGCCGTCAAGACCTTCTTCGGCAACAGCATCTTCACCAACGTCGCGCTGACCGACGACGGCGACGTGTGGTGGGAGGGCTTGACCGAGCAGCCGCCGGCGCACCTGACCGACTGGAAGGGCAACGACTGGACCCCGTCCAGCGAGACGCCGGCCGCGCACCCCAACGCCCGCTTCACCACTCCTGCCGGCCAGTGCCCGACCATCGCCAGCAACTGGGAGGACCCGAAGGGCGTCCCGATCTCGGCCATCTTGTTCGGTGGACGACGGGCGACCGCCGTACCGCTGGTCACCGAGTCCTTTGACTGGCAGCACGGGGTGTTCCTCGGTTCCACGGTGTCGTCCGAGACGACCGCCGCCGCCGCCGGTGCCATCGGACAGCTGCGCCGCGACCCCTTCGCCATGCTGCCGTTCTGCGGCTACAACATGGGCGACTACATGAAACATTGGCTCGAGATCGGCGAGGCCACCAGCGCCGACAAGCTGCCGAAGATCTACTACGTCAACTGGTTCCGCAAGAACGAGTCCGGCAAGTGGCTCTGGCCCGGCTTCGGTGAGAACGCCCGTGTCCTGAAGTGGATCGTCGACCGTGCCGAAGGCAACGCCCAGGGCGTCAAGACCCCGATCGGCATTCTGCCGGCCGAGGGCGAGCTCGACCTCGACGGCCTCGACGTCCCGGCCGAGGACCTCGCGCTGCTGCTGTCGGTCGACACCGAGATCTGGAAGCAGGAGGCCGGCATGATCCAGGAGTACTTCGCCCAGTTCGGCGATCACCTGCCCAAGGCCCTCGTCGAGGAGCACGCCAAGCTCGTGGATCGACTCAACAGCTAGGCCGCTTTCCGACCAGACAGCTGTACGACGAGAGCCCCCGTGGGAGGTGGGCTCTCGCCTGCCCGGCGACCGGGAACTGTTCTGCTTCCGCTCTCGCGACCCCGACGACCTGTCCACGACCGGCGAGCTGAGGACCACCCTCGACGTCGAGCGGACCTGGACCGTCCACGACTGGGTGCTGCGCCGGCGGGCCGTCGTGGAGGCGTGGGGCGAGGGGGGTCAGGGCGTGCGGGCCGTGGTCGACAGCGACCAGTTGCTGAGCTTCCTGCAGGTCCTCGTGCAGGACTTTGCAGCGGTCGGGGCGTCGTACGACGCCGGCGAGGATGCGCGGGGACTGCGCCGGCCCGTGGGCTGAGGCCTGCGGGTGTAGGCCGCGAGTGAGGGCTTGGGGGTTGAGCCGGGTATCCGGGCTGCCGATAGGTGGCCATGACGTGCACGAGCTGCGGTGCCCAGGCGCGTCCTGACGCGACCTGGTGCAGTCAGTGCCATGAGGGCTTCGCGCCCGCCCAGGAGGCCGTCGTACCGGGGCGGCTCGTTCCCTTGGTACACCCGCCGCGTCCGGACCAGGTCTGGAGCCGCTGGCACAAGAGCGACACCTCCTTCGGGCCGGTGGGCAAAGTCTCCTGGACCGTCGGGATGACGCTTTTCGCGGTGCTGTTCCTGTGGAGCGGCAACATCTTCGCGGTCGTCGCCTGGTGTGGGCTGGCGATGCCGTTGGTGATGCGCAGCGTGTGGGCTCGAGCGCGGGTGTCGTAAGGCGTTACGCTCGCTGGGGTACGGCGGTGAGGAGCCTTTCGTGGGTCTGCGAGACCTGGTCTACGACCTGTACGAGCGACGGCTGTCCGGCTCGCTGCACCGCAGCGCCGCGGCCATGCCGCGCCACGTCGGGGTCATCCTCGACGGCAACCGACGGTGGGCCAAGTCCGTCGGAGCCTCCTCCAAGGAGGGCCACCAGCGCGGTGCGGACAAGATCGTCGACCTGCTCGCCTGGTGCGACGAGGCGGGTGTCGAGGTGGTCACCCTGTGGCTGCTCAGCACCGACAACCTGTCCCGTCCCGAAGCGGAGCTGACGCCGCTGCTGCGGATCATCGAGGGCGTCGTGACCGACCTCGCCCGGCCCGGGAACAGCTGGACCCTCAACGTCGTGGGCGCGCTCGACCTGCTACCAGCCGAGACGGCGCGGATCCTGAAGGAAGCCGCGGAAAGCACCGGCGGTCGCCCAGGGGTGCTCGTGAACGTCGCCATCTGCTACGGCGGACGACGTGAGATCGCCGATGCCGTCCGCTCGATGCTGCAGGCCCACGCCGCCGCCGGGACGTCCTTGGAGGAGGTTGCGGAGTTGCTCGACGTCGAGCACATCGCAGAGCACCTCTACACCCGAGGCCAGCCCGACCCCGACCTGGTGATCCGCACCAGCGGTGAGCAACGGCTCGGTGGCTTCCTGCTCTGGCAGAGCGCCCACAGCGAGTTCTACTTCTGCGACGCCCACTGGCCGGACTTCCGCCGCGTCGACTTCCTCCGCGCGCTGCGGGCTTACTCCGCGCGCCAGCGACGGTACGGCTCCTGATGCCGGTCGACCCACAGGTGCTGGCCTTGCTCGCGATGGTGCCTGCCCGTGTCGCCCGCGACACCTCGGTCGAGGACCACAGGCGGGGCTACGCCGACCTCGTCCGACAGCGCCGAGGCGAGGGCTGGGTCCCCGAGCCGGTGGTGAGCTCCACATCCTTCGACGTGGAGGGCGTTCCGTGCGTGCTGCACCGCCCCGAGGGGGTCGAGCAGCCAGCCGTGCTCGTCTACCTGCATGGGGGCGGCTGGGTCGTCGGTGGCCTTGATTCGCACGAGGGCATCGTTCGGTCCCTGTGCCACCGGGCCGGCCTCGCGGTTCTCGCCGTCGACTACCGGCTTGCCCCCGAGCACCCCTTCCCGGCGCCGCTCGAGGACGCCCTGACCGCTGTGCGTTGGGCGTCCGGGCAAGACTTCGCGTCGGTCTCGGTCGGCGGCGACAGCGCCGGCGCCAACCTGGCCGCTGCCGTGGCGCTCGTCTTCCGGGCGGAAGGCCGTCCCCTTGCCTGCCAGCTGCTCGTCTACCCCTGCCTGGACGCGTCGGCCACCAGCCCGTCCTACCAGCTTTCGGGGTTCGGGCTCGAGGGCGAGGACATGCGGTGGTACTGGGAGCAGTACGCAGGGACGCACACCCGCGACGAGCCGCTGCTGTCACCGGCCGCCGCGACCGACCTGGCCGGGCTCGCGCCGGCCGTTGTCGCCACGGCCGAGTACGACGTCCTGCGCGACGAGGGCAACGCCTACGCCGAGCGCCTGCGCGCCAGCGGGGTGCAGGTCTGGTCCACCCAGTACGCCGGGATGGTGCACGGCTTCTTCGGGCAGGGCCCCTCGGTGGTCGCGGCCGACGCCGCGTTCAGCGAGATCGCCTCTGCCGTCAGGGATCTGGCGGTCCCCCCGTCGTCGGAGGTTCAGCCGCTTCGGTCCTGACCCACCTGCGTGTCGCGCGTCCCACGGGGTCGGGCGCGGCTTACCGTCTGCGGTAGCTGGGCACGGTCCCGGCCCCGCTCCGACTGCTGGAGGCCTGCGTGAAGACCTTCGTCCTTGACACCTCAGTGCTGCTGTCCGACCCCGGAGCCATGGGGCGGTTCGCCGAGCACGAAGTAGTCCTGCCACTGGTGGTGATTTCCGAACTCGAAGGCAAGCGGGACCACCCGGAACTGGGGTGGTTCGCCCGGCAGGCCCTGCGCGTTCTGGACGACCTGCGGATCGAGCACGGCCGCCTCGACCAGCCGATCCCGGTGGCGCAGGGTTCGCTGCGCGTCGAGCTGAACCACTCCTCTGTCGACGGCCTGCCCGCCGGCTTCCGGCTCGGTGACAACGACAGCCGCATCCTGGCCGTGGCGGCCAACCTGGCGTCCGAGGGCAACGAGGTCGTTCTGGTTAGCAAGGACCTGCCGCTGCGCGTGAAGGCGGCGGCCATCGGGATCCCCGCTCAGGAGTACCGCGCCGAGCTTGCCGTCTCGTCGGGCTGGACCGGCATGGACGAGATCGCGGTCGAGGCCGCCGACCTCGACCGGCTCTACGAGCAGGGCCGGCTCGACCTGCCCGAGGCCCGCGAGCTGCCGACCCACACTGGGCTGGTGCTGCTGTCCGACCGTGGCAGCGGTTTGGGTCGGGTCGCCCCTGACAAGTCGGTGCGGCTGGTGCGTGGCGACCGTGACGCGTTCGGCGTGCACGGCCGGTCCGCTGAGCAGCGGGTCGCGATCGAGCTGCTCCTCGACCCGGAGATCGGGATCGTGTCGCTGGGCGGGCGAGCCGGGACGGGGAAGTCTGCGCTTGCCCTGTGCGCAGGCCTGGAGTCGGTCCTGGAGCGTCGGG
Organism: Frankiales bacterium; assembly: GCA_025352005.1. Taxonomy (GTDB): domain Bacteria; phylum Actinomycetota; class Actinomycetes; order Mycobacteriales; family SCTD01; genus RYN-111. The sequence continues at coordinate 12,555 of JANXUE010000241.1, forward strand.
CCCAAAAGAAGGTTGTCGTCTTTCGGCCCCTGTACGCCGTCGGTGGCCAAGACCTCGGCTACCTGCCCGGCGACGCCTCCGAGAAGATGGGGCCCTGGGCGCAGGCCGTCTTCGACACCCTCGGTGCGCTGGTCGCTTCGGAGGTGGTCGAGGAGGTGATGGCCCGCGGGCTGCTCGAGGTCCTGCCGCTCACCCACATCCGCGGCCGGTCGCTGCACGACACGTTCGTCATCGTCGACGAGGCGCAGTCTTTGGAGCGGGGGGTGCTGCTGACGGTGCTGTCTCGGCTCGGGCAGGGATCCCGGGTCGTGCTCACCCACGATGTCGCTCAGCGTGACAACCTGCGGGTCGGTCGGCACGATGGCGTCGCCGCCGTCATCGAGACCCTCAAGGGGCATCCGCTGTTCGCGCACATGACCTTGACCCGGTCCGAGCGCTCGCCGATCGCCGCGCTCGTCACCGAGATGCTCGAGGACCTGCCCCTCTAGGCCTGCCGACCACGACCCGGTGCCCGGGTCATCGCGAGTACGTCGAGCGCGGCCTCGAGCTGATCCTGGGTGAGCAGGCCGCGCTCGACGTAGCCCCGCTCGTCGACGACCTCACGGATCGTCTTCCCCTGCGCCACAGCCGCCTTGGCAACCACGGCGGCCTCCTCGTAGCCCAGGTACCGGTTCAGGGACGTGACGATGCTGGGCGAGCTCTCGGCGTACCGGCGCATCCGGGGTAGGTCCGCCTCCAGACCGTCCACGCAGCGGTCGGCCAGCAGGCGCGTCACGTTCGACAGCAGGCGCAGTGACTCGAGCAGGTTGCGGCCGATCACCGGCAGCATCACGTTGAGCTCCAGCGTGCCGGCCGCCCCGGCAAAGGCGACTGCCGCGTCGTTGCCGATGACTTGCGCGGCGACCTGGCACACCGCCTCCGGCACCACCGGGTTGACCTTGCCCGGCATGATGCTCGAGCCCGGTTGCAGGTCGGGCAGGTGGATTTCGGCAAGTCCGGTGAGGGGTCCGCTGCTGAGCCACCTGAGGTCGTTGCAGGTTTTCGTCAGGCCCACGGCGATCGTCCGCAGAACCCCGCTCAGCTCGACGAGGGAGTCCCGCGATCCCTGCGCCTCGAAGTGGTTGCGGGCTTCGGTCAGCGGGAGTCCGGTGCGCTCGCGCAGGTCCGCGATCACCTGCTGCGCGAAGCCGGGAGGGGTGTTGATGCCGGTGCCGACCGCGGTCCCGCCGAGCGGGATCTCGGCCACCCGGGGGAGGACGCCAGCAAGTCGCTCCACGCCGTACCGGCACTGGGCGGCGTAGCCCCCAAGCTCCTGACCGAGCGTCACCGGGGTGGCGTCCATCAAGTGGGTGCGGCCGGCCTTGACGGCATCGACGAACAGCAGCGCCTTACGCTCGAAAGACTCCGCGAGGTGGGTCAGTGCCGGCTGCAGGTCCTCCACGACGGCGCGGGCAGCGGCCAGGTGGACAGCCGAGGGGAAGACGTCGTTGCTGCTCTGGCTCGCGTTGACGTGGTCGTTCGGATGGCTGTTGCTGAGGGTCGCCAGGACCTCGTTGAGGTTCATGTTGGTGCTGGTGCCGCTGCCGGTCTGGAAGACGTCGACCGGGAACTGATCGGCGTGCTCCCCCGCCTCGACCGCCGCCGCCGCCACGGAGATCGCGTGTGCCTGCTCGGGTCCCAGAACCCCGAGGACGGCATTGGCCCGCGCTGCAGCGCCCTTGATCGCTGCCAGGGCGCGGATCAGGGCCGGCTCGACGCGCAGCCCGCTGACCGGGAAGTTCTGCACGGCGCGCTGGGTCTGCGCCCGCCAGAGCGCCTCGGCCGGGACTTCGACGTCGCCCATGCTGTCGTGTTCGGTGCGCGTGTTACCCATGACGTCATCCTGCACCCGGTAGGTCGTCGGTACGCCGCGCTTGTGCCGTGTGCGTCACAGCAACGCAGTAAAGGTGGATCGGTAAGACGGCTCAAGGTCGCCCTAGGAGGGGCGGCGGGTAATGGCAACGGGCGTCAGTCCGGCGTGGGTCTGGTCGGGCGAGGCGAAGAAGTCGTTGCCCTTGTCGTCGACCACGACGAAGGCGGGGAAGTCCTCGACCTCGATGCGCCAGACGGCCTCCATCCCGAGCTCGGGGTACTCCAGCACCTCGACCTTCTTGATGCAGTCCTGCGCCAGCCGGGCAGCGGCACCTCCGATCGACCCCAGGTAGAAGCCGCCGTGCGTCTGGCAGGCGTCGGTGACCTGCTTGGAGCGGTTCCCCTTGGCGAGCATGACCAGGGAGCCCCCCGCAGCCTGGAACCGGTCGACATAGGAGTCCATGCGGCCTGCGGTCGTCGGACCGAAGGACCCCGACGCCATCCCCTTCGGCGTCTTGGCCGGGCCCGCGTAGTAGACGGCCATGTCCTTCAGGTACGACGGCATCGGCTGGCCCGCTTCGAGCAGCTCCGCGATCTTGGCGTGGGCGATGTCGCGCGCGACAACGAGCGGGCCGGTGAGCGACAGGCGGGTCTTGACCGGCAGCGTCGACAGCACCGACCTGATCTCCGCCATCGGCCGGGACAGGTCGATTTGGACGACGTCGCCGGCGATCTCCTCGACCTCGGGCAGGTAGTGCGCTGGATCGGTCTCGAGCTGCTCGAGCCACACGCCCCGGGCGTCGATGCGACCGCGGGCCTGTCGGTCCGCTGAGCACGACACGGCGATCGCGACGGGACACGAGGCGCCGTGCCGGGGGAGGCGGACGACCCGCACGTCATGGCAGAAGTACTTCCCGCCGAACTGGGCTCCGATGCCGAGGCGTGCGGTCATCTCGTGCACCTGGAGCTCGAGGTCGAGGTCCCGGAACCCCTGCCCGGTAGGCGATCCGGAGGTGGGGAGGTTGTCGAGGTACTTCGCGGAGGCGTACTTCGCGGTTTTTAGAGCGAACTCCGCGGACGTGCCGCCGACGACGATCGCCAGGTGGTACGGCGGGCAGGCCGCCGTACCGAGCGAACGGATCTTCTCCTCGAGGAACCGCATCATGGCCACCTGGTTGAGGACCGCCTTGGTCTCCTGGTAGAGGTAGCTCTTGTTGGCCGAGCCGCCGCCCTTGGCCATGAACAGGAACTCGTAGCAGTCGTAGGCGCTGGCATAGAGCTCGATCTGCGCGGGCAGGTTGTTGCCGGTGTTCTTTTCCTCCCACATGGTGAGGGGGGCGAGCTGGGAGTAGCGCAGGTTCAGCGTCGTGTACGCGTCGTAGATGCCGCGCGACAGGTGCTCCTCGTCGTGGCCGTCGGTGAGAACGGACATGCCGCGCTTGCCCATGACGATGGCGGTCCCAGTGTCCTGGCACATCGGTAGGACGCCACCCGCGGCGATGTTGGCATTCTTGAGCAGGTCAAGGGCGACGAAGCGGTCGTTGGGGCTGGATTCCGGGTCGTCGAGGATCCGCCGCAGCTGGGCCAGGTGCGCGGGCCGGAGCAGGTGCGCGATGTCGCGCATGGCGGTCTTTGCCAGCAGGGACAGGGCGTCACCGGAGACCTGCAGGAAGTCGCGCCCTGCGCCGGAGACGACCGAGATGCCCTCGGTCGTGAGCAGCCGGTACGGCGTCTGGTCCGGGCCGGTGGGGAGCAGGTCGGTAAAGGCGAACTCAGGCATGGTGCAGAGTCTAGGTTTGGGGCGTGGAGCTCCGGCGCGCAGTCACCGACAGTGCCGTCCGCGTGCGTTCCGGGGCCTGGTCGGCGGCTCAGTGCGGACTCGCGGCGGCCGGCGCGTGGGCGTTCTCGACCCGGGTCCTGGACCACCAGCGGCCGTTCTTCGCCTCGGTCGCCGCTGTCGTGTCGCTCGGCCTCACCGCCGGCGGACGCCTTCGCCGTACGGCGGAGCTGTCAGCCGGCGTCGCCCTCGGCGTCGGGGTTGGGGATGCATGGGTCGGTGCCTTCGGTCAGGGGATCTGGCAGATCGGGGCCGTCGTCTTCCTCGCCCTGCTGGCCGCAGTGGCGATCAACGGCGGTGGGCTCGCGGTGACCCAGGCGGCTATTCAAGCCGTGTTCGTCGTGGCCCTGCCGCGTACTCCGAACAGCGGATTGCACCGCTGGCAGGATGCCCTCGTCGGCGGTGCGATCGCGTTGCTCGTGGCGGCGCTGCTCCCCTCGGACCCGTGGAAGGCCGTCCATCGGCTGCGGTGCTCTTACCTGCGGGAGCTCGCAGAGGTGGTCCGCGGGACAGCGGAGGCGATCCGGACCGGGTCCAGCACGCTGGCCGCGGAGGCCCTGGGTCGGGGGCGGATGCTCGAACCGGTCCTGCTGAGGTGGAGGGGAGCACTGTCGACCGGTCGCGAGACCTCCCGCATCACCCCCTTCCGGGAGACCCGCCGCGAGGAGTGGGAGGCGCTCTCGCGACTACTCGTCGGCGTCGACCGTGGCACTGGCAACGCCCGGGTACTCATCCGCCGGGTGGTGGTCGCGCTCGACACCGGCGACCCCCTGCCGTCAGCCCTGCCCGACCTGCTCGAGGACTTCAGCGACGCCCTCGACCTGGCCGCCTCCGGGGGTGATGGCATCCCGTCACTGGTGTCGCTGGCTGCGCAGCTCGACCCGGTCACCCTCGGTGCGCGGACACTCTCGGCGCAGGTGGTGGTGGCCCAGCTGCGGGTTGCGGTCGTGGACCTACTCGATGGTCTCGGGCACGAGAGCCCCCGTGACACCCTTCCGACCCTGACGCCATGAGGTGGGTCCTTCTGCTGCGGGCCGTCAACGTGGGAACGCGCAATCGACTGGCGATGGCCGACCTGCGCGACCTGCTGGAACAGCTCGGGCACACCGACGTGCGCACGGTGCTCAACAGCGGGAACGCCGTCTTCACCAGCAACCGGGGTGGTGACCTGACGGCGGAGGTCGAGCACGGCCTCCGGGAACGGTTTCGGATCGACGTGCGCGCCTGTGTGCTACCCGACCACGAGGTGCGCGCCCTCGTCGACGCTGTCCCGGACCTCCCGGGCTACGTGGTCTGCTCCGTGCTGTTCGAGCGACCGCCAGCGGCCGCGTTGGCGTCCTTCCTGGCATCGGACGTGTCACCCGAGGTGGTCGCTGGTAATGAGCGCGCGGTGTTCATCGGCTACGTCGATGCGGGACGCACGAAGCTCACCAACGCCCGGTTGGAGAGCGCCCTCGGGGTGAGCTCCACCGCGAGGACACCCGCCACCCTGCGCAAGCTGCTTGCGGACTGAGCTCAGATGGACAGGCAGATCAGCGACAGAGCGGCGTGGTCTACGCCCTCGCGGGGAAGCCACCGGAGCGGCCGTTGCGGTCGGCCAGGAGCCCCGCCACCGTGGAGATCGCGATCTCGGAGGGGGTGTGCGAGCCGATGTCGAGGCCGATCGGGCGGTGCACACGGGC
>JANXUE010000243.1 GCA_025352005.1 Frankiales bacterium
CCAGGTCAGGTCAGGTCAGGTCAGGTAGGTCAGGTCAGCTCAGGTCGGGAGGCAGGGACGACGGGCGGGGCGCCGGGCTCGGTACCCGCCGGAGCTGGCCGGCAGCTACCCCCGCGTCGGTCCAGGGCTCGAGGCAGGGCCTACCGTCCCCCAGGTGACCCCCGGTGCCGCGGTGCTCGTCAGCACGGCCGGGTTCGTCGCGGGTGCGGTGAACGCGCTCGCCGGGGGTGGGACGCTGGTCGCGTTCCCCGCCCTGCTCGCCGTCGGCGTCCCGCCCGTGACGGCCAACATCACCTGCTCGGTGGGCCTGCTCACCGGCTATGCCGGGGGATCGGTGGCCTACCGCCGGGAGCTCGTCGGTCAGGGCCCACGCGCTCGCGGGTTGGTGATAGCGGGGCTGCTCGGTGGCCTGGTCGGCGCGGTGCTGCTGCTCCTCACCCCGGGCGACGGGTTCCGGGCCGTCGTGCCCTACTTGGTGCTGCTGGCCTGCCTACTGCTGGCCGTCCAGCCCCGGGTCGCTGCTCTGCTCGCCGACCGCGGGGTTGCGGCTGATCACCCGGGCTGGCAGGCGCAGGTCGCGATCGGGGTCGGGGCCGTCTACGGCGCCTATTTCGGGGCCGGTCTCGGCGTCGTCATGCTGGCGGTGCTGGGGATCCTGGTGTCGGACGGGCTGCAGCGGCTCAACGCCCTCAAGGGCCTGTTGTCGCTGGTCATCAACCTGGTCGCGGCCCTGGTCTATGCGATCGCCGGCCGGGTCGACTGGCTCGCCGCCGGGTTGCTGTCCGTGGGTGCGGTCCTCGGGGCGGCAGCTGGGGTGGGCCTGGCCCGGCGCCTTCCGGCCGAGGTGGTGCGGGTCGGGATCGTCGTGACCGGCGTCGTCGTCGGCGTCGTCCTGCTCCTCACCTGATCGGTTGCCCGCCTTCCTCTGTGACATCTGCACCGAACCCGGCCGGCGCGTCCGGTGCAGATGTCACCCAGGTCACCACCGCCGGTAGCCTCGGGGCACCCCTTGATGGAAAGGCACCACCACAGTGCGCATCGCCCGCTACGCAGCGCCCGCCACCACCGGCGGGCCGGCGGAGGTCAGCTTCGGCGTCGTCGAGGGAGCGGGCAACGACCCCTCCAGCCTGGAGGTCGCCGAGGTCGCGGGACACCCCTTCGCCCCCCTCACGTTCACCGGCGTGCGGCACCCGCTGTCGTCGGTGCGGTTGCTGGCCCCGGTCCTGCCGAGCAAGGTCGTGTGCATCGGGAAGAACTATGCCGACCACGTCGTGGAAATGGGCGGCCCGGTCCCGCAGAGCCCGGTCGTGTTCCTCAAGCCGTCGACGTCGGTGATCGGCCCGGGCGACCCGATCGTGCTGCCCCGCAACAGCAGCCACGTCGACCACGAGGCCGAGCTGGGCATCGTCATAGGCCGGCTGTGCCGTGAGGTCCCTGCGGCCAAGGCGCTCGAGGTGGTCCTGGGCTACACCTGCGGCAACGACGTGACGGCCCGGGACCACCAGCAGGCCGATGGCCAGTGGACCAGGGGCAAGAGCCACGACAGCTTCTGTCCGCTCGGGCCGTGGGTCGAGACCGACCTCGACGTGAGCGATGTCGGGGTGCAGTGCGCCGTCGACGGCGAGGTACGCCAGAACGGCCGCACCGCACAGCTGATCCATGACGTCCCCACGATCATCGAGTGGGTGACCGCCTTCATGACACTGCTGCCTGGCGACGTCATTCTCACCGGCACCCCTGCCGGCGTCGGCCCGCTGGTCCCCGGCAACGCTGTCACCGTCCTGGTCGAGGGGATCGGCCCGCTGACGAACCCGGTGGTCAGGCGATGACCGTCAGGCTTCGGGTCGCCCCGTCACCTACCGGCGACCCTCACGTCGGCACGGCCTACATGTCCTTGTTCAACCTGGCTTTCGTCCGGCAGCAGGGTGGGCAGTTCGTCCTTCGCATCGAGGACACCGACCGAGCCCGCTTCCAGGCCGACTCCGAGCAGCAGGTCTTCGACATGCTGGCCTGGCTCGGCCTGCAGTGGGACGAGGGCCCGGACAAGGGCGGTCCCTATGCGCCGTACCGGCAGAGCGAGCGGCTCGACACCTACACGCCCTACGTGGAGCAGCTGCTCGCGCAGGGCAACGCCTACCACTGCTGGTGCACGCCCGCGCGGTTGCAGCAGATGCGCGAGGACCAGCAGGCGCGCAAGGTCCCGACCGGCTACGACCGGCTGTGCGTCGGCAAGACTCGCGAGCAGCGGGCCGAGCTGCCCGGTTGCAGCGACGTGCCCGTGGTCCGGATGCTCGTCCCCGACGACGCTCCCCTGTCGTTCGTCGACCTGATCCGCGGGCAGGTCAACGCCCCACGGCCCGACGACCAGGTGATCCTCAAGGCCGACGGCTTCCCGACCTACCACCTTGCGGTCGTGGTCGACGACCACCTGATGGGCATCACCCACGTCGTCCGCGGTGAGGAGTGGATCTCCTCCACTCCCAAGCACGTGCTGCTCTATGACTGGCTCGGCTGGGAGCGGCCGGCGTTCGCGCACATGCCGCTGCTGCGCAACGTCGACAAGTCCAAGATCAGCAAGCGCAAGAACCCGGCTGCGCGGCTGACCTGGTTCGTCGAGCAGGGCTACCTGCCCGAGGCGCTGCTCAACTTCCTCGGCCTGCTGGGCTACTCGCTGCCTTCGGGGGAGGAGATCTTCTCCTTCGCCGAGATGTCAGCGTCCTTCGACTGGACCCGCGTCAACACAGTCGGCCCGGTCTTTGACCTCGACAAGCTCGGCTGGCTGAACGGCCACTACCTGCGGGCGCTAGCACCGGAGGATCTGCAGGCCCGGCTGATCCCCTTCCTGCGCGCCGCCGGCCTGTACGACGACTCCGCCGCGCACCGCAGCCTGCTGGCGGGCGCCGGACCGCTGATCCAGACCCGGATGGCCGTGCTGTCGGAGTGCGTCGACCTCCTGCGGTTCCTGTTCGTGACCGACCGCGAGTTCGTCGTGCAGGACGCCGCCCGTGAGAAGTCCCTCGGTGACGCAGGGCCGGTGCTGCTTGCCCTGGCCGAGGCCCTCGCGCCGCTCGAGGAGTGGACGACCGCCTCGGTGCAAACCGCCATGGACGCTGCCCTGATCGATCGCCTCGGGCTGAAGCGGGGCAAGGCGTATGCGCCGGTCCGCGCCGCGGTTTGCGGGTCCCTCATTTCCCCACCGCTGCCCGAGTCGATGGCCCTGCTCGGTCAGCAACGGGTGCTCGCCAGGCTCCGCGCCGCCCTGTGAGCTGGTGCCGACGCGTGGGTGAACCTCAGGTGCCGCCCCGCTGACGGTGGCGGCCAAAGCCGGTGCCGTCGTCCGCTAGCATGGTCGCCGCAACACCATGGGGTATGGGGTAATTGGCAGCCCGACGGTTTCTGGTTCCGTTAGTCTTGGTTCGAGTCCAGGTACCCCAGCTCGAGCACGTCGAACTGTCACGACTGCCGTGTCACAACTAAACAGCACGATCAAGTTCCCGGCCCCCGTCGTCTAGCGGCCTAGGACGCCGCCCTCTCACGGCGGTAGCGGCGGTTCGAATCCGCTCGGGGGTACCAACGGCGCTCTGCCCGATGCTCGTCACTGGGCTCTCGCCGGCAGGCTCAGACCGCGCGCAGGCGGGCCCTGGCCACGAACCGCGCGAAGTTCGCCGAGCAGGCGGGGCACGAGCAGCGGCCGGAGGCAGCCAGCAGCAGGGCGACAGGCACGTGCGCGACCTCGCCCCTGGTCGGCCAGCCGGCGGCTTCCCGGCGGGGGAGCGGGATGGTCATCGGCGCGGCGTTGACCTCGACGTCGGAGAGCTGGTGATCCTCGACGGGGTGTGTCATGTGGGGCCTCCAGCGGCACGGGGCGGACCTGCCCAGCCTGCGCGAACGTTGGCCACGGCGACATCACCCGATGTGACCGGTTCCAGGCGCCCGCCCTGACTACCCAGGGCCGGCCGTGCTCGACCGTGGACGAGCGACCACCGGTGCGCTCCTGGTTCTTAGCCGCCGACGCACGCGCGCCTGAGCGCGCTCAGGGACCCGAGAGCTCCTTGGCGGCGGCCAGGACGGGGGCGGCGTGCAGCCGGCCCGGCTGCCGCGTCAGCCGATCCAGGGGGCCCGACACGCTGACTGCGGCCACCAAGCGACCCTCGCTGTCGAACACCGGGGCGGACACCGACGCCACGCCCTGCTCGCGTTCGGCGACCGAGTGTGCCCAGCCCCGCCGCCGTACCTCAGCAAGGACCCGGTCGGTGAAGGCGGCTCCTTGGGGAACGGCCCCGCCGCCGAAGGCGAGAAGCACCTGCGCTGCGGAGCCCGCGGTCATCGGCAGGGCCGCGCCCACCGGCACGGTGTCGCGCAGGCCGCTGCCGAGATCGGCAGCCGCTACGCAGATCCGGTGTTCACCCTCGCGCCGGTAGAGCTGAGCGCTCTCGCCGGTGAGGTCGCGGAGCCGGGCAAGGACGGCGGCCGCGTGCTCGAGCAGCAGGTCCGAGCCGAGGGTCGACAGACGCGGCCCGGGGCGCCAGCGGCCGTCGCCCTCGCGGGCCAGGAAGCGATGCACCTCCAGAGCGACCGCCAGCCGGTGGGCGGTGGCGCGGGACAGCCCGGTCCGCTCGGTGAGGGCCGCGAGGGAGTGCGCGCCCGCCTGCACGGCGTCAAGGACGAGAACGGCTTTGTCCAGGACGCCGACTCCGCTAGTCTGTTCCACATAGCGATACAAGCATCTCAACATGTGAGAAAGCAAACGAGGGAGCCGAAGATGGCACGCACGCTCGCTGAGAAGGTCTGGGACGACCACGTCGTGCGACGGGCGGAGGGCGAGCCGGACCTGCTCTACATCGACCTGCACCTGGTGCATGAGGTGACGAGCCCGCAGGCCTTCGACGGGCTGCGCCTGGCCGGCCGGCCGGTCCGTCGCGCCGACCTGACCCTCGCGACCGAGGATCACAACGTCCCCACGGACCTGGTTCAGGGCCCGATCGCGGACCCCGTCAGCCGGGTGCAGGTCGAGACCTTGCGCAAGAACTGCGCAGAGTTCGGGGTGCGGCTATACCCGATGGGCGATGCGAGCCAGGGGATCGTGCACGTCATCGGCCCGCAGCTTGGGATCACCCAGCCGGGCATGACGATCGTGTGCGGCGACAGCCACACGTCCACCCACGGCGCGTTCGGTGCCCTGGCGTTCGGGATCGGTACCAGCGAGGTCGAGCACGTCCTGGCGACGCAGACCCTCCCGCTTCCCCGGCCGAAGACGATGTCTGTGACGGTGGAGGGCTCGCTGCCCGAGGCCACCACCGCCAAGGACCTCGTGCTCGCCCTCATCGCGCAGGTCGGGACCGGCGGCGGCCAAGGCTATGTCGTGGAGTACCGCGGCGACGCAATCCGGGGCCTGTCGATGGAGGGCCGCATGACGGTCTGCAACATGAGCATCGAGTGGGGCGCCCGCGCCGGCATGATCGCGCCGGACCAGACCACCTACGACTACCTGCAGGGCCGTGACCACGCGCCATCCGGCGCCGACTGGGACGCTGCCGTCGCGGCCTGGGACGCGCTCGTCAGTGACCAGGACGCCGTCTTCGACAAGGAGGTCGTGCTCGACGCGACAGCCATCACGCCCTTCGTCACCTGGGGCACCAACCCTGCACAGGGATGCGCCCTGGCCGATGTCGTCCCCGACCCGCAGGCGCTGCCGGAAGGCAACGCTCGGGACGCGGCCGAGCGGGCCCTTGGCTACATGGGCCTGACCGCAGGCACTCCGCTGCGGAACATCGCCGTCGACACCGTTTTCCTCGGCTCGTGCACCAACGGTCGCATGGAGGACCTTCGGGCCGCCGCCACGATCCTGCGGGGCCGCCGAGTGGCACCAGGAGTGCGCATGCTGGTCGTGCCCGGCTCGATGGTGGTGAAGCTCGAGGCGGAGCGGGAGGGCCTGGATGCCGTCTTCACTGCCGCCGGCGCAGAGTGGCGCAGCGCCGGGTGCTCGATGTGCCTCGGCATGAACCCCGACACCCTCAAGCCCGGGGAGCGCAGTGCCTCGACCAGCAACCGCAACTTCGAGGGCCGTCAGGGAAGGGGTGGCCGCACCCACCTGGTGTCACCCCAGGTAGCCGCGGCGACCGCCGTGATCGGTCGGCTCGCGGCACCTTCAGACCTGACCAACGACAGCGCCGAGAGCGGGCAGTGATGGACCCCTTCGTCAGCCACACCGGAACAGCTGTCGGCCTTCGCCGCAGCGACGTCGACACCGACCAGATCATCCCGAGCGACTGGCTCAAGCGCGTCGAGCGGACCGGCTTCGGGGCGGGCCTGTTCAGCGAGTGGCGGGAGGACCCGTCCTTCGTGCTGAACGCCCCGGAGCATCGGGGCGCGAGCATCCTGGTGGCCGGGGAGAACTTCGGCACCGGTTCCTCGCGCGAGCACGCCGTCTGGGCCCTCACGGACTACGGCTTCAAGGCCGTCATCAGCCCGCGCTTCGCCGACATCTTCCGCGGCAACAGCCTCAAGGGCGGTCTGCTGCCGGTAGAGCTTCCCGCGGACGTCGTGGCCACCCTGATGGACCTCGTCGAGAACGACCCAGAAGCCCTCATCACCGTCGATCTCGAGGCCCGCGAGGTGCGGGCTGGCACTGTCGTGGAGAGCTTCGAGCTCGACGACTTCACCCGCTGGCGCCTCATGGAAGGCCTCGACGACATCGGCCTGACCCTGCGACACGGCGATGACATCGCCTTCTATGAAGAAAAAAGACCTCGTTGGAAGCCAGCTGCGCGAGCGCTCTGACGGGTGGGAAGATAGCGGGGTGGAGGACGCCGAGCTGTTCGCCGACCTGTCCGTCCGGCTGCGCGCCGCGCACCGCCGGGTGGCCTCGCTCGAGGGCTCTGAGGACGAAAAAGCCCGTGTCCTAAGGCGTTTGCTCGCCATCAGCGATGCCGCCAAGCACGACCTGCGCCGATCCTCCGAGCGCCTCGACGTGTTCCTCAGCGACCTCGACCGTGGCTGGCGACCGGAACCGCGGGACGACTGACCCTCGGCTCTCGGGCTGACATGTGTTGCGACACAAGGAAAGTTACGCCTTTCGGTGTTCGACGTGAGCGCATGTTCCCCTTATCTTTCGCACGAAGGGGCAGAGTGCCTCATCAGTCCTTGGAGGTATTCGTAGTGAACAAGGCCGAACTGATCGAGGCGATCACCCACCAGATCGGTGACAAGCGGGCCGCCGCTGTTGCCGTCGAGGCCGTCGTCGACGCCGTTACCCGCACTGTCTCGAGGGGGGAGAAGGTCGCGATTGCGGGCTTCGGCGTCTTCGAGAAGGTCAACCGTGCGGCCAGAGTGGCGCGCAACCCTGCCACCGGTGCGCAGGTGAAGCTGAAGGCGACTTCGGTCCCGAAGTTCCGCCCGGGCCAGGGCTTCAAGGACGCCGTCTCGGGGGCGAAGAAGCCGGTGGCCAAGAAGGTCGCCAAGGCCACCGCTGTGAAGAAAGCCACCCCCGCGACCAAGGCTGCGCCCGCCAGAAAGGCCGCGCCGGCCAAGGTCGCTGCCAAGGCCAGGCCGTTGAAGAAGGCGGCTCCGGCGAAGGCCGTGGTTGCCGCGAAGGCCACCCGGGTCAAGAAGGCCGCTCCGGTCAAGGCTGCCGCCAAGGCTAGGCCGTTGAAGAAGGCGGCTCCGGCGAAGGCCGTGGTTGCCGCGAAGGCCACCCGGGCCAAGAAGGCCGCTCCGGTCAAGGCTGCTGCCAAGGCCACACCGGCCAAGAGGGGTGCTGTGGCTACGAAGACCGCGCCGGTCAAGAAGGCGTCGCCGGCAAAGGCCCGGGTCGCCGCCAAGGCCTCGACGGCAAAGAAGGCACTGGCGAAGAAGGCCCCCGCCAAGAAGTAGGCCTACCGCCTGGGTACCAGCACGGCATGGACGAAGGCCCCGGCTCCGGTCGGGGCCTTCGTCAGGTCTCAGCAGGGGAGGGTGACGGTGAGGGCGTCGTCGCGGGTCAGGCGGATGCGTTGGCCGGGGCGCAGGAACCGGAACACACTGCCCTGCAGGCACTCAGGGGGCAGGAGGACAACAGACCCGTCGTCGAGCAGTGCGCTCCCGCCTGTGGCGGGGTCCCAGACCTGTACGGTCGCTGACGGCCCTCGGGAGGCGGTCACCGGCTCACCACAAGCCCCGCGAGGCATCCAGGGAGTGTCGGCCAAGTCCCAGGGCGGCAGCGGCGGCCAGGTCATCGGGGGTGTCGACGTCGCGTCGGAGGCCGTCGGCGGCGACCAGCTCGGAGGCTCCTGAGGCCAGGTGGGCAGCCCGGGAGTGCAGCCCGAACGCCGGCAGGAGCTCCGCACCGGCGGCGGCGGCAAGCAGCGTCGTACCCGTCCCGGTGGTGTCGGTCACGAAGCCCCGCATCCCGTGGGGGACGGACTGCAGGACTGCGGCGAGGTCCTCCGCACGCAGGGCCGGGAGGTCGGCCGAGAGCGTCGCGACCCCAAGCAGCGGGTGGTGCTCGCGTAGCAGGTCGGCGCCGTGCGCGAGGGCCGGGTTGAGGCCAGCATCGGGGTCGTCGGGTACGACCAGCGCGCCCAGGTCGGCAAGGGTGTGCGCGGCCACCGGGTCGTCGGTGACGACGAGGACGGTGGCGACCTGCAGGGCCGCGACCACGACATCGGCCGCGAAGGCGAGGGCGAGGCTACGTCGGTTGGCGTCGCCGTACGACGCAAGCCGGGACTTCGCGAGCTCCAGGCGCTTCACGGGCACCACGACACCCCAGGAGCTCGCCACCTGCAGGAGTCTGGCAGGCTCCTCGACAGCGGTGCCAGGGGCGGCGAGACTCCACCCCACGACACGCCCTCAGGAAGGGCCGGAGAGGGAGTGGACGTGCGTCTGGGTCGCATCGGGTTCTGGTACCGCCTGTCGGTGGTGCTGCTGAAGCCGCCACTGATGCTGCTGACCCGGCGTCGTTGGAGCGGCTTCGCCAACGTGCCCGCCGAAGGCGGCGTGATCATCGCGGCCAACCACATCTCCCACGTCGACCCGCTCGTCCTGGCTGACGCGATCATGTACAGCACCGGACGCCTCCCGAGGTACCTCGCCAAGGCGAGCCTGTTCAAGGGCAACGGGTTGGTAGGGCGCACGATGCGCGGGGCCAGGCAGATCCCGGTCCACCGCAACACCGCCGACGCGTCGCTGGCCCTGCGGGATGCCGTCGACGCCCTCCGCAGTGGGGAGCTGATCGCGATCTACCCCGAGGGCACCGTCTCCCGTGACCCCGGGAAGTGGCCCATGGTGGCTCGCACCGGGGTCGCCCGCCTCGCCCTGCTGTCCGGTGCGCCCGTGGTGCCGGTCGCGCAGTGGGGGGCGCAGGCGATCTTGGACTCCTACCGGACACCGGGGCTGCACCTACTGCCGCGGCACACCATCGAGGTCGCTGCCGGGCCACCGGTCGACCTGTCCCGGTGGCACGGGAAGGAGCTCACCTCGGAGGTCCTGCACGAGGCCACCGACGCCATCATGACCGCGATCCGCACGATGCTCGAGCCGCTGCGGGGACAGAGCGCGCCGACCGTCATCCACGACCCCGACAGCCAGCGGAGGCCGGCATGACACGAGCAGCTGTGCTGGGTACCGGCTCCTGGGGGACGGCCTTCGGCAAGGTCCTCGCGGACGCCGGCAACGAGGTCGTCCTGTGGTCGCGCAGGGAGGAGCTCGCCTGGGCCGTCAACGAGACCCACGAGAACCCCGACTACCTGCCTGGGATCGCCTTGCCGGCAGGGCTTTCGGCGACCTCCGACGCCCTGGAGGCTGTCCGCGGCGCAGACTTCGTGGTGCTCGCCGTCCCTTCCCAGACCCTGCGGGACAACCTGGCTGTGGTCGCCTCCGCCCTGAACGCCAACAGCCTGCTGGTCAGCTTGATGAAGGGTGTCGAGCTCGGTACCACCAAGCGGATGAGTGAGGTCATCTGCGAGGTTGCCGACGTACCGCTGTCACGGGTCGCGGTCGTGTCGGGACCCAACCTGGCCAAGGAGATCGCGAGCGGCCAGCCTGCGGCGACCGTCGTCGCGTGCACCGACCTGGAGGCGGCGGAGCGGCTGCAGGCCGCCTCGTTGACGTCGTACTTCCGGCCCTACACCAACACCGACGTGGTCGGCTGCGAGCTCGGAGGGGCCGTCAAGAACGTGATCGCCCTCGCCGTGGGCATGGCTGGCGGCATGGGCTTCGGGGACAACACGAAAGCCTCGCTGATCACCCGCGGACTCGCCGAGACAGCCCGCCTGGGCATGGCGCTGGGGGCGGACCCCCTGACGTTCTCGGGCCTGGCCGGCCTCGGTGACCTCGTCGCGACCTGCATGTCGCCGCTCTCGCGCAACCGCACGTTCGGCGAGAAGCTCGGTCGTGGGCTGACTCTGACCGAGATCCTCGCCCAGACGCAGCAGACCGCCGAAGGCGTCAAGAGCTGTCGGTCGATCCTCGCGCTGGCCCAGAAGCACGACGTGGACATGCCCATCACCGAGCACGTGGTCGCCCTGTGCCATGAGGGGATGACTCCGGTCGAGATGGTCCGCAGCGTCATGCAGCGAGAGACGAAAAGCGAATGAGCGACCCACAGCGAGGTCTCGGGACCCGCGCCGTCCACGGCCCGCCCGCGCCCGTCGTGGGTCAGCAGCCCCTCGTAGCGCCGATCTACCGGACGGCGACGTTCGTCTTCGACACCGCACAACAGATGGCTGACGTCTTCGCCGGCCGCGAGCCAGGGTGGTCCTACAGCCGCACCGACAACCCGACCGCGCAGGCCTTCGCCGATGCGGTGGCCGCGCTGGAGGACCCGTCCGGCCTCGCTGTGGCGCAGCCCTTCGCCAGCGGCATGGCGGCCATCTCGAGCACCCTGCTCGCCCTGTGCGCCAGCGGATCCCACGTCATCGCGCCTCGGGAGGTGTACGGCGGTACCTGGACCCTCCTGACGCGTCAGCTGGCGCGGTTCGGGGTGACGACCACCTTCGTGGACGGCACCGACCTGTCCGCCGTACGTGCTGCGCTTCGGCCCGAGACGGCGGTCCTGTGGGGTGAGGTCCTCGCCAACCCGACGATGAGCGTGGCGGACCTGCCGGGCCTGTCGGTGATCGCCCGCGACGCCGGCGTCCCGTTCGTCGTGGATGCGACGTTCTGCAGCCCCGTTGTCTGCCGCCCTTTGGAGCACGGCGTCGACCTGGTCGTCCACTCGGCCACGAAGTACCTCGGCGGCCACAGCGACGTCACCGGCGGGGTGGTCGTGGGAGCCGCCGCGCTGCTCGAGCGGATCCGGACGGTCCGGCTCGACACCGGCGGGGCGCTTGCCCCGGACGAGGCCGCGCTGCTCACTCGCGGGCTGGCGACGCTGCCGCTGCGGGTGGTCCGGCAGTGCCAGACGGCCTTGACGGTGGCCACGGCGCTGCAGCAGGACGACCGGATCGTGCGCGTTGACCATCCTGGCCTCCGGACCCACCGCGACCACGCCCTCGCCGCCCGCCTGTTCACCCCCGGCCTGTACGGCGCTGTCGTCACCCTCACCCCCCGCGGCGGACGAGCAGCCGGGCTCGCGATGCTCGACCGGTTGCGGCTGGTCAAGCGGGCCACGTCCCTGGGAGGCACCGTCACCAAGGCCGTCCACGTGGCAAGCACGACCCATTCCTCGCTGGATGACGCCTCGCTGGCGGCGGCCGGCATCGACCCCGGTGCGGTGCGTTTGAGCGTGGGCCTCGAGGACGCCGAGGACCTCGTCGCGGACCTGCTGCAAGCGCTCGACCGGCCGTGACCTGAGTCGCCCGAGGGTTCGGGCCGGCCTGGACGGGTGATGCTGCAGGTATGGACCACAGCAACGACACCTACGACGTCGTCATCCTCGGTGCCGGCTCGGCAGGGGAGGCCCTGGCCGGCCGACTCGCCGACGCCGGACGTTCGGTCGCGCTGGTCGAAGGGCTGCGCGTCGGCGGGGAGTGCCCCTTTGTCGCCTGCATGCCCAGCAAGGCCATGCTGCGTGCTGCGGAGGCGAGGACCACCGCGGGACGGCTCCGAGAGCTGGGAGGGGCCGCTGAGCGCCTCCCACTGGGAGATGCCCGGTTGGCCTATGCCGCAGCGGCCCGACGACGTGACGAAGTGGCAGAGCACCGCGACGACAGCGAGGCCGCCAAGGGCCTTGCGAGCCGTGGCGTCACCCTGGTGCGGGGGCGCGGGGTCGTCAGCGGGCAGGGCTCGGTCACGGTCTCGCTCGCCGACGGCGGAGTGCGCCGGCTTGGCTGGACCGACCTGGTCGTGGCGACCGGGTCGCAGGCCGTGCGCCCCGACCTGCCCGGGGTCGACACCGTGCCCACATGGAGCTCGGACGAGGCGCTCTCGGCCGTCGAGCGGCCCGACAGTCTGCTGGTCCTGGGTGGCGGTGCGGTCGGCTGCGAGCTGGCTCAGGTACATGCCCGCTTCGGGGTCGAGGTCACCCTGCTCGAAAGCGGCCCGCAGCTGCTCGCCAAGGAGGAGGTCAGCATCGCTGCTGCGCTTGCCGCGGTGCTTCGTGGCGACGGCGTCGACGTGCAGCTCGGCGCGGAGGTCGCCTCCTTTGCCCCCGACCCTCAGGGTCGCGCAGTCGCGACTTTCAAGAACGGAAGGACTATCACTGCCGACCGCGTCCTGCTGGCCGTCGGCCGGACGCCCACGACCGACGGGCTCGGCGTGGAGGTACTCGGGATCACCCGCGGGGACAACGGAGCGCTGACGGTCGACGAGCACTGCCGGGTGGCGCCACACGTCTACGCGGCGGGTGACGTCACGGGTGTCGCGCCGTACACGCACACCGCCAACTACCAGGCGCGGATCGTCGGGGATGCTCTGCTGGGCAAGCAGGGCAGGGCTGACTACCGGGCGATCCCGCGCGCGGTCTACACCGAGCCGGCGGTCGCGAGCGTCGGTCAGGACGAGGCCACCGCCCGCGAGGCTGGGGTCGACGCGGTGTCAGCATCCTTTGACCTTGCCGACGTGGCCAGAACCCTCACCGAAGGCAGTGGTGGCGGCCGGCTGGTGCTCACTGCCGACCGTGCGCGAGGCGTCCTGATCGGGGCGGCGGCCATCGGGCCACACACCGATGAGTGGCTGTCCGAGGCCACCCTGGCGATCCGCGCCGAGATCCCGCTGACGATGCTGGCCCAGGTGGTCCGCGCGTTTCCGACCTTCGCAGAAGCCTACGAGCCGGCCCTGCGAGAGCTCGCCGAGGTGTGCGCCTGACCGCGGGTCTGGCTCAGCTCAGGGAGTGCGTGATGGCCGTGGCAAGACTGCCGATCAGCTCCGCCTGGCTGCTGTAGGCGTCAGGGACCTCGACCACGACGTTGACCCTTCGGCCCACGGTGGTCCAGGTACGGGCGGCACCGACGTCGTGCTGCGCCCAGCGCACGCCGTTGAACGTGTACGGGTCATCGAGGCTGTTGCCCTCCGGTACCCCGCAGCGCAAGGTGATCGCCGGCGTTCCCCACGCAGCCGTCGTGTCCGATACCGGTGCTACCTGGCGCAGCTCAGCGCCGGGCGTGATCGCCTTCGGCAGCTGGGCTTTGAGGTTGCGGCACGCGATGAGGGCCTTGATCGGGACGCCGTCGACAGACGCCACGTTGACGCCCTGGGAGGTGGCAGAGGACGACGACTGCGCCGCACAGCCCGCGGCGAACAGGGCGGCGAGCGCCAGGGCTACAGGTGGACGACGGGGCACGTGAGGGTGCGGGTGATGCCGTCGACGCCCTGGATCCGGGCGACCACGAGCTTGCCGAGCTCGTCGACGCTGTGAGCCTCGGCGCGCACGATCACGTCGTAGGGGCCGGTCACGTCCTCCGCGGTCGCGACGCCGTCGAGCTTGGCGATCGCCTCGGCCACCGCAGCGGCCTTGCCGACCTCGGTCTGGATGAGGATGTAGGCCTGGACCACGACGAGGTACCCCTTTCTGGAAGGCTTGCTGGCGTGTCGGAACCTACCGCACGGTCGCTGGGCGAGTTCGGCCTCATCAGCGCTGTGACCGCCCGCCTTCCCCAGTCCGACGCCGTGCTGCTCGGCCCCGGCGACGACGCGGCCGTGGTGGCCTTCCCCGACGGGCGGGTCGTGGCCACGACCGACATCCTCGTCGAGGGGGTCCACTTCCGCAGGAACTGGTCCACCGCGTACGACGTGGGGCGCAAGGCGGCTGCGGCGAACCTCGCCGATGTCGCAGCCATGGGCGGTACGGCGACCGCGCTGCTCGTCGGGCTGGCCGCTCCCGCAGACCTCCCTGTGGCGTGGGCCCTGGGCTTGGCCGACGGGTTGCGGGACGAGGCGGCGCTGGTCGGTGCCGTCGTCGTCGGCGGTGACACGGTCTCGGCCGCGCAGCTGGTGGTGTCCGTGGCCGCCCTCGGTTCGTTGCCCGGTCGCTTCGTGACGCGCTCCGGGGCCGTCCCCGGGGACGTCGTGGTGGCTGCGGGCCGGCTCGGGTGGTCGTCCGCGGGTCTGCGGCTGCTCCAGTCCGGCGTGCTCGAGGGCCCCCTCGTCGACGCGCATCGCCGGCCCAGGCCGCCGTACGCGCTGGGGGTCGTGCTGGCGGCAGCCGGGGCGACGGCAATGTGCGACGTCAGCGACGGGCTGGTGCAGGACCTCGGACACCTCGCCCGGGCGAGCGGCGTGCGGATCGAGATCGAGAGCGCCTGCGTTGCCGACGAGGCTGTCTCGCTGGCGGACGTGCTGACGGGTGGGGAGGACCACGCGCTGGTGGCGACGCTTTCCGGTCCCGTCCCGCAGGGCTGCAGGGTGATCGGCCGGGTCGTCCAGGGTGAGGGGGTCGTCGTCGACGGCGAGGCAGTCACCGGCGGCTGGGACCACTTCTCGTGAAGCGCGTGCTGGCCGTGGGTGGCACCGACTCAGGGGGAGGGGCCGGACTCGCAGCGGACCTGCGGACGCTGGCCGCGCTCGGAGTCCACGGCGCGATGGTCGTCACGGCAGTGACCGCGCAGAGCAGCCTCGCCGTCGAGGCCCTGCACGAGGTACCCGTGGCCGTCGTACGGGCTCAGCTCGCTGCCGTGCTGGGTGACCTTGGCGCCGACGTCGTCAAGACCGGGATGCTCGCCTCAGCGCCGATCGTGACGGCCGTCGTCGATGCCGTCGCGGGCCGGCTACTGGTGGTTGACCCTGTCGGTGTGAGCAGCTCTGGCCAGTCGCTGCTGACCCCGGAAGGGCTGACCCTGCTGAGGTCCCAGCTCCTCCCGCTCGCGCTGGTCGTGACGCCGAACCTCGCCGAGGTGCAGGCGCTGACCGGGTTCGTCGTGGCCTCGTCGAAGGACCTGCTCGAAGCTGCGCGACGGGTCCACGCCCTCGGTCCGGCCTGGGTGCTGGTCAAGGGTGGCCACCTGCCCGGGGCCCCGATGGACCTGCTCTGGGACGGCACGACGTCCCTCGAGCTGGTCGGTGAGCGGTGGCAGACGCCGCACACCCACGGGACCGGCTGCACCCTGGCCACGGCGTTGGCCGGCCACCTGGCCCTCGGCCGGTCCGTACCCGAGGCAGCGACGGCCGCGAAGGCGTTCGTGACGCGGGCGATCAGCCGCGGCTACGCGGTTGGAGCCGGCCCGGGTCCGGTCCGGCAGGTCTGATCGTCAGGACCGTCGGCCGGGCAGCGACAACGCACGCACGCACGTCAGGAGGTGCCGGCGTTCCACTCGCGGTCCTCGGCGTCCTGCTGTTCGTTGCGCTCCTGCACCGTCCTCAGCGCTCGCTCAGCACCCTCACGGGTCGGGAACGGCCCGAGGCGCACCTCCGCCCGGCAGCCGGTGTCGTCCTCGACGGTGTGGTGGTCGGTGCACCAGAAGTAGGCCATCACCCGAGCGTGCCACGATCAGGGCCCGAACAACGGTCAAGGAGTGAGCTGATGGCGATCTACGCCCTCGGGGACCGCGTCCCCGACATCGATGAGGACGCCTACGTCCACCCGGACGCGACCGTGATCGGCGACGTCCGGATCGGGGCCGGCAGCACCGTCTGGCCCGGTGCTGTTCTTCGTGGCGACTACGGCACGATCACGGTGGGGGAGCGGACGTCGATCCAGGACGGGACGGTCGTGCACGCCACCTCCGACAAGCCGACGACGATCGGCAGCGACTGCGTGGTCGGGCACCTCGCGCACCTGGAGGGCTGCACCGTCGAGAATGGCTCCCTGGTCGGGTCCGGCTCGATCGTGCTGCATGACGCCGTGGTCCGGACCGGTGCACTGGTCGGGGCTGGTGCGGTCGTCAGCAACGGCCAGGAGGTCCCCTCGAAGGCGATGGCGCTCGGGATCCCGGCGAGGATGCGCCTGGACGCTGTCCCCGACGACCTCATCGCCCTCGCCGCAGACCTGTACGTCGAGAATGGGCGGAGGTACAAGGCCCAGCTCCGCAGGCTGGACTGAGACCCCCGCCAGAGCCCGGACAGCAACGACCCGGCCCCAGCGGGAGGACCGGGTCGTCGCGTCGGACGTGGGTGGCTAGATGGGGCGCACCGCTTCGGCCTGCGGGCCCTTCTGGCCCTGGGTGATCTCGAACTCGACGCGCTGTCCCTCGTCGAGCGAGCGGTAGCCGTCCGACTGGATGGCGGAGTAGTGGACGAACACGTCCGCGCCCCCACCGTCAACGGCAATGAAGCCGAAGCCCTTTTCGGCGTTGAACCACTTCACTGCGCCCTGTGCCATGTGCCTGTTCTCTCTCTTGCTGGACGGTCCCGCACTTCGCGGAGCCGAGTCGTGCTGACCAGCGCCAAAGACATAGGCCCGCGGTACGTCCACGCGGGCGTCGGAACGCGTGCAGGAACGATCGACCGACGCGGACAGTACACAGCGGGCACCGCCGACTAGCGGGCGGCTGGGGTGACCTTCTGCGCCTTGATGCACGAGGTGCAGGCGTTGACCTTCTTGGTGTTGCCGCCACCGGCAGCGACCCGGACGGTCTGGATGTTGGGGTTCCAGCGGCGACGGGTGCGCCGGTGGGAGTGGCTGACCGACATGCCGAAGCCCGGTCCCTTGCCGCAGACGTCGCAGTTGGCAGCCACTGTGGAACTCCTGGGAGGATCGAGGTGAGCGGGTGAGCAGAGCAAAGATGGTGAGGGGCACCCGGCACCGCCGAGGACAACCCGCAAACAGTAGCAGCCGGATAACCTCCTCCCTGACGCCCGGGACGGACCCCGGGAGCGAAGGGGACGACGTGTTGCAGGTGCTCGACGCCGCCGCGCTGCGGCTGTGGTGCACCTCGGGCCTCGCTGCGCTCACCGACGCGCGCCAGGAGATCGACGACCTCAACGTCTACCCGGTGCCGGACGGTGACACCGGCACCAACCTGCAGCTGACGCTCGCGGCGGTTGTCGAGGCGCTCTCCAAGGCCCCGTCAGACCTGCCTGGCACGGTGCGGGCCATGGTCACCGGATCGCTCATGGGCGCGCGCGGCAACTCGGGCGTGATCATCAGCCAGCTGTTGCGCGGGTTCGGGGACGTCGCCGCTGCGCTGACGGCCCTGGGTCCTGAGGACCTCAAGGCCGCCTTGAGCAACAGCGCCACCAGCGCGTACGGCGCGGTGGCCGTCCCCGTCGAGGGCACCGTTCTCACGGTGGCCAGGGCGGCCGCCGAGGGAGCCCTGGGTGACACCCTCGAGGCCGTCGTCAGGAGCGCCCGGGCGGCCGCGGAGAAGGCCCTCGCGCTCACGCCCGAGCAGCTCCCCGCCCTCAAGGCGGCCGGCGTGGTCGATGCCGGGGGTCGCGGCTGGTGCGTCCTGCTCGAGGCGCTCGAGCAGGTCGTCACAGGCGCCGGCAGCGGCACCGGCACCGGCAGCGGCAGCGGCAGCGACGTCGCGAACCCGAACCCGACGCTGATCGTGCCCCGTGACCGCGCCGGGCTGGTGGTCGCGCGGGAGTCGGGCAGTGCGGAGTTCGCCTACGAGGTTCAGTTCCTGCTCCGGGACGCGACCGACGAGTCGGTCGCCGGCCTGAAGCACACCCTCGGCACCCTGGGTGACTGCCTGGTCGTGGTCGGTGGCGAGGGGCTATTCAACGTGCACGTGCACGTCAACGACGTCGGGGCCGCGATCGAGGCAGGGGTGGAGGCAGGAAGGCCGTTCCGGATCACGGTCACCCACTTCGCAGACCAGGTCAGGGCCGACCAGCACACCCCTGACCCCGTCGCGGACGGGGGTGTCCGGCGTACCGGCAGGACGGTGGTGGCGGTCGTGCCCGGCGACGGGATCGCGGCCCTGTTCCGGCAGGCGGGCGCCGCGGTCGTCGCGGGCGGACCCACGGCCAACCCGTCGACCCAGGAGCTGCTCGACGCGATCCTCGCGACAGGGGCCGGGCAGGTGGTGGTGCTTCCCAACGACCCCAATGTGCGTGCGGTCGCGCAGGCCGCCGCGAGCCAGGCCAACGAGCGGGCCGGCGTCGAGGTCGTGGTGGTGCCCACCCGGTCGGTGCTGCAGGGGCTCGTCGCGCTGAGCGTGGCGGACCCCGACGAGGCCCTTGCCGCCGATGTGGTCGCCATGACCTCTGCCGCCGACGGAACTCGCTGGGCGGAGATCACCACCGCCGTCCGCGCCGCTGAGACGATGGCCGGCCCGTGCCGGGCCGGGGACGCGCTGGGTCTGGTTGCCGGAGCGGTCGTCCTGGTCGGAACCGACGTCGAGCAGGCCGCCCGGGACGTACTCGCCACGCTGCTTGAGGAGGGCGGTGAGCTCGTCACGGTCGTGCTGGGCGAGCCTGCGGCAGCCGGCGCCGGGGAACGCCTCGCGGAGTACCTCCGGGCGGAGCACCCCACGGTGGAGGTGCAGCTGCTGGACGGGGGACAGCCGCACTACCCCTTCCTGCTGGGGGTCGAGTGAGGCTCGACACGCCGCTGGTGAAGGCCCTGGGGGACAAGACCGCCAAGGTCATCGAGGACAAGCTCGACCTGCGCACCGTGGGCGACCTGCTGCACCACTACCCCCGGCGCTACATCGTGCGAGGGTCGCTGACGACGCTCAAGGACCTCGACGTCGGTGAGCACGTCACCGTCCAGGCCCGGGTCGTGTCCAGTGAGGTCAGGACAGCCCGCAACGGCAAGCAGATCGGGAAGGTCGTGGTCACCGACGGCTCCGCCACGCTCGACCTGACCTTCTTCGGCAAGAGCGCGAGCTGGCACTGCCTCCGGCTCAAGCCGGGCCAGGAGCACCTGTTCGCCGGTGAGGTGAGCGAGTTCCGCAAGGTTCGCCAGCTGGCCCACCCCGAGGTGTTGCTCGCACGGGGTGAGGACGCTGTCGCCGAGGCCCTCAAGATCCGGCCGATCTACCCCGCCAAACCCGGCATCGACACGACCGTCCTGCACAAGTGCGTGAAGCTCGTGCTCCCGCAGGTCGAGAT
>JANXUE010000267.1 GCA_025352005.1 Frankiales bacterium
GCCAGGCTAATCCTTTTGCCGCGGTTTGAGGACTTCTCGCACTTGAGCGGGGCCCTCAACCGCTGATAGTCACGCGGCCCAGAGGATCGCGCTGTGCAACAGCATGCGCCTGTCGTAGTCGTCTTGGTTGCAGATGCCGCCAGCGACGCGCTTGATCTATTTGGGTGCGGCTCGTCTGAAGGGACCTCACGCGGCCCGGGGTAGGGCGCCGTCGAGGTAGCGGGATGGTGGACTCGGTGGCGTTCCTGGTTGAGGTGGTAGGTCCAGTAGCTGTCCCAGTCGCCGTTGCTTCGGAGGGCTCGTAGTTTCAGGATCGCTTCGGCGCCGGTCAGACTCCAGCGGGCTCCGGTGACGTCGAAGCGATCGGCGACGATGTGGCGGCAAGCCCCTTCGATGACGCCGGTGGCGATCGGCCAGCCGCTGGTCAGGGCAAGGGGATAGTCCAGGTAGGGCGCCTTGCTGGTCAGGTAGGCGGCGGCTTCGTCGGCACCCTTGCGTTGGGTCGGGCTCAGGTCGGCCTTGGCGGCTTCGTTGCGGATCGTGCTGGCGACCTGCAGGGCGTTCCCGTCCAGGACCGCGAGGGCGTGACTGCGTACCCATTCTTCAGCGGCGGGGTCGGCTTCGCGGTGCAGGCTCCAGGCGGCCTTCCATAGGTACTCAACGACGTGGACCAGGTCGCAGACGATGACGATGGTGATGTTGCGGGCTGTTGCTTCGGCGTTGATCCGGTTGATCTGGTGGACGTTCCCGTCGACGAGCGCGACCCAGACGCGGGTGTGTTTGGGGTCGCGCCGCTCGGCTTCGTCGAAGACCTGGGCGATGACGGTGGCGGCGTCTTGCACGATGCTCGCGACCAGCCACTTGTTGGTGGCGGTGGGCCCGTCGACGGCGGCCTGCCGTTCGGTCTCGCCGGTGGGGAAGATGTCGGCTGCGGTGCGGGGCACCGGGGTGGCGTCGTAGACCGTACCGAGTTCGGCGAGGCGTTTACGGTTGCGCTTCTCGCCTTTGGACAGCCGGGTGTTGAGCTTGTGGCTCTGTTTGGCAGCAGCTCTCGCGGTCGCTGGGCGCAGCGCATCGGAGCGCATCACGATGCCTTTGCCGTCGACCTGCAGCACCAGTAGATCCCCGAGAATCCATGTGGGCGCTGGTCTTTGCAGGTAGAACGCTTCGAAGTCGACGGCTGCTCGGCCTGCGAGGTCTTCGACCTGCCGTTTACCCAGGTGCTGTCCGCTGGCCCGTTCGATCGCGTCCACGGCGCCGTCGAAGGAACCTCGGGAGCTCTCGATGGCGGCGAGCTGTCGTAGCCCGTGGGAGTGCTTCTCGACCGGCAGGTTCAACACCGCATCGGCCGGGTGCAGGTTCACCTCGCCGACAGCGCGGTAGGCCAGCCGGGTCACCGTGACCTCACCGAAGATGGTCGCCAGGACGCGGGCGTGCCCGGCTTCGGTGCGGGGCCGGCGGGTGCCGTCCCTGTCGTGCACCACGATCCGCTCCTCCCGAACGGCACGCAGCTCCAGGTGGTCCTGGAGCAGCTGACGGAGCAGCTCACGCCCGCGGGTGTCGAGCTGAGCTTCCAACTCGCCATGGTCCAGGCCGCTGCTGTCCGCGCCATCCAGCCAGCCCTGGATCGACTGGAAGCAGTCCTGGCTGGCCCCGAACGCCACCGCCTCGGCTGCTGAGGTGTTCACCGGCGGCGGCGGGCCCGTAGCGCTGCGATGCCAGCGTCGGTCGCCCGTTCCAGCTCGTCGCGGGCGGTCTGGTGACGGGCCAAGGCTGCCTCCACCCCGGCGACGTCTTCCTCCGCCAACGTGAGGGTCTTGGTCCGACCGCCCTCGGTGTAGGTCAAGGCCGGGCTCTCATGCGGGGTGCCCGTCGCGCAGTGGCAGGTCGGCTTGCCGCAGCGACGACGGAAGGTGATCAGCGTGCCGCGCAGCAACGAGGTATCGGGACGACGGGAGCGGGAAGCCATCACATCTCCTCTGTGTAGAGTCATCTATACAGAGAAGAATGCAGGAAACACAGTCGGGGTTGGGGGATGACAGGTCAATCAGGCGATCGAGTCGCAAGCCAGACGGCGGCTGGCTGCGTCACTCCAGAAGAGCCGCACCCATACGATAAAGCTCTCCTCGCCGGACTCCGGCTGACCCGGCAACGTCCCGTACGCGAAGCCCTTGCGTTCGGCCTCGTCGAGGACGTACACCACCCGGCACGTAGCCCAGGTCCGCAACGGCCCCAGCCGCAACCCGATTCGATTCTCCGCCCCAACCTCAACCCGCGACCCTGGTATGACGAGCAGCCCCGCTCCGCGCTGCACGCCCCATGACGGGACGGTCTCGCCGCACTGGTCGAACAGTTCCCCTCCGCTTCCTACGACCCTGGTCGCGCGCAGGTGCTGGTAGCCGCTCGGCCGGGCGCCCACCGTCGCGCCGACCTCGGCATAGGTGAAGGTCACGTCCGCTGCTGAGACTGACTGGTTGCGGCGTCGATGCGGGCCACGAATTCGCGAACCGTCCTCAGGGCTTCGCCGAGGTCGGTGATCGGGAAGCTGTCCTCGTCGACGATCCGCCGCCAGAGCACGGTCCACAGCTCGGGGGCAACAAAGGTCGGCGGCCAGGCCTGTGCGCCACGGAGCGCGAACACTTCAACGCAGGCCGCGCGGACCTCGGCCAGGTTGAGGTTGTCACCGGCCAAGTCGTCGATGATCAGCAGGTCGGCGATGTCATGTGCCCTCGCGTTAGGGCGCCCGTCATCGAAGGACTCGGTGCAGGCGTGCAGCTTCTGGGCGATCTGATAGCGCAAGCTCATGCACGGGACCGGCTCGGGGGTGGGCAGACCGATCTCAACAAGGGGTCGCACCTGCACGGCTTCTGGCCATAGCGCCGATCCACCTTCCGGTGGGGACAACTCGATCGGCAGTTCGAGGTAGGCCCGGCCGCGGTAGCTGAGTTTGGTGGTGATGCGCAGCGGCTCGACGGGCTGGCCGGTCCGGATCGTGTCGGTGCGAGTCACTCGGCCGGCGAATCCAGACCAACCGGCAGCGAGGGCCGCGGCGATGAGGTCCGGGGCGTCGGCTAGGACGCCGCGATAGAGCGCGTCAAGGTCCTTGGACGTGCGGGCTTGGGCGCCGAACCTCAGCTCCAACGCCGAGCCGCCTTTGACCTGGAAAAAATGCTCGCCGGTGGCGTCGCGACAGCTATCGAGCATCGCGGCGACGGCCAGTACCCCCACCCGGCGACGCAGCCGCCCAGCAGTGATGCCTTCCTTGGCCGACCACTCGGTAAGCCAGCGTTCCAGTCCTTGCAGGCTTCCGGCCGGGCCAGAGCGGTGGGCTTCGGTCACGGTCGACTCGTCGCGGGCAGTATCTCGCGCAGGCTGCTCTCCTGCCGCTGGCTGATCAGGTCGCGGCGACGCGCGGTCTCGATGGCCTGCTCGACCAGCCTCGGGTCTGTGCCGCCACCAGCAGCCTGGGCGATCGCCTTCGCCGGCGTCACCACCGGGATGCCTTTATACTCAGTGACCTCATCCGGGGAAAGTCCTGCGGTGTGGACGCGGTACAGCTCGCCACCTTTCCGTCTCGGTCGGTAGCCCGGGGCGACAGTGAGATGGACATGGCGTGGGTTGACGTCGCACAGGCTGAACAGTGCGAGGGCGGACTCGCCGCTGACGACCGCCCGGCCTCCGGTCCACAGCACTGCCTGCATCAGTTCGTCATTCGCAGCGCGTGGGAAGGCAACGAAGCGGTAGAGCCCGTGCGCCACGTGCTCCAGCCGGCCCCTGGCCGCCATCTTCCGCAACTCGACCGGGTTCACCTCCACGGCGAGGGCATCCGTGGGTGTCACGAAGCCGCGCTGGATCCCCGCCACCTCCAGCAACCGCTCCCAAGCCTTCATGTGTAGAACCGTACCTTAGAAGTACGGTCTCGTCACTGCTGCTTGTCTTGAGTTCCATTCCCGTGTGGGACTCGTCTTCTGGTCCCCCGCCGCACACATCTACCGGGGAGCACACCCTCGCTCCCAGTGGGGACGGTGCGCGATGGCTTGGGTGAACACGCGACGGGCAACCGACGGGTCGATGCGCTACCTCGGGATGTTCCGTGACCCGAGCGGCGCACAGCGTTCCGCGGGAGCCTTCCGGCAACGCGCGGAGGCCCTGCGCGCCGGACACGCCGCCGAAGCAAAGGTCCACGACGGGTCGTGGGTGGATCGCAAGGCCGGGCAGATCCGCTTCGCCGACTACGTCGAGCAGTCCTGGTGGCCCAGCCTGCAGCACCTCGAGTTGACCACCAAGGCCGCCTACCGGTCGATCCTCGACGCGCACTACCTGCCGCACTTCGGGCAGTTCCCGATGGCGGCGATCCGCCCTACCGACGTCCAGGGGTGGGTCAACACCGTCGCACGGACTGGCCTATCCGCGAGGTCGACCCGCAAGCACCACACGATGTTGACCAGCATCTTCAAGGCGGCGCTGCGCGATCGGATCGTTCCCTATAACCCGTGCCTGGAGACGACGTTGCCTAAGGTCGTCACACCACCTCGGGAGATCATCACCCCGGCCCAGTTCGAGCAACTGCTCGCTGCCATCCCCTCCCAGCATCGGGTGCTGCTGCTGGTCGGGATCGAGACCGGCATGCGCTGGGGTGAGCTGGCTGGCCTGCGACCGCGGCACCTCGACCTCGAGCGCCGGCTGATCGTCGTACAGGAGACGATGGTGGAGATCTCGAAGAAAAATTCCCCGACCAGCGAGCGCTTTCAGGTCAAGCCGTATCCCAAGAACGACAAGCGGCGCGTCATCACAATTGGCGAGGAGCTCAGCAAACTGCTCAGCTCGCGCATTTGCGAGTTCGGGATGGGACCGGACGATCTGCTGTTCCCCTCGACCTCGCGTGACCTGCAGCAGCCCACCTCCCGCAACACCTTCCGGACCAAGGTGTGGCGACCGGCCGTCGAAGCCGCGGGGATCCCTGTGGGCGTGCGGATGCACGACCTACGACACGCGCACGCCTCGTGGCTACTCGCCGGCGGCGCCGACCTCAAGACCGTAATGGACCGGCTCGGGCACTCCCAGATCACCACCACCCAGCGCTACCTGCACGCGTTACCTGGCGCGGACGAGCTCGCGCTCGAAGCCTTCCTGCGCATCCGCAACCAACGCCCGTCCTCACCGCCGCATCCCGAGCCGAGAGGGATCGGCGGGCCCAGCCTCTGAGCCACATACCCGCGCAGGAGGGCGATCACCTGGCGCCGGAATTGAGGCGAGAGAGGAGGTCGGGTAGTACAGATTCCTCGTGAATGGCGCACCCGCGGGCCACCATCTCGACCGAAAGCGTCTCATCCCACGTTGCGTCGACCGCGACCCCTCGGAGTGGCAGGCCCTCAGGACCGCTGAGGTAGTCGGCGGTCGACATCGCCCAGGGTCGAACCCCAACCGAGCGAACGAGGCGGTTCGCGATCGCAAGGCCACCCCAGTCGAAGTCGCCGTGATAATTCAGCCGTGCCCCGCAGCGCGCCAGGGCCCTGAGCACGTCAATGGTTACCAAGTTGGGACTCCCGTTCCCGCAGACGACGGCGACGTCGACATCTGAGTCAGCCACAGCCTCGAGGACCCGTGGGTTCTCGCAGACGAGCACCCACGCACCGGCTGCGGTTTCGATGGGATACCGCGCAAGATCTCGTCGCGTCAGGTGCACCGGATCCCCGTCCGCGCTTCGACGAGCAAGGGGACCTGACAGCACCGGTAGTCGCAGCACCAAGCAGGTGGAGGAGACCTCGTCGCCCGCCACACCCGCCTGCCGCCAAAGGTCACGGCGTCCCTCGCTGGCCGAGGGCAGCTCGGCCTCGAACCTCAGCGCCAGCGCGCGCAGCACCAGGCCGGCGACGACGGAGTCATCGTCGAGGGCATGGGCGTCTCCGAGTACTTCCGCTGCCAGGTCGACCCTCGACACCTGGCGGTCGGCGCCCAGCGCAACGAGCACCGAAGCGGCCGAGCGGGCCGCCTCCACCGAGGGCGCGACCCGCCGCACCTGCGACAACCACTCATCCCGCCATGGCACCTCGGGAAGGATCGTCAGCGCGGCTGCTACCGGCTCTTCCCGCAAAGCTGCCGCGCGTTCCCGCTCCGAGCGCCGGTCGACAACGTCGCGGCCACACGCCGCCTCGACAACCGCGAGCAGGCCGCCCGCCGCCGTAAATCTGGTGTCCAAGTCGGCCAGGTCGAGGCTGATCGAGGGTCGGAGCACTGTCCTTCCCAGCAGTGACGACAGCGCCCTCTGGCCTGGTGGGTCGAGGTCGCTCACCGTGACGCGGCCGCGCCAGGTGGGTCCGTGCCGCTCGAGCCTGGCGTGCAACACGACCCAGACCGGCGACAGTGCCGGGTCGCCGAGCCAGTCGGGCAGGGGGATCATGCGCCGACCGCGCGAAGCTCCCGGCCGTCCCAGAGGTGCTTGTAGGGCAGCACACCCCGCTCCTGCGCCGACCGCAGCACCTCGTACACCGCGACCGCCGGCACCGTTGGGTAATCACCCCACAATCGCTCGCTCGTCACCACCCAGTCGAGCTCCAGGTCCACGAGCAAACCGAACAGCACCGGGTGCGTGCGGACGTCGATCTTCGGGAACGCGTCGTCCAGCAGCACGAAGCGCGGCGCTAGCGGCGCCTCGACGGCGAGTGACGTGAAGTGTGCTGCGGCCGCGGCGAACAGCGGCAGGTAGCAGACCACCTTCTGCTCCCCCTGCGACAACGCGGTACGGCGGGACAGCCGCTCCTCGTTGTCGTTCCCCGGTCGCCGGATCAGGACCGCGAAGTCGTTCCAGGTTCGGTAGTCGAGAGCGGTGCGCAGGTGCTCTGCGTAGCCCGCGTCCGGGTCGTCCCGCCGTGCCGACTCGATGAGGGAGGACAACAACTCCAACAGTTGCTCGCGCTGCGCCGGCAGCAACGAGCCCAGCGGTCGCTCGAGCAGAACCACCGTGCCGCGAACCTCATCGGGAGCGTCGTCGCGCAGCTTCCAGTCCAGCCGAGCCCGGATTCCCTGTGAGGTGCGGACACCTTCGAGCAGGGCGTTCATATGCGCGACCAGCCGTGCGGCGTCGAGCCGCCGCTTGCGCAAGACCTCGCCCAACTCGCCCAGCAGGTGCTTCTCGCAGACCTCGCGCTGCTGGGCGGTCAGCAGGGTCCGGTCGTGCTCCACCCGGGCAGACAGCCGCGATGCGAGGGTGACCAGCGGTGCCTGCCCCTCGTCGTCGCGGCCGGTCACGACGTACAGGTCGTCGCCGGTGGTCTCAAGGCGGATCTGCAGGTGCGCGGCCGGGCCAGTGGCGAGGTCTCGGTGCGCGCCGAGCAGCGCGTTGCGGTCCGCGACGGGGATGTCTTTCACGGCCGACCGCAGCGCCTCCCAGTCGTCGGGGTCGACGTCCTGGGAAGCCAGCGCGGCAGCGACCAGGCCCGGAGCGCTATGCAATGAGGCACCGGCTCGGTCCGCGCCACGGCGCCCATGGTCGGCGTCCTGGCGAGCGAGCTCGGTGCGCTCGCGGGCGTCCTCTGCGTGGGCCAGGGCCTTGCCCGCTTGCACTCGGGCCTCGATCGCGGCCTCGTGGGCGCGGCTGGACTCGGCCTGCTCCTCCGCGGCCTCCGCAAGAGCTCGGGCCAGCTCCTGCTGTGTCGCCGACAGCGACTCCCGCCGCGCGTCGTACGCGGCAGCGGCCCGCTCCGCATCACTGATCGCCGTCCTGGCTGCCGCGGTAGCGAGGTCGGCGGCGGCCTCAAGTCGATCGGCCTCCGCGCGATCGCGCAGACCTCTCTCCCGGGCGGC
This sequence comes from Frankiales bacterium, assembly GCA_025352005.1. Taxonomy (GTDB): domain Bacteria; phylum Actinomycetota; class Actinomycetes; order Mycobacteriales; family SCTD01; genus RYN-111. Next base: position 7,804 of record JANXUE010000267.1, read on the forward strand.
CTCGAGCTCCACGAGCCCCGACAGCGCGGTGCGGACAGACGTCGCCGCCTCGCGCAACCGGTCACCCCGGGAGCTGAGAGCGGCGCGGTCGTCAGGCAGGCCGGCTTCGGTGGTGCGCCCAGTCAGCTCACGCCGGGCCGCCGCGGTGCGGGCCCGGCTCTCCCCGGCCTTGCGCTCCGCTGCCGCTGCACCGGCGGCTGACTCTTGCGCGGCTCTGAGCCGCTCGTGGGCAACCGTCCGGGCCGTGAGCACGGGGCGGGGATCCGGTAGCTCGGCAGCCCAGTCGCGCACTGCCGCCTGCTCTGCCTGCAGCCGCTCTCGTTCCTCGATCCGGCTCACCCGCGACTCCTCCACCGCAGTGATCCGCGCAGTGAGCTCGGCCAGCAGCCGCAGCCGTTCCGCGGCCCGGGCGGTGGCGCCGAGGTACTGCGCCTGCGCCTTGCTTGCCCGCCCGGACGCCACTCCGAGCCGCCAGGTCCCATCGACCGCGGCACAGGCCTCGGAAGACCCCATGGGCGCAGTCGCCACGGACTCGTGCACCCGCCGCACCGTTGCCTCGTCGACGGGCGAGCCCAAGGGCACCGCCGGCACGAGGAGGTCCTCCAACGACCCGGTGACCGCAGGGCCGGCGGTAAGGACGACGTCGTCTCCCTGAAGAACCCTGCCGTCGGCCAGCACGAGCGCATCGAGCAGGCCGGAGGACTGCAGCGCCGCCTCGAGCCCTGCTCGGTCGCGCTCGGACACCTGGGTGCGGACGTCCACGACGCGCCAGAGAGGCAACCCTGGCACGGTCTCGCGGGGGCTGCGCATCAACGCCGGCAGCGGCGGGGCCGGGTCCTGCTCCGCCTCGACCTGCACCCGCTCATCAGACAAGCCCATCAACTCGCGGTCGAGTCCCTCGACCTCCCGGTCGAGCCCGCCCGCACCCGCGGCCAGGGCGGCGGCTACGGGCGCCACCAGCTCGTCCCGCCAGCGGTTCAGGTCCACGGCGTCCGGCACGTTTGGTTCGGCAAACGCTTCAGCTGCGGAAGAGGGAACCGAGCCGATCCAACCCTGGATGGCCTGTTCCAGGGAGGTCTCGCTCTGTATCGCCTGCTGCTCTGCCGTCGCGGCGAGAACTGCTGCTGACTCGGCCGCAGACGCCGCGGCAGCGGCGAGCTCCTCAGATGTGGCCTGCTGAGCCAGGGCGACCTCGACGGCCGCTAGTGCTTGCAGGCAGACCGCCACAACAGCGGCAGCGCTGCCGACGGCCCTGGCCAGGTCCTCCAGCGCGACCTGGTGCCCTGGCCGGTCGTCGATCGACAGCTCCGCCGGCGCGGCCAGCCCGAGACGAATCAACTCTGCGGAGTCGACGGCGCGCGTCAACGCGGCGATCCTACGAACGAGCTCCTGCTCACCGGCAGCGATGGCTTGGCCAGCCGCGGCCAGCTGGGCAGCCGCGGACTCCGATTGACGTGACAGCTCGCTGGCGAAGCTGGCCGCCTGCTCGGACTGGGTCTTCAGCAGTTCCAGGGCCTCCAGGTCACGGGCGGCCTGCGAGCCTTCGAGCTGACGCCGTCGCTCGTCCGCAGCTTTCGCGGCGGCGGCCGCCAGCGAGGCCGCCTCCGAGGCCTGAGTCTCGGCCAGCTGCGCCTCCTGCAGAGCCGTCGCCGCACGGACAGCAGTGCGCTCAGCCTTGGTCGCCGCGGCGCGGGCGTCGAGCAGCACCGTCGCGCGACGTCGTACTTCCCGTGCGGCGTAACGGAAGTAGACGCAAGCGGGAGGCTGAGAAGGTCGCGGCCCGTCGGGAGGTCGACGCCGGCCGCGGTGACTGGACCAGCCCCGCCGCGGGGCGGATCAACTTTGGCGACTACCTCACCCGGTACTACTGGCCGACCACCGCGCACCTGGAGGTCTCCACCCGGGCGGCCTACCGGTACTACCTGGACCGGCACTTCGTCCCCCGCTTCGCGACGATGCCGATGCTGCGGATCAGTCCCTCGGTCGTGCAGGCCTGGGTCAACGAGGCCGCCACCACCGAGCTGTCGGCCCGGTCGATCGTGACGTACCACGCGCTGCTGCACCGGATCTTCGCCCGCGCCGTCATTGACCGGATCATCCCGGTGAACCCGTGCGCCCACACCGAACTGCCCAAGGTCCTCGCCGTCCGCAAACTGATCATCACCGTCGCGCAGTTCGAGAAGATCCTCACCAAGATCCCCGCCCGCTACCGGATGATGGTGCTGCTCGCGATCGAATCCGGGCTGCGCTGGGGTGAACTCGTCGCGCTCCGGCCCGTCGACATCGACTTCGACACCCGGATCGTCACCGTCCGGCGGACCATCGTGGAGGTCGCGAAGAAGAACTCCCCCACCGGGCAGCGCTGCTTCGTCAAGGACTACCCCAAAGACGACGAGCAACGCCTGGTGCAGACCGAACGCGGCACCTGCAAGCAGCTCCGTGAGCACATGGTCGAATACGCCATCCGGGACACCGACCTGCTGTTCACCTCCAGCACCGGGACCGTGCTGTCGCGGAACAACTTCCGGACCAAGTACTGGGCCCCCGCCGTCCAAGCCGCCAAACTCGACAACAGCAGCAAAGTCACCTTCCACCACCTCCGCGCCGCGCACGCCTCCTGGCTACTGGCAGGCGGCGCCGACATCCAAGTCGTCAAAGAACGCCTCGGCCACGCGCACATCACCACCACACAGCTGTACCTCGGGACCCTCCCCGACGCCGGTGATCGCGCCCTCGCGGCCTACCGCAAAACCCGAAACGGCACACGCGGCGACACCTCAACACCCAGCGCGTGACCGCCCAACAGGGGGACCGCTTCACGTGCGGCTGCCCCGGAGGAAGAAATGCAGGTTCGAATCCTGAGGGGGGCGCCCATGACGATTCGGTGCCTCTCCCGGTGACGACCCAAGGCGCCCACCGAGATCTGTTGCAGTTCCAACGTGCCGCACCCGCTGCCGCAGCCCTCGTCCGTGCTGCTGCGACCGGGCCGGCTGGGCTGCGGGTGGACGAGCCGGGCGTCCAGGTTGGGTGAAAGGCGCGGAGTCAGCTCCTTCGGCCGGTGCACCCAGTTGCGGATCCTTATGCGGGTGGCTCGGACAACCGCGCGTAGAGCGGCGCGAGGAAGGTCACGAGGTCAACGCCACCCAGAACTGCGCCCGGTACGGGGAGCTGACGCAGTAGCAGATCCGTAGGCAGTCCGGGATGTATGGGCAGTGCCGGGACCAGAGGTGCGGTCCAGAAGTCCGCGTCAGCCAGGACCAGGTCGGCCAGCGTCATCGCCGCCCCGACGCGCGGGATCGCGATGGTCGGGCTGGCTGCTTCCAACGCCTGGACAGGTTCGCCGCCGCGGAGATCGCGGAGCCGGCCAAGGAGCGCTTCGCGGCCTCGGCCTCGCCAGAGCAGGATGGCGAAGGGGTCGTCGTCGAACCTCTCGGCCAGCAGGTAGAACGTGGCGGCCAGGTGCTTGCATGGCACTTCCCAGTCGGGGCAGGAACAGCCCATGCTCAAGTCCTGGACCCGCTGGGGGAACAGCGGCGCGCCGGCAGCGACGAAGACGTCCTCGAGGTCGTGCGGCATCTCCCCCGCCAGCAACCAGGCGCTGTGGATCGCCTGCTCTGCAAGGGAAACCTCGACCTTGGCCCACACAAGCTCGCTGAACGCCGGCAGGGCGATGGTGACCTTGTACGGGGTCTTCCGCGAGCCTTGCACGGACGCCTTGACCACCCCCGGAGCCACGGACAGTGACAGCACCTGTCCACGCCGGGCGTAGTTCTTGCCGCGGGTCAGCCGGGACCCCAGCGCGAAGGACTCCAGCACCTCCAGGAACCGCCGCGACCACCAGTGCTCCCCGATGGCACCCCGAGCGCTGCGAGCCACCAGCCCGCCCTCGACCGCGCGCGGCTTCGACGGTGGCGGGAACCCCGATGACCAGGCCCTGCTCCTGGGTGGGCTCACTCCGCCACCGACCCTGCGTCGAGGGTGAACAGCTCACGTAGTGCCGAGGTCGACAGCTCGGTGAGCCAACCCTCACCAGTGCCCACGACGCTGGCGGCCAGACCCCGCTTGTCGTTGATCATCAGGGCGATCTTCTCCTCCAGCGTGCCCGCGCAGACCAGCTTGCGGACCTGCACCGAACGGGTCTGCCCGATCCGGAAGGCACGGTCGGTGGCTTGGTCCTCCACCGCGGGGTTCCACCAACGATCGACGTGGATGACGTGGTTCGCAGCGGTCAGGGTCAGACCCGTACCGCCGGCCTTCAGCGACAGCACGAACAGTGACGGCCCACTCCCGGTGGGGTCTTGGAACCGGGCGACGAGCTGGTCGCGCTGAGTCTTGTTCAGGCCGCCGTGCAGATAGGCGACCTCGCGCCCGAACCTGGCGCCGAGGTGGGTCCGTAGCAGGTCACCGAACTCGGTGTACTGCGTGAACAGCAGGGCCTTCTCTCCCGAGGCGAGCACTTCTTCCAGCGTCTCCTCCACCCGGGCCAGCTTCCCCGAACGACCGGCGATGCGACTGCCGTCCTTGAGGAACTGCGCCGGGTGGTTGCAGACCTGCTTCAGCTTGGTCATGGTGGCGAGGACCAGTCCGCGGCGCTCGATGCCCTCGGTGCTCTCGATGCGGTCCAACATGTCCGCCACGACCGCTTGATACAGCGACGCCTGCTCGCGGGTCAGCGAGCAGACCACCTCCATCTCGATCTTGGCCGGCAGGTCGGTGATGATCGAGGTGTCCGTCTTCAGCCTGCGCAGCACGAAGGGCTGGGTCAGCGACTTCAACCGGGCTGCCGCCTCCGCATCACCGTGCCGTTCGATCGGGGTGGCGAAGCGCTGCTTGAACGAGGCCGGTTGACCGAGCAGGCCCGGGTTGGCGAACTCCATCAGCGACCACAGGTCACCCAGCCGGTTCTCCACCGGCGTGCCGGTGACCGCGAACCGATGCGTCGACGGCAGGGACCGCACCGCGACCGCTGCCCTGGTCGCCGCGTTCTTCACCGCCTGGGCCTCGTCCAGGACGACCCGACGCCAGCTCATCTCTGCCAGGGCGTCGGCATCTCGGATCACCAGCCCGTACGTGGTCACGACCAGATCGGATTCGGCCACCACGGCGTGGAACGCCTTGCCCTTGGGCCTTTCGGCGCCATGGTGGACGTGCACCCGCATCCCGGGAGCGAAGCGTGCAGCCTCCCGCTCCCAGTTCCCGACCAGCGACATCGGGCAGACCAGCAGGGTGGGACCGGACTCCTGCGGGAGCTCGCCGCACATCAGGGCCAGCAGCTGCACGGTCTTGCCCAGCCCCATGTCATCGGCCAGCACCCCACCCAGCCCGACCGACTCCAGGAACGACAGCCAGGCCAGACCCCGTTCCTGGTACGGGCGCAGCGCCCCCTTGAACCCCTCCGGCGCGGTCATCGGCGTGATCCTGTGGTCGACCTCACCGGACAGCAGGTCCGCCAGCCAGCCGGACGCCTCGACGTCCACGACGGGCAGGCCAGCGGGTCCCTCGTCAAGGGATCCGAGGGTCGCGAGCACCGCGCCCAGGGTCATCCGCCCCGACCCGTGCGACCGCTTCGCCAGGAAGGTCCGCGCCCTGGCCAGGCGTTCGGCATCGACGTACATCCACTGACCACGCACCCGCACCAGCGGCTGCTGAGCCTCGACCAGGTCAGCGACCTCCTGCTCGGTCAGGGTGTGGTCCCCGACCGCCAGGTCCCATCGGAAGTCCACGAGGCCGTCCCTGCCGATAGCAGCCTTGGCCTCGGCCGAGCCCGGCTGGGCGGGCGTCGCCACCGAGAGCTTGGCGCCCAGCCGCATCGCGGGGTTGGTCCACCACCCCGGGAGCAGGACGCCGAAGCCCGCAGCGAGCAGGATCGGCGCGGCCTCTGACAGGAACAGGTGCGCCCCTTCCGCGTCCAGGGTCAGCGACGACGGCTTAGCCGTACGCAGGGCGACCTCGATGTCCGGGAACAGCCGGACCGCCCGGCCGAGCTCACCGAGCAGGGTCTCCTGCGGATCGGCCACGTGCCGCGCCAGCGCGCGCAACGCGCCCTTGGCCCGCCACACCTGCGTGGCGTCGACGACCAGGCTCGGCTCTTCGGTGGACTGCAACGCGAAGTCCACCCGCCAGCTGGCAGCAACCTGGTCGGCGGCTTCGGCGGCTCCTTCGTCGTCTGCTTCGTCAGGGCTTTCGGGTTCGACCAGCCGGAAGCAGGCCCGTACCGCGCCGCCCTCGGTGATCTCGCGCTGCCACGCGGCCAACGCCTCGTCCAGGGCCGCAAGAGCGACCGGGGTGGTGGCGAAGTGCGGGTCAGAGCCCGTGAGTGCCGAGCGGAACGACGCCGCTGCCCGCCGTCGCGGAACCGGTCCAATGCGCGAGCGCATAGCTGCGTCCACCAGCGCATCCGTCGCCGCGGCCAGTGCCTGTAGAGCGACCGTGCCGCGGTCACCGTCTGCCGGGCACGCCGCCGTGAAGGAGCCCGGCAGTCCCGCTGCCACCGTCCGCAACCAGACCGCGTCGGACCCGGTCACCACCCCAGACCACATTGCCATCGCCCGGCCGTCGCGCGCGTCCCGCACACCAGGCAGCACCCTGCCGCGTCCGACCAGGTCAACGGCAAACCGAGCAAGGGCCAGCAGGGCACGCAGATCAGCACCCGGGACTGGCAGCTCCAGGTCGCCGCCCTGCTCCTCGCCCGCCGACAGCAGGAAACCCAGGGCGGCCTGGGGGTCCAGCGCCAGCGTCGGGACCTCCCACCGACCCTCGACCAGGGGGTCGAGGGACTCCGACCCGACGCGAGCCCGGGACACCTCGGCGGATGCGGCCGGGCCGCGACCTTGCGTCGGCAAGGTGAGGACGGCAGTACCCGGGGTGCCCTCCGGAGATGACGCCGCGACGGCGAACGGGTGCACCTGCGTCGCAGGTCGGCGACCTCGACGCACCGGCGGCAGCGGCGGCCCCTCGGAGTCCTCGGCCCACACGATCAGCTCGCCGAGGGGGCCGCGATCGAGCGACCACCAGCCGTGAAGGACGATCAACGCTGCTCCGCTCGGGGGGATCACCTGCCAGGATCGCAACCTACGCGATGAGAGGGACCGGTTATGAGCAACCCCCGTGCCACGCCCGTCTTCGGACCGGAGCTGCACGGCGAGGTACGGGGACGGCCCTGGTCGCACTGGGACGTGTGGTTCTGCCTCGTGACCGTCCTGGACCATGACGGAGATCTCGCGGCGCTGGAGCACGTTCTGGTCGCCGAGCTCAAGCCCGGGAACACGGCCCGCTCCGCGGGCGAGGCCAAGCTCTCCCACCTGCAGGACCTGCGGAGTCGGCTCGTCGCGGCCAGGCTCACCCCCGCCGACCTGGTCACCGCCGACCTGCTGACTGACAAGGCGTTGGTGGCGAGGGCCCGCAGGAGGCTGCGGGACCGACACCTCGACGGCCGCGCGAAGACCCCGGCCATGTACGAGACGCCCGAGGTTCGGTTGACCCGACTTGCCCGCTACGGCCGGTGGCCGACCTTCCCCAGCGGCCCTGCACCCTTCTACGCATCGTTCCGCAGCCAGGTCGAGGTGAAGGACGCCATCTCCGAACGCCGCAGCTTCGGGGCCGTAACGCGGATGGAAAGCAAGCTCAACGCGCTGGACCGTCCGAAGCTGACCGACCCGCAACGCCTGGCCCTCCACCGCGCCTTCCACACCGCATCCTTGGAACTGGCCGACCGGGCCGACGATTCCTGCGGCGTGATCGGTGAGATGCGCAGCCAGGCGTGGCGCTACTACCTGGAGCTGGACTGGGCCGGCTGCGGCATGCAGCCCGAGGACTACTGGGCTGACCTGAGCGCCCTGGTGGTGACCGAGCAGTACGGACTCGGATACCGGGAACAAGCCCTGCCCTGGACGCGGGTCCCACCCACGCAGGTGTCCCTCGTCCAAGGGCTCCTGTCGTCGCTGGAGAGCCAGTGCCGGGCTGGCCATCTCCCCTACGCCGCGGAGGAGGCACGGCAGCAACAGGCCTGGCTCGCCGTGGGCACCAACAGCATCGACCGGTTCATCGAGGTGGCCGAGCATCTCGGCACCGATCACTGGGCTGAGATCGAGGCCCTCGCCCAGGCCGCGCTGCGGGCAGGCGGGCGCACCCTGGCGATCGGGGTGTTCCAAGCGGCAGACCGGCCTGGTCGCCACCGTGACCACCTGCGCAAGATCTGCGTGGCCATGACCGGAGCCGCACTCGGCGACGCGTAAGCACTCGCGCCTTGACAACCAGCATGGCAAATCTCAGGTCTGAGCCCCGCCAGTTCTCAGACTCATGTCATGCAGCGTGACCACGGCGGGGAGGCGTACTCGGCAGTTGAAGTCTTCTGGACTCCGGCGTTCGCTGTTCACATGAGCTTTGCCAGTGAACAGTTCGCCCCGGCGCTCTGGGAAGATGCTCGTCAGCTGCTCGTTGACGCCGTGGCGGACGTCTCGGTGTACATCCAGATTCTGCCTCGCACGAGGATCGCCGGAAGCCGACCGTGGCGCGCTGCAGTCGCCGCTACGGCGAAGGTTCGGTGAGCAGCCTGTCGCAGAACGCGCCGACTGCGAGCATCGCGTCCGCGGCGAGCTCGGTGGCGTCTTGTTCTGGATGATCAACCATCATCTGGTCGACGTAGGCGGCTGTTCCTTGACTGCCGGGATCCGCGAAGTTCGCCTGTAGCTCCAGCAAGAGGGTCCGGGCCGCTATCGCCACCGAACCGAACGCGGCAAACACGGCAGCCGCTCCGTCGACGTGCTCGTCGTTGTGCAGGAGCACGAAAGCGATGTCGTACCAGTCGCGTGCCTTGCTGCGGCCCTTGGCCGCAGCGGCCTTCGCCATCAGGAAACCTGCCACCCCGGTCACGTTGACAACGACGGCCCTATCCACACCGCCGTCGCGAGCGACGATAGTCATCTCATGGACGTCCCGCGCCGCGTAGCCCGTGCCATGCAGGTTCGCCGCCCCGAGGTTCACACAGTCGTCGAACTTGACCACGACGCCGCCCGGCTGGTCGTCACGGTCCGCGAGCAACTCGAACTTGACCTCCGCCCTGCGCCCCGTCGCGGTCAGCAGCTGCCACCGCCAGATCCGCTCGACGTCCGGGACGAACCCGGCCAGCTCGAGGGCACGCTCCAGGCGCACTGCACCCTTTGAGCCACTCGCGATCTCAAGGTCCACCTGCACGTCCACGTCGGTCGTTCCAGCGTGGCGGAAGGCCGCGTTCGAGCACAGCAACTGCGGCACGAGGCCACCGAGCAGCACGAACTCAGGCTTGCCGCCGTAGTGGTGAACGACCCGCACGAGGGCAAGCTCAGCCGCCGCCCGCGCCTCCAAAGTACGTTCCGGGTCAGCGCTCATCGCCGGTCACCACTTCCAACAGATGCTCGGCCGCGCCTTCACCGCGGACGCCGGAGTCACGCAGATCTGCATAGATCCGAGGCCACGGGACACTTCGAAGGCCAGGCCCAATCTGTGTCGAGAGCCGCCTGGTGATCTGCGACGGGAAGGGACGTAGCGAGAGCCGGCCACCGTCAAGGGTCTTAAGGCCGGCCGTACGGGCGGCTGCGACCAGGGTCGCGAGGGTGGTGGCGTCCAGGTACACGACCATCGGGGCGACCTGCGTCTGATAGGGGGCGATGACGGCCGCGGACAGCGCGCCGGTCGCCGCCCACTCAACGCCTTCTGCGTCCCACAGCCGACCCACCTGCTCCAAGCCGCCCAACGGCTCGCGCCACAGCACCCCCGCCGGCACGCTCAAGGTCGCTGGCATCGCGTTGACCGCATCCGCGTAGGCCTCGAGCAGACGGGGGCGGTCCTTCACCGACCTACCGGAGTGGCGACCGCGTGCCGCGACCGCCGTGAGCAAGCCTGAACTGGTCAGGAAGTTCAGCGCCGTCCCGACCGTGCTAGGCGAGGCGCGTGTGATCTCGCGTAGTGCCTTGACCGTCGGCGTCACCCCGATCAGGAGGGCCTCGGCGACTCCCAAGGTTGCCGGCGTCCAGCCGACCGGGCGGCGAGGGGCCGACCTGGTCCGGTCAGAGCTGCGCGCCACGACGACCTTCCCGAGGGCGAACTCCGCTCCCCCGGACTCATCCAGCCAGCCAACACCGACAGCCCTAGCAGCGGCAAGGCCAGACGACGACAGCTCATGGGCCATCACAAGATCGGGAACAGGCCGGCGCTTCGCGGCCTGCTCGACCAGCTTGGCAGTGCCACGGTCCAACCAACGCACCCGTGCCTGCACGCCGGCAACGTGGACCAGCACATCCCCGGAATCTCCAGGGACATCGGCAGCCTTCAGTGCCACTCCCGGCGGCAGCACAGCACGCAACCCCTGCTGGACACGCCGCGTCACTGCCATCACGACCCTCGAAAGTACGGAAAACAGTATAGTACGGCAATCTTCGTTCTATTACTAGAAGCCGTACTATTAGGTTTGAGTCGCGGCGCCCGATCCCTGGCCGTGGGCTCGGACTTCACTGTCCACTCACCCGGGAGCTGGACCTCCCACTTGAGCCGCCCTGGTCCCTCGTTCCCGTTTCAGGCGTGTCCGCATCGCACGCTGGGGCCGGGTTGCCCGACCGGTCCAGGTCAGCCTTCCCTGATCGGATCACGCCCTCGATGGTCTCCAGCGACACCGGGGCGTAGTCCCAGACGTCCACCCCTACGTTGATCTGGCGTCCGCGTTGCCGCCATCTCTCGTGGACGTGCCCGTGCAGCAGCCAGCGCCCCTCGTCAGCGGGGCGTTCTTCGCGGTAGCGATCCACATCGCGGCTGTCCCCGCGATAGGGAAAGTGGCACAGCAGCACCTCCCGACCGGCCAGGGTCAGCGTCGTGGTCCGCGGCAGGAGCGTGAAACCTGCCGCGGTGTACTTCTCCGGCCAGTCCCCGACCTTCTTATGACCTGGCCAGCACCGGTCATGGTTGCCGGGCACGAGGAACTTGCGTCCGTGCAGACGGCGGATGATCAACAGCGACTCCTCAATCCGTCCCATCGCGACGTCACCGAGGTGCCAGATCTCGTCGTCGGGCCGGACCCGGTCGTTCCACGCGTCGACGAGTCGCTCGTTCATGACCGTCAGATCCGAGAACGGCCGGTCGCAGTAACGGATGATGTTCGCGTGGCTGAAGTGGGTGTCACTCGTCAGGTGCACAACACCCCCCCATCAGATCCTGCGAGAGCCGTCCGACGCAAGGTCTCCGCATCAGGGGCGCCCTGCCAAACGTCCGGTCGGCCGAGTGCACGACTCCAGAAAGGGTCTCGCACCACTTCGCGCGACACCAAGTGCTTTGCGACGTCCGGGCCGTAGCAGCACGTCGGAACGCACATCGACCTCTGGGTTCTAAATGACACGATTCACGCTCGCGTTCCAGAACTCCGCATCCACGGCGGACCCCGGCGGCGTCCTCGGTGCCGGCCAGTACCAGCCGCTGCCAGGCGATTCTCGCGCCTCACGCTCGTTTCATACGACATCTGGAACAGGCCTGGAACCAGATCAGACCCTCGATCCGAAGATCAAGGGCCTGACCTGGGATGATGCGTTGTAGCGGGGGCAGGATTTGAACCTGCGACCTCTGGGTTATGAGCCCAGCGAGCTACCGAGCTGCTCCACCCCGCGTCGGTAGCTCCACCCTACGTCACCCGGGCGTGGGCTTCAAACGAGCTCAACCAGACGGAGACGGGGAAGGCGAGGCAGGGGCTCCCGGGGTGCCGGCCGCGGTGGCGAGCCGAGCGATCAAAGCCTTGAGGCGGTCCTGGGCACGGCCGTAACCGGCGAAGTCGCCGGCCTTGAGGGCGGTGGAGGCGTCGTCGAAGGCCTTCTGGGCGTCGGCGGCCAGCTGGGAGACATTGGTGCCGACGACAGGACCAGGCGAGGGAGTCCCGCCGGGGGTGGGCGTCGGTACGACGACGCCGGAGCCAGCCCCGAACAGCTGGTCAAGGGCCGCGGCCAGGGTCGGTTCGTAGGCGATCTTGTCGCCGAAACTGACGATGACGCTGGTCAGGATCGGGTAGCTCGGGGCCTTCTTGGCCTGGGTGTAGACGGGTTCGATGTAGAGCAGGCCGTTGCCGACGGGAAGGGTCAGCAGGTTGCCGAGCACCACCTCGGACCCGCCGCCACGCAACAGGGACAGCGCCTTGGAGACGACAGTGTTGCTCTCGAACTGGTTCGCCACCTGGCCGGGTCCGGCGATGACAGATCCCTTAGGAAGCACCAGGACCCGGATGTCACCGTAGTCGGATGGGTCCGAGGAGACGGCGGCGAAGGCGGTGAGGTTCGTGGCGTTCGTGGCGACGAAAGTGGAGGTCAGGGAGAACGTGGGGGCCGACGTACCGGGCATCTGGAGCAGGGCGTAGTACGGCGGCTGCGCGGGGCCGCTGTTGTCCTTGACCGAGCCCACGGAGACCTCACCGTTGAGGACCTGGGTCGCGTCCTGGGTCGGGTCGCTGGGAATCTGCCAGAAGTCCTCGCCGCCATAGAACACGGTGGGGTCGGTGACGTGGTACTTCGCGAGCAGCTCGCGCTGCACCTTGAAGTAGTCCTCGGGGTAGCGCAGGTGGCTGCGCAGGTCGGTGCTGATGGCCGACTTGGGCAGCACGACGCCGGGGAAGGCGCTCTTCCACGTCTTCAGGACGGGGTCCTTCTCATCCCAGGTGTAGAGCTTCACCTTGCCGGTGTAAGCGTCGACCGTCGCCTTCACCGAGTTGCGGATGTAATTGACCTCGGTGTTGATGGCAGCAGAGGTGCGGCTATCGGTGGTCGCCTCCCCGAGCTGGGTTCGCTGCGAGTACGGGTAACCGGCACTGGTCGTGTAGGCGTCCAAGATCCAGAGCAGCTGGCCGTCAACGATCGCGGGGTACGGGTCGCCGTCGAGCTGCAGGAACGGCGCGACCTTCGCAACCCGCTCCTTGGGCGAACGGATGTACATCAGCTTGCTGCTGGAGGTAAGCGCCCCGGACAGCAGGAGGTTCTTCTCCTTGAACTTCACCGCGTACAGCAGCTTGCGGAAGCCGCTGTCGAGCTTGATGCCGCCCGGGCCGGCGTAGTGGGTCGTCGCCTGGTTGTCCTTGTCGTTGCCGGGGCCGTCGATCTCGGCCTGCTTGGTGTCGACGATCGAATAGTCCGGCGACTGCTCGCCGTAGTAGATCTGCGGGTTGCCCAGCACGAAGGCAGGAGCGGGAGCCTTGCCGTCGCCACCGACAGGCGGCACGTCCCGCACGGTGAACACCGGCAGCCCGTTCTCGCCTTGCAGGTTGGCCGGCGCCGCGACCAGGCCGTTGCCGTGCGTGTAGGTCAGGTGCAGGTTGATCCAGTTCTGCTGGTCCGAGCGCAGCCGCGACTGGTCGAGCTCGCGAGCCGCGACGACGTAGTCCTGCGTCTTGCCCGCGATCGTGTAGCGGTCGATGTCGAGCGAGGTGTTGAAGTTGAAGTAGTTGCGAATGCCCTGCGCCTGCTTGAAGGTCGGGCCGAGCAGGTTGGGGTCCAGCAGCCGGGCGTTGGGGATCGTGCCCGTGTCGCCACGCAGCGCGCCCTTCGTCGCCGTCGAGACCGCGCTGTACTGCGTCGTCTTGGTGTCAGCGATCTGGTACGCCGTACGCGTCGCGTCGATGTTGCGCTGGATGTATTTGCTCTCCTTCACCACCGCGTTGGGTGCGACCTGGAACTTCTGCACGATCGCGGGGTAGATCCCACCGACCGCGATGGCGCTGACCACGAGCAGCGCGAGGG
>JANXUE010000102.1 GCA_025352005.1 Frankiales bacterium
CGGCGCTCCGCGAGCATGTGTGGCAGCAGCTGGCGCAGGTGATCCCCGCCGTGCAGGCACAAGGCGTCCCGGACCGGGTCGTGGCGACGTCGAAGACCTTCCGGTCGCTGGCCCGGCTGGACGGCGCGGCACCGTACGCGCTGGGACCTCGGGTGCACCGCCAGCTGAAACGGCGCGGGCTCGAAGCCATCGTCGACCGGGTCGCGCCGATGACCATCGCCGAGCGGTGCGCGCTTCCGGGCGTCTCGGTCTCACGTGCTCCCCAGCTGCTGGCCGGAGCCCTCGTGGCCCTTGAGGCCTTCACGGCCTTCGGCGTGGAGCGCGTCGACATCTGCCCGTGGGCGATGCGCGAGGGGGTCGTCCTGCGCCGGCTGGACTGGCTGGACGAGGAGCAGAAGGACACCGAGTAACTGCCACCCCGAATCAACTCAGCTGTCGGCAACTCAGCTGGCGGTGGCCAGCGGGCGGGGCGGGAGAGCCGCTCGTGCGAGCCGGGGCTCGTCGCAGATCGCCGCTGCTACGCCGGCGTCCCGCAGCCGGGCAAGCTCCGACGGCCAGTTGACGGTCCAGCCGGACACCGAGATCCCCTGCTGCGCAGCCGGTCTGACCAGCTCGAGCCGACCCAGCAGTGACGCGACGTGCGCGTGCGCCTCCTCGTGCCGGTCCTGGGCGGCACGGCGCAGCAGTACCGCCAGCGGTAGGCCGGGGCGTCCGAGCAGAGCCGTCCGCACCGGCGCTCTGTAGCCCTGGACCCGCAGCAGCCGCGGCCGGTCGAACGAGCTCACCACGACGTCATGCAGCCGGTGCCGCGAGAGCTCGGTCATGACGGCGTTGACGGTCGCGTGGGCGGCGCCGGCTGGCCAGCGCGGGGTCTTGAGCTCGACGACGAGGCGGCCGCGGTCAGCCACAAGATCGATCACCTCGGCAAGCCGGGGCACGGCGTGCCCGTGCACCCGCGGGAGCTGCGCCGCGCGGAGGGACACAACGTGCCGGGCGTCGCCGGCCGTCCGCCACAGGCCCGGGTCGTGGTGGCAGACCGGGACGCCGTCGGCGGTCAGCCGGACGTCGATCTCCACACCGTCGGCGCCCTCGCGCAGGGCACGGTCGACGGAGGCCAGGGTGTTCTCGGGGGAGTCGTTGGCGACGGCCCCGCGATGTCCGATGATCAGCACCCTCCCACGGTCGCTCGCGAAGACGACCTATGACCGGATCCGACCTGTCCTGCGCGTGAACGTCGCGCGGCGAGAACCGTGAGGGCGACCGCCGTCAGCAGCAGGCTGACCGCCAGCCTGGGGCACCAGTTCAGCTACTGTCACCGCAAGCGCGCCATGCGCCGAAGCGCCGGCCGTGCCACCCACGGCAACCCCCGTGCCGCTCGGCCCACCAGCACTCAGGACTGACGGCTGTCCCGTGGTCGGGCAGCTGGTCGTCGCGGTAACACCCTGGCCGTCGACAGCGAGGAGCGCTCCCAGGGCGCTCGAGCACCGGGCCCAAGGCCGCCGGCTTCACAGTCGCGGCCTCGTCGTCACCGATTCGCGCCGACAGCTCCGCAGGGACGGCATGGCTGCTGACGCTGGCGCGACCCCCGCTACGACCTGTTCCAACTCGGTGGTCATGAGCAGGCTGGTGGCATAGGGGGTAACAGCGAGGCCGCGGAGGTTGCCATGTGTTTTGCCCGGTACCGGTGCGGCTGTCGGCACGGCCCTGCTGGTGTCGCCGACCGGCTCATCTACGACGGCAGTTGCGACCGCCGTATCCCCCGTGGTGCTGCTGCTCAACGGTCGCCCTGTGACGCCCGCCGGCTCGCCGTACGACGGAAGCCGGGTTGCCGGGCATAAGGCCCACGGCCTAGGGGACCCTTCCGTAGGCCCCGCGGGATCCCCGGGCTGCGTCTTCACAGAAAGTTGAGAGGAACCTGCCGTCACCGCAGGCTGCGTCACTGGGGCAAGTCAGGCGCCCCTGGTCGACCTACGCTCCACCACTCCGTCAATTCAGCACAAGGCCTTGAGCCGTGGCGACGTTAACGACGACTGGCAGCTTCCACTTCGTTATAACTAGCAACGGGAACAGCGTGGATGTCTCCCGTTCAGATTCTGTCTTTCAGTCCATTCAGGTTCCTGTCGCCCGGGACCTCGAAGTCCTGAGAAGCGATGCGTGCCTCTCAAGACACCCCCACCACCACCGCACGCTCTGCGTCGACGGCATCCATCGCAACAGCGCCACCTGCCCGGCCACCTGTGACTCCCGCGCATGCCCCGTTACGTTTAAGGTGCATCAGCAGAGCCCAAACCGTCGGTTCTGACCAGGTCAAGCCTGGCATAGCCGCTACAGCACGTGCGGGTGGACCTGTTGTGAACAACGGCGACGGCACGCTCCGCCACTGCCGCCGGGAGCGTAGGCCGGCGACACTCAGGGGAAGAGTGGGTGACCAGCAAACTATCGTGCTGCAGGGAAAGATTCTCGCAAAGCATCGAGGGCGCACTGCGTGCGCAGTCCGCCCTCGGTGCTGCCACCCCTAGGCGGTGATGCGCACCGCGGC
>JANXUE010000293.1 GCA_025352005.1 Frankiales bacterium
ACCGTCCTGCGGGTAACCGATGACCAAGGCACTGTCGCCGGTCCTGGCCGCGCCGGCGAAGCTCAGCGGGCTTGCCGTGAGGCCAGGGACGGCCAGCACAGCGATGTCACGGTCGGGGTCGTAGAGCACAACCGTCGCCGCCCGCCGCTGACCGCCGACCTCCACGTTGGGCCGCGTGACGCCGGCCACGACATGCGCGTTGGTCATGACCCGCTCCGGTGCGAACAGGAAGCCCGAGCCCTCGATCCGCTTGGAGCAGGACGACGCAACCCCGGTGATCTTAAAGATCCTGCTTCGCACGGCGGTGACCGTGGCCGACCGGGCGAGGGCCGGGTCAGGGGGGTCGACCGGACGGACCTTCGTGGGAACCAGGTCGCCGAAGACCTCCGGGAACCCGCGGTCGTCGATGAGCTTCCGGAACGAAGCAAACAGCCCCTTCGCGCCGCCCGGGACCGCCTGGTCCACGACATCCAGGACCGCCGACCGGCGTACCTGCCCGGCCAGGCCGGTGAAGGGCGAGGAGGCGACCGCCGTGCCGACCAGCCACGACACGAGCAGCACGGACACGACGCTGACCGCGGCGCCGGCGACCGCGTCCACCACCCGCGCGGGCTTCCAGATCAGCCTGTTGCGGACCGCGGACCCGACCACGGTGGCGAGCACCTGGCCTAGCGAGGCGGCGACGAACACCGTGATGACCGCGGTCGTCGTACGTGGGAAGCCCGAGAGAAGGCTGGTACGGGCCAGGTCCGGGGCGAACTTCGCGCCCAGGATGCCGCCGCCGAGGAAACCGAAGAACGACAGGACCCCGACGACGAAGCCCTGCCGGTAGCCCGAGACCGCGAACAGCAGGGAGGCCGCGAGCAAGATGACGTCCAACAGGTCTCCACGCATCGGGCGAGCCTACGAGACAACCGGGAGAGGACCGCGGACCTGCCCAGGAAGACCTGGCTAGGACACGACGACCTTGCCGTTCATGCCGGAGTGGAAGGTGCACACGAACGTGTAGGTGCCGGCCTTGTCGAAGACGACCTTGAGCGACTGCGTCTGCTTGCCACTGACCGTCTTCGTCTTGCCCAGCGCCGGGTCGTCGAAGGTCAGGTTGTGGGGCGTCTGCCCCTCGTTCTGCACGTTGAGGGTGACGGTGCCCACCTTGGCGTTGACGGTGGTCGGGGCGAACTGCAGCTTGTCGGTCATGCCGACCGTCGCGGTCTGCGCTGACCCGGCCCCCTCGGTGGTGACGGCGCCGTTGTCCTTGGCCTTGCTGCTGCTGTTGCCGCAGCCGGCCAGCAGCACGGCAACGGACAGGGCGATCAGGGTGCGCTTCACGGGTGGGTCTCCTCGGTTGTTGTCTGCCAGGTCTTCAGGGCCAGCCGGAGGGTCTCCGGGTCGAGCTGCTCGATGCGCGAGGTGTCCCACGGCCGCTCCCAGCCGGCGAGCGTGAGGATCCCCGCTATCAACCCGGCGGTGAAGCCCCACACCACCAGGCCACGCACCTCGAAAGCCGGGCCGATCAGGCCATTCGCGTGCCCGATGCGGTAGCGACGCGCCGGGTCGGTCAGCTCGCTCAGCGGGACCCGCACGACCGCCGCCACCTCGCCGGCGTCAACGACGTCGACAGGGTGCGGCTCGCGCCACCACCCCACGACCGGGTGTACGACGAAGCCCGACGGCGGGAGCCACAGGGCAGGCAGCACGCCGAGGACCTCGACGGAGGCAGGGTCCAGGCCGACCTCCTCCTGGGCCTCGCGCAGCGCCGCGGCCGTCGAGTGGGCGTCGTCCGGGTCCTGGGCGCCGCCCGGGAAGGCAGGCTGGCCGGCGTGCGAGCGCAGCGTGTGGGCCCGCTCGATGAGCAGCAGATCCGGACCGTCAGGTCCCTCGCCGAACAAGATCAGGACCGCGCTGTCCCGACCGCCTTCCTCGGGGGGCAGGAAGCGGGTGAAGTGCTCTGCCGTCACGGTGGGGATGGCGTCGGCCAAGGGTTGCAGCCAGGCCGGGATCACACGCTCACCCCCAGGTAGGTCTTTGCCAGCGTCGCGATCTGCGCGACGCCGGTGAAGGCTCCGACCTGGACGTGCGCGACGGTCCCCTTCGCGTCGACGAACAGCGTCACCGGCGGCCCACTGGCGTAGCGCCGCAGCACCACCTTGTCGTCGTCCACCACCGCCGGCCAGGTTTGTCCGACGTCCTTGGCGAACAGCAGCGCGAGGCGAGGCTCGTCCTCGGTGTCGACCCCGAGCAGCGCGACCTTTCCGCTGGCCTGCTTGGAGAAGGCCACCAGCACCGGCATCTCGCGCTGGCACGGCACGCACCACGAGCCGTAGATGTTGACGAGGGTCGGGACACCACTGGCCGGACCGTCGAGGCGGACCGCGGCGCCACCGCCGAGGCAGGCAAGGGTCAGTTTCGGGAACGCGGCACCGATGCCGGTCGGGCACGGGGCGAGGGCCACGGCGGCCTGCAGCGCAACCAGCGAGGTGTCCTTCGTCGCCGTCGTTGCCTTTCCCTGGGAGCCGTACGCGACCGCCCCGACGAGGGCCACCAGGACCACGAGCAGGCCGGCCAGCCGGGAGCGGTTCATGACCCGGCGCCGGCCGGGGAGGCGACGGCGGGCGGGAAGAACCCTTCGGTACGGACCAGCTTCGCGGCCCTCACCGGGTCGGTCTCACCCTCGCCGTACGCCGGACACAGGCGCGCGATCGCGCAGGCACCGCACGCGGGTGTCCGGGAGTGGCAGACCCGCCTGCCGTGGAAGATCACCCGGTGGCTGAACAGCGTCCACTCCGCCTTCGGCAGCAGCCCGCCTACGACGGTCTCGACCTTGACGGGGTCCTCGTGCGACGTCCAGCCGAACCGACGTACCAGCCGTCCGAAGTGGGTGTCGACGGTCAGCCCCGGTACGCCGAACGCGTCGCCCAGGACGACGTTGGCCGTCTTGCGGCCAATCCCGGGCAGCGTGACGAGGTCCTCGAGCCGGCTGGGGAGCTCACCGCCATGGCGCTCCACGAGCGCTGCACCCAAGCCGATCAGGCTGGTCGTCTTGTTCCGGAAGAACCCGGTGCTGCGGATCTGCTCCTCGAGCACCGCCCGGTCGGCGCCGGCGTAGTCCTGCGCCGTCCGGTACGCCGCGAACAGCGTTGGCGTCACCTCGTTGACCCGTTTGTCGGTGCACTGGGCCGACAGGATCGTCGCGACGGCCAGCTCGAGCGGTGTCGTGAAGTCCAGCTCGCAGTGCGCGTCCGGGTAGGTCGCCGCCAGCTCCTTGTTCGTCCGGCGTGCGCGACGGGTGAGCGCGAGAGGGGACTCCTCACTTGCTCTGACCATGGTGATCACCCTACGTGGAGGTACCCGTACGGGCACTGCGGGAACTGCCTACATCCCCGCCACTCACCCATTCCGGTGATCTCTCTCAAGCCCCTGCACCTTCGTGACGACCCCTTCCTTACTGGTTACAGAGAGTGACCATGCGTAAGGAGTGCCATGGACCCGCAGAGCACGCCCCTGGCCATGGCCGGGCGTCCAGTTGTGCTCACTCCCCCCAAGCAGGCCGCTCCTCGCAGGCAGGTCGTGCGGCCCGCCGCCGAACGATCCGTCGTGCACGCCCATCTCACAATCGACGGCCTCCGCGAATATCGCAAGGTGCTCGCCGCCGAAGAAAGCAACGTCTCCTACTGGCGCCGGATCATCCAGGCCCGCCTCGACGTCGTCCGGGCCGGCAGCGACGTGGCCAGCGCCAGCCTCAAACCCGTCCTGACTGAGGCCCGCGTGGGCGCCGGTCGGCAAGCGCTGGTCGACATCATCGCCTTCGATGACGTGCCGGTCCTGCCTGACCTCGCCGGGTTGTGGGAACACGAGGTCGACCCGACCGACAGCGTCGCGATCGCCGCCCTCGAGGGCCGGCTCCACGCCGCCGAGCACCAGCTGTCGCGGTACCGCAAGGCGCTGCACGAGCGTCTGGGTGCGGCCACCTCGGAGCTGATTGCCCGCTACCGCGACGAGCCCGACCTGTGCCTGACGGCCCTGCCCGTCCAGCCGGTCCGGCGAGCCGTCTCCGCGTAGGCACGTCGGTCACCCACCCGGCGCTTCGAGACCCAGGATCGGGGCACACCTGCGCCATGTCCGTCCTGCTGCTCGGTCTGCTGCTGCCGCTGTTCCTGCTCGGCCTCATGCTCGCCATGGAGCGGGTGGAGCGGCCGTTGCGGGTGGACGCCGTCAGCGAACAGCTCGCCACGTTCCTCGCCACGGCCCGGCCGGAGGAAGTCGAGACCTTCGTGAGCCAGGGCTATGGGCC
Organism: Frankiales bacterium; assembly: GCA_025352005.1. Classification (GTDB taxonomy): domain Bacteria; phylum Actinomycetota; class Actinomycetes; order Mycobacteriales; family SCTD01; genus RYN-111. The sequence continues at coordinate 4,292 of JANXUE010000293.1, forward strand.
AGCGCTCGAGCGGTACTGGAGACGCCAGCGCCCGTCGCGAATACTGCCCGGTCGGCCACGGGTCTGACCGTCACGAACTCGTCCGTCATCGTCCCGCCTGTCGTGTTCTCGTGACCTACGCCTGTGACGTGGTCGTGTGATCTGCCAGACTCCGGGACCAAGCGTTCGACACATCGGCGGGGAGGCACGCAGCGTGGACGAGGTCCTTGCCAATGCGGGGCTGTTCCAGGGGATCGCGGAGGAGGCTGCTGAGGCGGTCGCGGCGTCCCTTGACTACGGCGACTACGGCCGCGGCGAGACGGTCTTCGCCGAGGGAGAGCTCGGCGACACGCTCTACATCGTGCTCGCGGGCAAGGTGAAGATCGGCCGCCGCGCGGTCGACGGCCGCGAGAACATGCTGTCCGTCATGGGCCCGTCGGACATGTTCGGCGAGCTGTCCCTGTTCGACCCCGGTCCGCGTACCGCGACCGCCACGGTCGTGACTGATGCGCGGCTCGGCTCGCTGGCGCACTCGTCCCTACGGCCGTGGATCACCGACCGGCCCGAGATCGCCGAGCAGCTCCTCAGAGTGCTGGCCCGTCGGCTCCGGCGGACCAACGACGCGCTCGCGGACCTGATCTTCACCGACGTGCCCGGCCGGGTGGCGAAGCAGCTGCTGGCCCTGTCGGAGCGCTTCGGCTCCGAGGAGGCCGACGGCCTGCGCGTCCACCATGACCTCACCCAGGAGGAGCTGGCGCAGCTGGTCGGAGCCTCCCGCGAGACGGTGAACAAGGCGCTCGCCGACTTCGCGTCCCGTGGGTGGGTCCGTGTGGACTCGCGCGCGCTGACCATCCTCGACGGCGACCGGCTGGCGCGCCGGGCCCGCTGACCTTCGGGTCACGCTCAGTGCCCGTCCGCTGGGACAGGTCCAGGGGCGCGCAGGTAGTCCAGCTGGGCCAGCACCGACAGCTCGGCGGCCACCCACAGGCTTGGGTCGACGTCGGCATAGACGGTCTCCACCACCTCGCGGGGCGTCGAGGCACCCGCGGCGACGGCGGCACGGACCTGCTCGAGCCGCTGGGCCCGGTGCGCGAGGTAGAACGCCGCGACCTCCCCCGCGTGCGGCAGCTCCGGGCCGTGCCCGGGCAGGACGGTCGCTGCGCCGTACTCCTGGAGGCGCTGCAGCGAGCGCAGGTAGTCAGCGAGGACGCCGTCGGGGTGCGCGACGACGGTGGTGCCGCGGCCCAGGATGGTGTCGCCGGTGAGGACGGCGTCGTCGGCCGCCAGGTGGAGCGACAGCGAGTCCGAGCTGTGCCCGGGGGTGTGCACCACGGTCAGGGTGACCCCGGCAGCCCCGAAGCTCTCGCCGTCCCGGGTGAGGGCCGCACCGCCGATCGTGAAGGTCGGATCGAGCGAGACCACGTCCGCTCCGGTCAGGTCGTGCAGCCGCTGCGCGCCCGCGCTGTGGTCGTGGTGGCCGTGGGTCAAGACGATCAGCGCGACGTTGCCGGTCGCCACGACGGCCTGCAGATGCCCCTCGTCGAGCGGCCCAGGGTCGACCACGACCACGTCGGGGTGACCGGGCTCGCGGAGCACCCACGTGTTGGTGCCTTCGAGCGTCATCGGCCCCGGGTTGGGCGCGAGCACCACCCCGGCTGACGGTGTGACCTGCCGCATCAGTCCGGGTAGTCCGGATCCCCGGGTACCGCGAAGCGCACGCTGTCGTCCGGCAGCACCACCAGCTTGGGAGCCACCAACGTCACCTCCCGTGGAGCGTCGAGGGCGGTCCGCACGTCGGGGTAAGAACCGAGGTCCGACAGCGACGTGTGCGTCGGCGGCATCAGCGTCAGGCCCTGCTCCAGGGCGTCGCTGACGCGGACCCATAGGCGCTCATCGGCTTCGCCGCCGACGTCGCGGCACACCTGGCCGGCCGGCAGCTCGGCGAGGAAGAAACGGGTGTCAAAACGCTTGGGCTCGACGTCCGGGGTGATCCAGTGCGCGAACGGCCGCAGCAGGTCGGTGCGAAGCACCAGCCCGCGCCGGGCGAGCAGCTGCGACAGCGACTGCTCCCGGGCCTCCAGGGCTGCGCGTTCGGCTTCCCACTCGTCGTTGGAGACGTCTTCGAGCAGGTGGTCGGCGGACGCGCCGGCGAGCAGCACCCCACACTCCTCGAAGGTCTCGCGGACCGCGGCACAGACCAGCGACCGGGCCAACGGCTCGTCGGCGCCGAACCAGCGGCCCCACCGGGCGGCCGGCGGACCGGCCCACGCGATGTCTGCCTGCGCGTCCTCGGGGTCGACCGAGCCTCCCGGGAACACGTGCATCCCGCCCGCAAACGCCATCCCCTTGACCCGGCGCAGCAGATACGCCTCCGGCCCGCCCAGTGAGTCCCTCAGCAGAATGACGGTCGAGGCGTGCCGCGGTGGCGCCGGGGTCTTCTCGCCGCGGTGGAAGGCGCGCGCGAGCTCCTCTAGCTCGCGCAGACCGGCGGGACGCGTCACGAGATCAGCCCGCGACCTCGACGATGATCTCGACCTCGACCGGGGCGTCGAGTGGCAGAGCGACGACCCCGACCGCGGACCGGGCGTGCTGGCCGGCATCGCCGAAAATCTCGCCCAGCAGCTCCGAGGCACCGTTGACGACCCCCGGCTGGCCGGTAAAGCCGGGTGCGCTGGCCACGAAGCCCACGACCTTCACCACGCGTACGACGTTGTCGAGACCCACCAGCGCGTCGACCGCGGCGAGGGCGTTGAGCGCGCAGGCCCGGGCCAGCTCCTTGGCCTGCTCGGCCGTGACCGGTCCACCGACCAGGCCGATGTGGGCCATCGCACCCTGCACCATGGGCAGCTGCCCGCTGGTGAAGACCAGGTTGCCGGTGCGGCTTGCCGGGACGTAGGCCGCGACCGGGGGAACGACCGACGGCAGCACGATGCCGAGCTCGGCGAGGCGGGCGAGGTGGCTCACGGCCGCGGCCGCTTGAAGTACGCCACCAGCTGCTCGGGGTTCGGGCCGGGCACGACCTGGACCAGCTCCCAGCCGTCCTGGCCGAAGTTGTCCAGGATCTGCTTCGTCGCATGGATGAGCAGCGGCGCCGTCATGTACTCCCACGTGGTCATGCACGCCAGCCTATCCAGCCGGTGGGCCGTTGCTGCTTGCCAGATGTGTCACAGCTCAGGGTCCTGAGGCGCACACCGACCGCGCCACGACCTACGCTCGCAGCTATGGCCGACTTCCCCCGCGCACGGCTGCACGTCGTCTCCGGCAAAGGTGGCACGGGGAAGACCACGGTCGCCGCCGCTCTGGCCCTCGCGCTCGCCAGTGGCGGAAAGAAGGTTCTGCTCGCCGAGGTCGAGGGGCGCCAGGGCATCGCCCAGCTCTTCGACACCGCTCCCCTGCCCTACGAGGAGCGCAAGATCGCCGTCGCCCCCCATGGCGGTGACGTCTATGCCCTCGCGATCGACCCCGAGCAGGCGCTGCTCGACTATCTCCACATGTTCTACCGGTTGTCGCCCACGGGCATCCCGGCTCGCACGCTGCGTCGGATCGGGGCGATCGACTTCGCCACGACCATCGCCCCCGGCCTGAAGGACGTCCTGCTCACCGGCAAGGTCAAGGAGGCCGTCGTGCGCCAGACGGGCGGCAAGCCCGCCTACGACGCCGTCGTGGTCGATGCCCCCCCGACCGGACGGGTCCCGCGTTTTCTCAACATCAGCCACGAGATCGGCAACCTGGCCAAGGTGGGACCGCTCAAGACCCAGAGCGACGGTGTGATGGCGCTGCTCAAGAGCCCGCAGACCGTCGTGCACCTGGTCACCCTGCTGGAGGAGATGCCGGTACAGGAGACCCTCGACGCCGTCGCCGAGCTCACCTCCCTCGGCCTTCCCGTCGGTGGGGTGATCGTGAACGCCGTCCGCACGCCTGCTCTCGCGCCTGCCGACCTGCTCGCCGCCGAGCGTGGCCAGCTCGACCTTGTTGCCCTGTCTGGTGGGCTGGTGAGCGTGGGCCTCGATGTTGCCCTCGCACCGGTCCTCGCCGCGGAGGCCGGCGAGCATGCCGCCCGGGTGGCCCTGGAGGAACGCGGTCGGGACGCCCTCGCGGACCTGCACCAACCGTCGTACGAGCTGCCACTGCTGCCTGACGCCGTCGACCTCGGCGGGCTGTACGAGCTGGCCGGGATGCTGATCGAGCAGGGGCTCGCCTGATGGCCCGCACCGTGAAGGGCAGCGCGCCGAAGCTCGACATCGACCACGTGCTCGAGACCGCCAAGATCGTTGTCTGCTGCGGGTCCGGAGGGGTCGGCAAGACCACCACGGCCGCGGCGCTGGCACTGCGGGCCGCTGAGCGCGGCCGGCGCACCGTCGTGCTGACGATCGACCCCGCCCGTCGGCTGGCCCAGTCGATGGGCCTGACCGAGCTCGACAACATCCCCCGTGCCGTCAAGGGCGTCCAGGTCACGGGCAGCGGCTCGCTCGACGCGATGATGCTGGACATGAAGCGGACCTTCGATGAGATCGTCGAGACGCACGCCGAGCCGGGCAAGGCCCAGCAGATCTTCGACAACCCCTTTTACCAGGCGCTCAGCAGCTCCTTCGCCGGCACCCAGGAGTACATGGCGATGGAGAAGCTCGGCCAGCTCCGCGCCTTAGGCACCTACGACCTGATCGTCGTCGACACCCCACCGACCAGGTCCGCGCTGGACTTCCTCGACGCGCCCGAGCGGATGACGACCTTTCTCGACGGCCGGCTCGTCAAGGTCCTGCTGGCGCCGGCCAAGGCCGGTGGCAAGGCGTACCTGAAAGTCGTCACGGTCGGCTTCAACGTCTTCACCAGCGCGATCACCAGGATCATCGGCGCCTCGGTGCTCCAGGACCTGTCGCAGTTCATCGCGGCGCTCGAGACGATGTTCGGCGGGTTCCGCGAGCGTGCACAGGCCACCTACGACCTGCTCAAGGACCCAGGAACGGCCTTCGTCGTGGTCGCCACCCCCGAGCGCGACGCGCTGCGCGAGGCTTCGTACTTCGTGGAGCGGCTCGCGACCGAACAGATGCCGCTCGCCGGACTGGTCGTCAACCGGGTGCACCACTCGGCGGCGGCCGGGCTGACGGCCCAAAAGTCGCTCGCTGCCGCCGAGGAACTCGACCCGACGTCGTTGACGGCCGGCGTGCTCCGTCTGCACGCCGAGCGGCTCGCCCTGTCGCAGCGCGAGGCCCGCCTGCAGGAGCGCTTCACGAGTGCACACCCCAGCGTGGCCGTCGTCGAGGTCGCTGCCCAACCGGGGGACGTGCACGACCTCGACGGGCTGCGGTCGGTGGGCGCCGACCTCGCTGCGGGCTGAGCAGCCGGCTGGACGAGGTACCTGCCGGGGGTGGCTAGGAGGCTGCGCCCTGCTGGAGAACGCTGGCCCTGGCTTGGCTGAACAACGCCTTCCAGGACGTGACCTCCGGACGACGGCGCAACAGCGCCCGGCGCTCGCGCTCGGTCATCCCGCCCCAGACGCCGAACTCGACGCGACTGTCGAGGGCGTCCGCAAGGCACTCGGTGCGGACGGGGCAGGCCTGGCAGACGGCCTTGGCGCGGTTCTGGGCGGCCCCGGAGACGAAAAGGTCGTCCGGGTCGGCAGCGTTGCACGCCGCCATGCTGGTCCAGTCGTGCAGCGTCTCGGCAGATCGCATGGTCAGCGCGGTCCTTGTCAAGGAGGTCGAAGCGGGGTCACCACGATTCACGAGGCGCTGAGGTAAAAGGTACGAACTGGCCAGTAACTTGCGCACGACCCGAAAGGACCGTTTCCGACTAGTCCCTGTGGGCTATCTCGGACGATCTGGACGACTCGGGCATTACCGGTGATGTTCCGGCCCCCGACGTAGGCTGCCCCCTGTGAGGTCGACTCCTGGACTGGTGCGGGTGGCGCTCGCGCTCGTGGTGAGCGTGGTCGCCGGGGTCGTGCTGGCCGGACTGGCCTTTCCGCTCATCGGGGGTCTCGGCCTGCTCGGCAAGGGGGCCGCGGAGGACTTCAACGTCCTGCCGGAGAAGCCGCCCGCCCTGTCGCTGTCGCAGCGCAGCCGCATCTTGGACAAGAACGGCAACGTGCTCGCGACGCTGTTCACCGAGAACCGCGTCCAGGTCAAGCTCACGTCGGTGCCACTTCAGGCCCGCCAGGCGCTGATCGCGATCGAGGACAACCGCTTCTACCAGCACCGCGGCATCGACATCAAAGGCACCCTGCGGGCGCTCGCCCGGAACTCCAGCTCCGGTTCGGTGCAGCAGGGCGGGTCCACGCTCACGCAGCAGTACGTCAAGAACATGCTCATCGAGCAGGCCCGCACCCGGGCTGGCCAGAAGGCCGCCGTCGAGCGCACGGCCAAACGAAAGCTGCAGGAGGCGAAGTACGCGCTCTACCTCGAGCGCACGATGTCCAAGGACGACATCTTGGAGGGCTATCTCAACATCGCCTACTACGGCAGCGGCGTCTACGGCATCGGTACGGCGGCCAACCACTACTTCGGGATCCCCGTCTCGAAGCTGACCCTCGCGCAGGGCGCCCTGCTCGCCGGCATGGTCCAGAACCCGCGCCGCTTCGACCCGTCCGCGCACCCGAAGGCCGCCGTCATCAGGCGGAACACGGTGCTGGCGCGGATGCAGCAGCTGGGCTACCTGACCCAAGCCGACGCGACGAAGGCCTCCCGCGTGGCGCTGCGGCTGCACGTCGTCAACCAGAAGAGCGGCTGCGAGGCGCCGGGGGTTACTGCCGCCTTCTTCTGCGACTACGTCCTGCGCTACCTGGTGTACGGCCAAGCCGGCGCGGCCCTCGGTGACACCCGGCAGGAACGGCAGGAGCGGCTGCTGGGCGGCGGCCTGACGATCCGGACCACCCTGGACCCACAGGTGCAGGCGGCAGCACAGCAGTCCGTGGACAGCAAGGTCCCCGCGTCCGACCCGTTCCAGGCCGTGGCCGTAGCCGACACGGTCGAGCCGGGCACCGGGGCGGTCCGGGCGATGGCGGTCGACCGGGTCTTCGGCGACAAGTTGGGTCAGACCAAGGTCAACTACGCCCTCGGCGGCTCCGTGGGCTTCCAGGGTGGGTCGACTTTCAAGACCTTCGTGCTGGCGCGGGCCCTGCAGATGGGGATCTCGGAGCACCTGACGCTCTACGCCCCGCCGAAGTACTGCCCGAAGGCGTTCGCGTACATCGTCAATGGCGAGTGCGGGGTGAACAACGCCGGCGGTGAGGGCGAGGCCGGCACCTTCGACATGGTGTCTGCCACCTGGGACTCGGTGAACACCTACTTCATCCAGCTCGAGGAGCGCACCGGCCTGGTCACGCCGCCCGGCCTGGCCGAGGCCCTCGGTGTGCGCAACCTGGCGACCGGGGCCCCGCAGCTTCTGCCCAAGACCAACCCGTCGTTCGTGCTCGGCAGCCCCCAGGTCAGCCCGCTGGCCATGGCGGCCGCCTACGCCGCCTTCGCACAGCACGGCTTGTACTGCCCGCCCCGGCCGGTCATCTCGATCGCCGACGCCGGGGGCCGGCCGCTCACCCTGAAGAACGACCCGTGCACCCAGGCCCTCGAGCCGGCGGTGGCCGACACCGTCACGTCCATCCTGCGCGGCGTCATCGACGGCCCTGCCCCCAACCGCACCGGCGCCAGCGCCTCGATCGGTCGCCCGGCCGCAGGCAAGACCGGCACGACCGACAGCAGCACAGCGGCCTGGTTCGTCGGCTACACCCCCCAGCTGTCCACCGCGGTGTGGGTCGGCAAGTCCACGCCCGCGGCGATGACCCAGGTCGTCATCAACGGCACCTACTACAAGCAGGTCTACGGCGGCACGATCCCGGCCGCCATCTGGCGCTCGACGATGATCGGCGCGTTGGCCGGCGTTCCCGTGTTGGACTTCCCGGGCGCCGACCTGGCTGTGAGCCTGGGGCAGAAGACGGCGGTCCCCAACGTCCTCGGCCAGTCGGTGGCGGTGGCGTCGGACATCCTGCGGCAGGCCGGCTTCGCCGTGACCGTCGGCGGCGTCGTCGCCGCCGGCCCGATCCCGGCCGGCGCGATCGGGGCGACCCTCCCCGTTCCGGGAGCCCTGGCCCCGACCGGCTCGACAGTCACGATCCGGCCCTCCAACGGTGTGGCGCCGGTCGTGACCCCGTCTCCGACGCCCAGCGTGACGCCCGGCTTACCGCCGCCCCCTTCGCCGTTGCCGCCCCGCAAGCCGCCCCGGGGCACCCCCAATCCGACCGTCTCCCCCGCGAAGAAGCCCTAGCCGGGACTGGTCCGCTGGCTCACGAGGTGATCAGGCCAGAGCGGCGCGTACGGCGGCAGCAACCCGGCCGCCCTCGGCCCGGCCGGCGACCTTCGCGCCGACGGCCTTCATGACCTGACCCATCGCCTGCGGCCCGCTGGCGCCGGTCTCGGCCACCGCCTCGGCCACCAGCGCGACCAGCTCCTTTTCCGACAGTTGCGCGGGCAGGTAGGTGTTGATGACGCCCTCCTCAGCCAGCTCACGAGCCGCCCGGTCCGTGGCGCCACCGGAGGTGAATGCCTCCGCCGCCTCGCGCCGCCTCTTGGCCTCACGCGCGACGATCTTGAGCTCCTCGTCGTCGGTGAGCTTGCGCGCGGAGGTCCCCGCGACCTCCTCGTTGCCGATCGCGGTCAGCACCATCCGGAGCGTCGCGCGGCGCAGCTCGTCCTGGGCCTTGATGGCGGTCGTGAGGTCGCCCTGCAGGCGGTCCTTGAGCTGTCCCATGCCCGCCAGGCTAGTCCGAGGCTCGTCCCGCCCACTCATCTCGATCGTCGGGGGCTGATTCCCGGTAGGGAGCCGCCCCGCCTGTCCGCTAGGCTCGCCTCGCACCATCGGGGTGTGGCGCAGCTTGGTAGCGCGCTACGTTCGGGACGTAGAGGCCGCAGGTTCAAATCCTGTCACCCCGACGATTTTGATCTTCAGGACCTTGAGGACATCGGAAGCGGCCGGACCTGCAATCTGCAGGTTCGGTCTACTTCTTTTCTGATGACGTCGGTGCGGGCGGGAGCCGTCTTCGGACAGCCCGACATGACGCCTACGCTGGCTCCTATGACGCGCACCGTCGCCCTGCTGGGCGCCACCGGCTACACCGGTCGGCTCACCGCCGCCGAACTCGAACGCAAAGGTCTCGTGCATCGCGTGGGTGGCCGCTCCAAGGCCCGCCTCGCGGAAGTCCCGTCCAGTGGCGAGCGGCATCTGGTGGACCTCGCCGACCCGGCGAGCCTCGACGCCTTTCTCGACGGCGTGGACGTCCTGATCACCTGCGTCGGCCCCTTCATGCAGCTCGGCATGCCGGTCGTGGAGGCCGCGGCGCGCACCGGCACGCCGTATGTCGACTCGACCGGGGAGCCGGCCTTCATGGCCGAGGTGTACCGCCGTTTCCGGGGCTCCGGCCCGGCTCTCGTCCCGGCCTGCGGCTTCGACTACCTGCCCGGTGACCTCGGCGCGGCCGTCGCGCAGGAGGTTCTGGGCCGCACCCCGACGGAGGTCGACGTCGTCTACGGTCTGGCTGGTGGCAAGCCCAGTCGCGGTACGGCGCAGAGCATCGCCGGTGCCCTCACTGCGACGAGGGTCCACCTCGGGCGGCTGGTGGTCGACGGTGAGGAGGGGCCCGTCACGGCGGTCGCCCTGCCCTGGGGTGAGGAGCTCACGGTGCCCCTCCGGCTGCCACACGCCACGGTGCGCACCGGGATCGCCGCGCCGTCGGTCGCCACCCGGTTCACTCAGGTGATCGGCCCTGTCTCGCCGTACACGGGTGGGCTGGCGAAGCTGGCAAAGCCGCTGATCCGGCGCTGGGCGAACCGGCTGCCCGAAGGGCCGTCGCCGCTGGACCGCGGCAAGGCGGTGGCGCGCACCTGGTCGGTCGTGCGCGCCGACGGCCAGCAGGTGCGGGTGCTGGTGCGGGTCCGCGATGTCTACGGCATGACTGCCCGGTTCCTCGTCGCGGCCTCACAGCAGGTCACCGGTGTAGGTGCGCTGGCGACGGCAGAAGCCCTGAGCGCCAGGGCTTTCCTGGATGAGATGTCGTATGAGGACGAGGGCGGCTCCCTGAGCTGGTCGGTCCTGTGACGACCTGGGAGGACCGCTTCCGGGCGCCGCGGGTGTCGCTGCCGGAGTGGGCAGAGGACGCGCCCGACCGGTGCGTGTACAGCGGCAACGTGACCGGGACCTTTGAGCTCTACACGTGGGACCGCTCGACCGGGGCCACCACCCTTGCCACCTCGCGACCCAACGGCACGGCCGACGGCCACCCCTCACCGGACGGCGAGTGGCTGTGGTGGTTCGACGACACCGACGGCGACGAGCACGGCGGGTGGCGCCGGCAGCCATTCTTCGGCGGCGCGGCTGTCGAGGCCGCACCCGGCGTCCCGGCCGGCTACAGCGCCGGTTGCGAGGTCGGCCGGGCCCTGTCGGTCGTGGGCGTGTCGACCGACGACGGCTCCAGCGTCTACGTCGTCCGGCCTTCCGGGACCGAGGTCCTCTACACGAGTGAGTCCGACGCGGAGGTTGCTGCGCTGTCCAAGGACGACCGGTTGGTGCTGATCGAGCACTCCGAGCACGGCGACTCACGGCACCCGGCCCTGCGGGTCCTGACGGTCGACGGCGAGGTCGTCGGGGACCTGTGGGACGGCGACGGCTTCGGGCTTCACGGGGTCAGCTTCGACCCGTCCGGCACTCTCGTGCTCGCCCTGCACGAGAAGGACGGGCGGCCCGAGCCGCTGCTCTGGAACCCTGTGACCGGCGAGGTCCAGCGCCTTGTGGTCCCGCTTGCCGGGGACCTGTCGGCGGACTGGCTGGTCGACGGCAGCGGGCTGCTGGTCGTCGCCGAGACCAGCGGCCGGGCGACCCTGCACACCGTCACCCTGGACGGCACCGTCACCGACGTCGGCACCCCAGACGGGACGGTCCTGGACGCCACCCCCCGACCGGACGGCACCGTGGAGTACGCCTGGTCCTCGGCCGCCGAGCCACGCGTCATCCGCTCGACCTCCGGGGCGGTCATCCTGGAGGCGCCGGCTCCGGTCGCGCCCGCGTCCGTGCCCGTCGAGGACGTGTGGGTCGACGGCCCCGGCGGTCCGGTGCACGCGCTGATCGGACGGCCCGCTGGCGACGGCCCCGTGCCCACGGTGTTCCTCGTCCATGGCGGACCGACGGCCCACGACGGTGACCTTTTCCAGGCCGACCGCGCGGCCTACGTCGACCTTGGATGCGCTGTCGTGCAGGTGAACTACCGCGGATCCACCGGTTACGGGGCCGCCTGGCGGGACGCTATCGAGGGGCGCCCCGGACTGACCGAGCTCGAGGACCTGGCCGCCGTCCGGGAGTGGGCCGTCTCCTCCGGGCTGGCGTCCACCTGCGTCCTCACCGGCGCCTCATGGGGCGGTTACCTCACTCTGCTCGGCCTCGGCACGCAGCCCGAGCTCTGGTCGGCGGGCGTCGCCGCCGTACCCGTCGCCGACTACGTCGCTGCCTACGAGGACGAGATGGAGCCGCTGCGCGCCTTCGACCGGTCACTGTTCGGAGGCTCCCCCGACGACGTTCCTGAGGTCTACGCGAGGTGCTCACCACTCACCTACGTCCAGGACGTGTCCGTGCCGGTCCTGGTCCTGGCCGGCGCCAACGACCCGCGCTGCCCGATCCGGCAGATCGACAACTGGCTCAGCGCCGCCGACGCGCTCGGCAAGGAGGTCGAGGTCTACCGCTTCGACGCCGGCCACGGCTCGCTGGTCGTCGAGGAACGGATCCGGCAGATGCGCGTGGAGCTGGCGTTCGTCGCCAAGCACGTCGGCCTCCCTGGCCCGGCCTAAAGGAGCAAACCCAGGCCTGCCCCAGCTCGACAGGTCCGCCCACCACCAACCCCCTGCGTCCTAGCCTCGGCGCTGTCACCCACCTGAGTTCCTAGGACACAGCGGGTACGCCGGAAGGCCACCGCACGGCGCACGAGCTGGCACGGACGTCCACCGGCGAAGCGCCCGGCTAGGGCGTGCTGCTCGCGCTCGAGTGGCCACGTCCGACACCCCGGCTCGACGTCGGCGGGGTGGCCGTCGGCGGGGCGGTCGTGGGCGCAGCTGTGGTGGGGGGCGGCGTGGGGGACGGCGTGGGCGACGGCGTGGGCGACGGGGTCGGCGAGGCCGTGGGAGAGGGCGTGGGCGTGGCCGTGAGCAGCGGCGCGTCGAGCTCGATCGCGGAGAGCAGACGCCGCAGCGCCGTGGCCCGGGCCGCCGAGATCGTGCCGGCCTGCAGCTGGGAGGTGATCGTCGCCCGCAGGTCGTCGATGGCCCGGCGCAGGTTGGGCAGGTCTTTGGCATTGGCCTCGTCGACCAGGACCGCGGTCTTGTCCTGCAGTGTCTGCGCGGGCGTGAGCCCACCACTGCCGCACCCGGCGAGCAGCAGGGCCAGGGACGTCCCCGCGAGCAGGCGCCTCATCGGCCCTCCACCTGCTGCACGAAGCTGTCGAGGTCGGCCTTGAGCTGGGCCGGGAGGTCGTTGCTCACCGGGTTGACGGTGCGCGGCGTGGCCGTGGAGCCGGACTGCGACGCGACGACCCCGCCGGCCACCAGGGCGACCAGCAGCAGCCCGAGCCCGACCAGGAGCCCCTTGCGCGAACGACGGGGCGCCGCCACCGGGAGCTGACCGGTCGTCACGGACGGCGCAGGCACCACCGGCAGGAAGGTCGTCGCGGCGGGCAGAGCGACAGTGCGTTCACCGTTGAGCAGCCCCCGCAGGGCGACGGCGACCTGGCCGGCAGTAGGGCGGTCGGCCGGCTCCCGGGCCGTCATCGCGGCGAGCAGCGATGACCAGCCGGCAGGCAGCGACGCCGGCAGGACGGGCTCGCGGTGCAGGCGGGCCATGGCGGCCTCCACCGGAGGACCGTCGTACTCGCGTTGTCCGGTAAGGGTTTCCAGCAATAGCAACCCAAGCGCGTAGACGTCGACGGAGGGCCCGACGGGCTGGCCGGTGACCTGTTCCGGCGCGAGGTAGGACGCGGTGCCGACCATCAGTCCGGTCGACGTCACGCGCGCGGCATCGACGAGGCGGGCGATGCCGAAGTCGGTGAGCTTGATGCTGCCGCCGCGTCCGAGCAGGACGTTGGCGGGCTTGACGTCGCGGTGCACGAGACCCTGCGAGTGCACGTGCTCGAGGGCGTCCGCGACGGCGATCCCCACCTCGGTGACCCGGCGCAGCGAGAGCGGTCCCCGGCGGATCGCGTCCGCGAGGGTCTGCCCATCGACGTACTCCATGACGACCCAGGGGCGACCCGAGGTGTCGGTGCCGGCGTCGTAGACGGGC